>JBEKIV010000236.1:0-6555 GCA_050011595.1 Tepidisphaeraceae bacterium
ATCTCCAGCAAACCGAGCGTCCTTGCCCGGGCATGGCCGCGGCCCCCGACGGAAGATTCAACTGCGGCCATGCGACATTGCGCTGCAAATAATTCGACTTCCAACGGCATCTCCGGCCCTCGCCCGTTCCCTTTGTACCGTGCTGGACGGTGGGAGTAAATGGGGAGAATGCCGAACCTGGGCAAAGTTTAGCAAATCGGCGTTTATTTGTTCCTTTCGACGACGAAGGCGGCCAAGGCCCGCAGGCCCTTGGCACGCGCGCCAAATGGGTCAATCGCGGCCAAGGCGGCGGAAAGGTTCTGGCGAGCCTCGGCCCTGCTTTTCTCCAGGCCGATCAGCATGGGATAAGTCACCTTCCCTTTGGCGGCGTCCTTTTTCGTGGCCTTGCCAAGCTCCTGTGGGGTGGAGGTCTGGTCGAGAATGTCATCCACGATCTGAAACGCCAATCCAAGATGCCGGCCAAAGGCGTCAAGAGCTTGCAATTGAGGGGAATCGGCGGCGGCGGCGATGGCGCCCATTCTGCAGGAGGCGGTCAGGAGCGCCCCGGTTTTCATGCGATGGAGACGTTGCAGTTCGGGGAGATTGCGCGGGGGCTGACGTTCATCCATGTCGAGGACTTGGCCTCCGATCATGCCGGCCGGTCCGGAGGCTCGGGCCAATTCGCCGACAAGGGCTGGGACCAGCGCAGGCTCGGCATCGGCGGCGAGGATTTCAAAGGCGATAGTGGTCATGGCGTCGCCGGCCAGGATGGCCATCGCCTCGCCGTAGACCTTGTGGTTGGTGGGCCGGCCGCGGCGCAGGTCGTCATCGTCCATGGCCGGAAGATCGTCGTGAACGAGGCTGAAGGTGTGGATAAGCTCCATGGCCGCCGCGGCCGCCACGGCCGTGGGCGACGGCTCGGCCGCATCCTGATGATCCTGGCAGGCTCGGGCGCTTTCCAGAACCAGCGCCGGGCGCAGACGTTTTCCACCGGCCATCAGACTGTATTGGATCGCCTCAAGGAGCTTGGGCGGGGCGGTGGGAAATCGATCGTTCAACCGCGAAAAAAAGTCCGTCACGTATTGGGCGCTGCGCTGGAGCAGCGCCGCGGCGTCCATTTCAGCCGGCGGCGACGGTTTACTTCGATTCACGCCGATCTCTTCCCTTGCAAAGTCCTTATAGTTTAACGGTTTTGACGCCAAGGTGCGATACCCCCGGATTGCAAGCTCCCTGGGCTTTGAATGGCGTGCGCGGGTCAAGGGGCGGTGAATTTGCGTATTGCCGGCGGATCGGTGGGTGGATTGAGATACAGATTGCGTTCGAGGAATTCGTCGATGACCAAATCTGGCTTCTCCGCCTGGATCAGGGCCGGGTCCATCGAGTATTGGAACGCGTACACAATGCGGCTGAAATGGGGGCCAAGCATCGGGACCAGGCCGATGGCGAATGAATCGCGGTAGAAAACCAGCCGGGGCAGTTTTGGACTTAGTTTTGGATCTTGATTGTCGATAGCAATGACGCTGTGAGTATCGGCCAGTTCCGGAGGCACGGGATAAAACTTCTTTCGGATGAGTGGAAATCCGCGATCGGGGTATTGATCGGGCATGTCCATCATCCTAGCCAAGTCTCCGACCTCGGGGCCGGGCGGGCCGACCGTAAAATCATCGAGGGTTTGAGGAACGATTTTCCATTGCGGCAAAAGACCTTGAACGGCGTGGATAATCTCGCGGTAGCCGACAAACGCGCCGGAATCGTTCCAATGGGTGTCGGTCCGGTGATAAAGGAGCCCGGACGGCTTTGCGGCCAGCAGGGCCGGCCGCAGGTCCAGAAAATGGATTGGGGAATGGGACTGGCGAAGGCGATTGACAAGCTGGTCCAACCGGGACTCCGGGCGGACGGGCGTTAATTCCGGCGGGAGGTGTTCGGGGTAGATGGTTTCTTTGTCGGGGGGGATGACAACGAGAAAGGGGATGCCTTGGGCGGCGAGCCAGACATTGCGTTTTTCGAGAAGATTTTGCCAGGCGTCAAGTTGATCGTCGGACAGCGGATTGAGGCCGCGGTAGGCGATGAAATTCTCGTCGCCGTCGGACCGGAGGAAGAGCCAGCCGTCTTTGCCGATCACGACGTTTCCGTCCATCTCGTCGCGCAGGCCGTGGAACCGGGTGATGGCGACGGCGCGGATGAGGGTATTGCGTAAGCCGAAATGATCGCGGTAGAAGCTGAGCCAGCGTTCGGAGTAGCGGGTGAGGTCGTTAAAAGAGCGGGGAAGCGAAGGCCGTTCTGCGAGCCGGCGGTTCTCGTTGGAACCACCGGCCGGGTCCCAATGAAAGAAAACTCCGATCAGCGGGAGAAACAGCGATGCGAGGAACAGCGTGGCCAGGACGCGCACGAGCGTGAGGCGCCAGTGAGGGCGGCGTTGGGCGGGAAAGAGGATGGCCCCCTTCGGCTCAACCCGCGCCATGGTTGTCGCGGGCGTCATGGACATATTCTTCGCGCCCTTGCATCGGGGTATTGCGAACGTCCTCGGTATCCATCGGCAGCGGCGCATACAACCAGCGTTCGAGAAATTCGTCGATCACGATATCGGGCTTGGCTTTCGCGACCAATGGGCCGGCCAGGACGTTGGTCCATTGCCAGTCCGCGCGGCTGAAATGCGGTCCGAGGAACGGCCCCAGGTAATTACCGAACGAATCGTGAATGACGTACATCGTGGGGCCGTGAGGATCGCCTTTGGTTATGACCGGCGTGAACGGGTTGTCGAGGGAGAAGGTCTGAGGAAAGGGACGGCGGGGGAGAAAGTGGGGCCAATCCTCGTTGTATTCGTAATACAGGTTCACAAAACCTGCCAGATCGCCGGAACGGATGGACGAGGTGTGGAGAAAATCGCTCGCCGGTTGAGGAACCATTTTCGTACCGATCAGTTTGTTGATCTCATCGAGGATGACGGGATAGCAGGCGTAGGCGCCGTAATCGTTCCAATGGGTGTCGGTTTTGAAATAAACGCGACGATGTTTCTTCGCTTCGATCAAAGTCGGGCGGAGATCGATCATATCGACGGGAGAATGGGTCACGCGGAGGCGTTCGATGACCTGATCGAGCCGGCTCTGCGGGCCAAGGGCTGAAAGCTGGTCGGGCATGTATTCCCGGTAGACGTTCTGCTTGTCCGGGGGGATGAAAACGAGAAGACGGATTCCGTGATTGGCGCAGAACCAGTAGCGATGCTCGAGCACTTGCTGCCAGGCGTCGAGTTCCTCGCTGGTAAACGGGTCGAGATTCCGGTCGGCGAGCAGGTTGCGGACCACGGGGGGAAAGAAGAGCCAGCCCTGCTTGCCGATGATGATGCCGGTGCTCTGATCCACCGCCAGCCCGCCGTGAAATCTGAGGAGGGTAAGCCCGCGGATCAGTGCGTTTCGGAATCCGAAATGGTCCCTGTAGGCGCCGAGCATGAGATCGGCATAGCGGGTGAGCTGCTGGAAGCTTTTGGGCAGGCCGGGGGCCTTGGCCAGGGCACGGTTTTCGTGGGAGGCGACGGGGTCCCAATGCAGGGCGGTCCCAACCAGGGGAATGAACATGGCGAAGACGAACAAGATGGCCGCGGCCAGGCGGGCGCGATGGCGCCAATGGAGGTGCGGAATTGCATCGGGGTGTCCAAGCGGCGGCAAAGGCATCTCCAGTGTGGTTGATTCCGACGTCATTGTCATCTAAAAGTGGAAGTAGATGAACGGATTATAGGTTCCGGCGGCGGAAAGCGCCGTTGACGCCAGGAAGATGGCGCTCAGGGCGGCGAACTCGCCCATTCCGGCGGTCAAATCCACAAGCCGGGACCTGGCGCCGTCCGCGGCGGCGACGGCGCGATCGAATGCGCTGCCAAGCAGCGGCACGATCGGCAAGCTGCCGATCACGCCCGCCGCCAGGGCCAGAATCAGCGCCCGGTTGACGCATTGCGACAACGTGAAGAATGCCGAACTGCTTGAGCCGAGGAATGCCATCCGGGTCAGGTATTGCCCCGCGCCGGCAAAGGTGTCGGAGCGGAAGAAGACCCAGCCGACCATAACGACCAGCAGCGTGTAGACATGTCGCACGGCGCGGTGGCGTTCCAGCCATTTGCCCAGTCCGGCGCGTTCGATGATGAGAAAGGCGCCGTGGAACAACCCCCAGACGACGAAGGTCCAGGTGGCTCCGTGCCAGAGGCCGCAAAGGAAAAAGACGGTCAGAAGATTGGCGTACACCCGCCATTTGGGAACGCGATTCCCGCCCAGGGGGATGTAGAGATAGTCGCGGAACCAGCTTGAGAGGGTGATGTGCCAGCGATGCCAGAAATCGGTGATGCTGGTGGCAATGTAGGGGTAATTGAAGTTTTCGGGGAAGGTGAAGCCGAACATTTTGCCCAGGCCGATGGCCATGTCGCTGTAGCCGGAGAAATCGAAATAGATTTGCAGGGTGTAGCAGAGCACGCCGAGCCACGCGACGGCCGAGGTGATCAGGTAGGGGCGAACGGTGAAAATAGTGTCGGCGGTCTGAGCGACGGTGTTGGCGATCAGCATTTTCTTGCCAAATCCGATGATGAATCGCCGGACGCCCTCGGAGAAGGAATCCCAGGAATGTTGCCGGCCGCGCGGGCCGCCGATGGTGAACTGATCGCAAATCGTCTTGTAGCGGATGATCGGCCCGGCAATGAGCTGCGGGAAGAGCATGATGTACAGCCCGAAGATGCTGGACCGCTTCAACGGCTTCACTTCCTTGCGGAATACGTCAATGATGTACGACAGGGCGTGGAACGTGAAAAAGGAAATGCCCAGGGGAAGATGGATCTTGGGCAGGGGAAGCTGGTGGATTCCTATCGCCACCAGCGGGACATTGATGTTGCGGACGACGAAGGCGGCGTATTTGAAAACACAGAGAATCGTCAGGTTGACGATCACGCCGAGGACCATCGCCCCCCTGGCGGCCTTCCGATCGGGGGCGGCGGCAATCAAAGTTCCGATATAAAAATTGATGGCGATGGATGCCACCACCACGAAGGTCGACCACCCCTCGCCCAAAGCGTAGAAAACCAGGCTCCCCGCCAGCAGGACGTAATTCTTGCCCGCCCGCGGCGTGCAATAATAGACGGTCAGCACCACCGGCAAAAGCAGGAAAAGGAAACACGGATCGGTAAACAACATGGGGCGATAACTATACGTTCATCCAGCGCACGACTCAACCGCGTCATTGCGGCGTATGTCATTCCAGCGTGGCAACGACGTCGTACATCTTGCCGCCCTGATAGATTTGCAGACTGCGGACGGGATTGCCGCCGTGGTCAGTCTCAAAATGATGCCCGTCGGCATCGTAGAACAATTCGAAATTGAGCGTCTTGCCGGTGTTACGGTCAAACTGGGGCACGCACACCACGTACTTCTGATTGACCCAGACCTCGATATTCTGCCAGTCGGAATTGGAAAGATTGGCCAGTTCAAATTGCCGCTCCATGACGTTGTACTGGGCGCGGGCAATCGAGTCGCGGCTCTTGGGGGCGTTGACTTCGTAGGACCGCCTGGCCGCGTCGGCGGCAAACTCGGTCGAGGACTTCCGCAGGGAGGAATCGGAGTTAGGGATGATCGTCGGCCGGCCATCGCCCGTGCAGCCGGACGTTGCCAGAATGGCCGACACGGTCACGAACCCGCCGCAGATAGTCGCCATGTACGCTTTCATAAGGCACCTTTCAGTTAGATGTCTTGGGAGTTATCGGACGAGCGGGGCGGCCGGCATGAATAAATATGAGAGTTTTCGATCCCGCCGGGGAACGGGCTTCTATCCTGCATTCCGCACCGCGGCAATAGCGTGGAACGTCCGTCCCTCACGCCGGTATTTCCGCTCGAAATTCGTGCCGACGTCGCTCAGGTTGCAATCAACTTCCCTCAGGGGCGAGCCGCGGACGGCTTGCTGAATCTGTTGAAAATATTCCTCGTGATCGGTGACGATTTGCAGGCGTCCGGCGGGCTGGAGGACGCGGTGGATTTCAAGGAGAAACGGCGGCTGGATCAGCCGGCGTTTGTGGTGGCGTTTTTTCGGCCAGGGGTCGGGGAAATAGACGTGGACGACGGCCAGGGAAGAATCGGGGACGAATTCCTTGAGGAAATAGGCGGCCTCGGCGCGGGCGGTGCGAGCGTTGAGGCAGGCGTTGCGGCGAAGGCGGTCGCTGGCATAACGCCAGAACCATCGCGCGTATTCGATTCCGAAGAAATTGGTGTCCGGCCGGGCCTTGGCCTGATCGGTGAGAAACGTTCCCTTGCCGATGCCGATTTCCAATTCCACGGGGTGTTCGTTGCCGAAGAGCCGGCTCCAGGCAATGGGATGCGGAAGCGTTTCCACATCCACGCCGACGGGTTCGACGATCAGATCTTTGGACGATGGCATTGCATCAATGCTTGAAATGGCGCTGGCCGGTAAGGACCATGGCCGCGCCGTGCTCGTCGATGAGTTTGATGGTTTCCTGGTCCTTGAGCGAACCGCCGGGATGGACAATGGCGGTGATTCCGGCATCGAGAAGCAATCGCGGCGCATCAGGGAAGGGGAAGAACGCATCGCTGGCGG
>JBEKIV010000237.1:0-6480 GCA_050011595.1 Tepidisphaeraceae bacterium
TATCTTTCGGCCGCATCCATCGCCGAATCCGTACAATCATCCACGCCCCCGGCCCCCACGCCGCGTACGCCAACATTCCAATCCCCACTACGTATTGATGCGCTATGACCATCAGCAGCGTAATTCCCACCATGGTGATCAGTCGCCCGATCGACCGTCTGCCCCGCAGATACCGATTCACCAGATGCGGATACCGCAGATGGCTGACCATTAGCAATGCGCTTGCCAGCACCACGCACGGCAACAGCGCCAAACAGGTCTGCGACAAAAACGTGAACGATTGCCGCGCCAAATCCTGCTGCATCAGGATCAACCCCGCCACCGCGCCGGCGGCGCCCGGCGACGGCAGGCCGAGGAAGCTGAAATGGTGTTGTTCCCCGTGTTCGTTGCTGACGTTGAATCTCGCCAGCCGGATCGCCGCGCAACACATGTACAGCGCCGCCACCGCCCACACCAATCGCATGAACGGCAAATCCCAGGTGGGTCCATCCAGGTGGAACGTCCGCAGCGCCACGAATGCCGGCGCCAGGCCAAAGCTCACCACGTCCGCCAAGCTGTCGAGCTGTCCGCCGAAATCGGTCGTATGCCGCGCGAACCGCGCCAGCCGTCCATCCAGCGCATCGAACGCCATGGCCAGAAAGATCAGATACGCCGCCGCCGCGAAACCCCGGTTCACGAAGAAGCTGGCCCACGGATCTTTCGGGAGCGTTCCGCCATGCGCCACCATGGCCGCGACGTAAATGGCCCCGAACCCGGAGACGGCGTTGCCCAACGTCGCCAGACTGGGAAGGAAATAGACCGACCGGATGTACGCCCGCCGCCCGTGCCGCCGCAGCCGCAGCCGTCTCTGCTCCCGCGAACGCCGCGGCCGACGCCGCCGCTTCACGGCATCCTCCCCCTCCTCCGACGTCTCCTGGGAGAACCTTTTGCCGATTCGGCTCATGCCGGCGTCTCCCGCGGCACCAGCGGCTCCAGTTCCTCGCCCGCCGCCGCCTCTTCCGTGTGGATCGGCTTGCCCAACGTCGCGATCACGTCCGCCGCCCCGCGCACGCTCTGACCCACCTCCACCTGAATCTTCGGCTCAAGCCACTGGGCGATCGTCAATTCCGTCCGGCTCCCAAACTTGATCATCCCGATCCTCGCCCCCCGCTCCACAAATTCATCCTTCTCCACCGTGCACACGATCCGCCGGGCGATCATCCCCACGATCTGCTTGACCACAACGATGTTTCTCCCCCCCCGCGGCTCGGCCAGCACGATGGTGTTCGATTCGTTCTGCTCCGACGCGCCCCCGTGATTCATCGCATTGATGAACTTCCCCTTCTTATAGGAAACGCAAACCACCTTCCCATCGCAGGGACTCCGATTGACGTGCACGTTGAACACCGACAGAAAAATCCCCACCCGCACCGCCGGGCCGCCGATCAACTCATCATGCTCGAGCTCGGTGATGTCCGAAACCTTCCCATCGGCCGGTGACACCACCGCACGCTGCTCCGCGGGGATTTTCCGCTCCGGGTCCCTGAAAAACGCGAACAGCCAAATCAGCACCGGAATGCAAATCATCGCCAACGGCCAGAAAACGAGCCTCAATCCCCATGCCGTGATCGCCAGCACCAGCGACCCGATCAGCATTTCCCGCCACCCATGGCGCGTCAATGGAACCATCACTTCAAGCTAGACCCCACCCCCCGTGATGTCAACGAATCCACCCTCCGTCCCCCGCCTCTGTTTATCGCTGCGCCAGCGACACCTGCCCCCGCGGCGTAGCCGCGCCGGCCGGCTGCGCATGCACTACCCCCGCCGGGCTGGTGATCGTCGCCGAATCATCCGGCAATTGCCTCGGCACCAGCGCCCAGCAAATCAGCCCCGCCGCCGCGATCCAAAGCAAAAAACAAAGGGCAACAATTATCCCGCGATCAAACGACAAGAAATGCATAGCCCGGACCTCCATGTCCGATACAACCAAAGGGCGTTCATCCATGAACTGCCACTAGAATACTACAAAACCACATGAGTGCAAGTTGCAAGCTCAACCTCAACTTGCACTTGCAACTTGCCGCTTGCAACTCTCCCCTCACCTCTTAAAAAACGTCTTTCCCCTCGCGTTGTACTTGCTCAGCCGATTGTTCACATACAACCCCTCCAGCAAAAACTCCCCCACGCTCGCCAGCATGGCCGGGTCGCCGCAGTCCAATTCCATCTCCTTGGCCAACTGCGCCGTCGCCTGCGGCAAGCCCTTGATCGCCTTCATATTCGCCGTGAATTCCTCCGCCGACAGATCGTCCCCGGCCGGAAACGTCAAATTCCCCTTGAACTGTTCCGTGATCGATTCGTACCCCTCGGCGTCGCCGTAGCGCCCGAACACCGCCTTCACCGCCTCGCCCACCAACGCCCGGATCAGCTTGTCCTCCGCCCCCTCCTCTTCCGCCAGGGTCATCTCGATCTTCCCGCGGCAACTGGCGACCAGATAATTCAGATCGCACACCCGCGGCACCACGCGCCTCTCCCCCGTCGCCAGTCCCCTCCGCTCCGCGTTGCTCACCACCGTCTCCAGGTTGGCGATGCTGGTTCGCACCGACACTCCCGACGCCTGCGAAACGTGCGGGCTGTTCCGCGCCAGTCGAACCACTTCTTCCACGATCTCGTTCATGAACGCCGGCACCTCCACCCGCACGTCGCTGTCGCTTTGCGACTTTCCCTCGCGCTGGAGCCACGCGTTCTCCTGCGCGATCTGAATTCCCTCCGCGACCGTCTCCGGATAATGCGTCCGGATCACCGATCCGATCCGGTCCTTCAGCGGCGTCACGATCCGGCCCCGATTCGTGTAATCCTCCGGATTGGCGCTGAACACCAGGCAAACGTCCAACTCCAGCCGGATCGGATACCCCCGAATCTGCACGTCCCGCTCCTCCAGCACGTTGAACAATCCCACCTGAATCCGCGGCGCCAAATCCGGCAACTCGTTGATCGCGAAAATTCCCCGGTTGCTCCTGGGGATCAGCCCATAATGCATCGTCGATTCATCCGACAGATATCTCCCCTCCGCATGCTTCACCAAGTCGATCTCCCCGATCAAATCCGCGATGGTGACGTCCGGCGTCGCCAGCTTCTCGTGATACCGGTTGTCCCGATGCACCCATTCCACCGCCGCGTCGTCTCCCTGCTCCGCCACGATCCGCCTTCCGGTCTTTGTCCCCGGCTCCAGCGGATCGTCGTTGATCTCCGTGCCCCCGAGCACCGGAATCCACTCGTCCAGCAGCATCGGCAACATCCGCAGAATCCGCGTTTTCGCCTGCCCGCGCAGCCCCAGAAACAGCAGATCGTGTTTGGAAAGGATTCCGTTGACGATCTGCGGAATCACCGAATCCCGATATCCCACCAGCCCCGGAAAAAGCTCCTCCCCAGACTTCAGTTTGCGGATAATGTTCCTCCGCAACTCGTCCTTCACCGAGCACGGCTTATACCCCGATTCCTTCAATTGCCCGACCGTCGCAGCGCGAGGATGACTCATTTCGCCGATTTCTCCCGAAAGGACCGTTGGATGATAGGGCGGCGCCCTCCCAATTCGCCATTGGAAAAACGTGCGGCCCCGACAGGCGCCTCTCAGACCGAATTGACGGAATCTAGCCGGCTACCGGCAATTGATAGATCGCCGGGCGATAACGCGGAGGGGGAACGCGCTTTCCCGCCGCCTTGGCCGCCTTTACCCAGGCACGTCGCGCAATCTGCAACTCTGCCAACGCTGCATCCGGGGTCTTCCCGAACGCCGAGCACGCTTCCAGATCGGGAATATCGGCGATATACCCTTCGTCCTCATCGCTGTAAAAAATGTTGATGTGATAATCACGCATTAGTTCTCCTCAATACGCAGATTATATCGCTCCACGAGCTTAAGAAACTGCCTAATCTGATACGGCCTCGCTTTTCCGCAGCCCCCCTTTGCCGCTCACGGCTGCACCACCGGCTGATCGTAGCTGTAAAGATTGTCGTCGCGGGTGAGATATAGCCGGTCGGGTCCGGCGCTGAAGAAAAACCACCCCTTGGGGTTCATCCCGATGGCCGGGTGCATGTGCGACATGAAAACGATTGGACTTCCCCAGGCGTCGCGGACCCGCGCCTCGTCGTAATACGCGATCGATAGATCGTCGAATTGCCCGGTGAGAAGCCCCGCCGATTTCAGGGCGCGGACGAACGCCTCGTCGTTTCGCTCGGCCGGGCGGCGCAACTGGATCTCCGGCGGGACCTGTTGATCCCCGATGAACGAAGGGATGACCGGGATCGTGCCGTTCTGGCGGACGTACGCCGCCATCGCCGCATCCAGCCGCCGCAGGACTTCCTTCGTCAAAACGTCCGCCGACGCCGCTCGAACGTGACGCGAAAGACTCACCATCAGCCCCACCACGATCACCAGAATCGCCACCGTCGTGAGGGTCTCAATCAAAGTGAACGCGGCTCGCGCCGCAGCCCCGCATGCACGTGCGGGGCCTGGAGCCTCGGCAGATCGAAAAACGCGTCCGGAGTTCAATGTTTCGGCGCAGAAATCGTCTCGATCAGGGCGACCATCGGCATGAAGAGCGCGACCACGATGAACCCAACGATCAGGCCCAGGACCACCACCATGATCGGCTCCAAAATGCTGATCAGCGAGCCGACCAGCACGTCCACGTCGCTGTCGTAGTTGTCGGCAACCTTGATGAGCATCTTGTCCAGGTCGCCCGTCTCTTCGCCCACGTCGATCATGTTGACCACGATGGCGTCGCACACCTTGGTGGCGCGGAGCGGGTCGGCCATGGATTCGCCCTCCCGGATGGCATCGTGAACCTTCGAAAGGGCGCGGGTGTAAACCTCGTTGCCGCACGTTTCCTTGGTGATGTTGATCGCATCCAGGATCGGCACGCCGGCGCTGATCAGCGTTCCCAGCGTGCGCGTGAACCGGGCGATCGCCGTTTTGCCCAGGATGCCGCCCAGAACCGGAATCTTCAGCTTCACCGCGTCCACAAGATATTTTCCCCCTTCGCTGAGCTGGATCAGCTTCAGCAGGCCCACCAGCATCAGCGGGGATACCAGCACGTACGCCCAGCCATATTGCGTGGCAAACCAATTGCTGATGGCCAAAAGCAACTTGGTGACCGGCGGCAATTCCGTCTTGAAATCGGCGAAAATGCTCTTGAACTTCGGAATCACCACGATCATGATCAGCGACACCACGCCCACCGCGATGCTGATCACCACGCATGGATAAATCATCGCGCCGATGACTTTTTTCTTCAGCTTGGCGGCCTTCTCCATGAATTCCGCCAGACGCGCCAGAATCAGGTCCAGCACGCCGCCCGCTTCCCCGGCGTTGATCATGTTCACGTACAGCTTGTCGAACGCCTTGGGAAATTTCGCCATCGCGTCGGACAGAGAGCCTCCGCCTTCCACCTCGTCGGCGACGCCGCCGATGACCGCCTTGAGAAGGCCCGGCCTCTGCTGCGATTCGAGAATCTGCAGGCTCCGCAGAATCGGCAGGCCGGCGTCCTGGAGCGTCGAAAGCTGGCGGGTGAACATGACCAGCTGCTTTCGCGGCACGCCGCCGATGGAGATCGGCATCTTCCGCTTCTTCTGCAACGGCGCCGTGTCGCCGGCGGCGGATTTCTTCTTCTGCGATTTCTTTTGCGCCTTCTCGCGAACTTTGGTGGGGAAAAAGCCCTTGCCGCGAATCTTGGCAATCGCCTCTTCGGTCGATCCCGCTTCGATTTCGTCCTTGACTTCCTGTCCGGACGAATTCATCGCCTCATACGCAAAAACGCCCATGGGGAATCTCCACTGTTAACTCTTTCGAATTATAGACGTTGTCCACTCCATTTCATGCCGGAAATCGCCCCTCCCTCCGGTCTTCTCCGCCTCAATTAATGAAAAATCTCCTCAAAAAATCCCCGCATCGCCCCCCAGGACCGCCGGTCCGCATCCGCGTTATAGGCGATATTGGGGATGTGATGCGAATCCGCCTGGGGATTCGTAAACGCATGATGCGCCCCTCCATACACGATCACCTGCCAATTCACGTGCCCCTGCCGCATCTCATCCTCGAATGCCTCCACCTGGGCCGCGGGAACGAACGCATCATCCCCACCCGTGCAAACCAGGACCTTTCCCTTGATATTGCTCGCATCCTCCGGCCGGGTCGTATCCAGGCCGCCGTGGAACGACACGACCCCGGCAATCGGCGCCCCGCTACGGGCCAGTTCCAGCGCCACCGTGCCCCCGAAACAATACCCGATCGCCGCGATCCGGCTGGGGTCCACGTGCGGGTCCTTGGCCAGCACGTCCAACGCCGCTTGCGCGCGGGCACGCATCAGATCGACATCGCCCTTGACGCCGCCCATCCATTTGGCGGCCACGTCGGGCGCGTCGGTCACCTGGTCGTTGCCGTACATGTCCGCCGCGAATGCCACATAGCCAAGCTGGGCAAGCTGTTCCGCCCGGTGTTTGGGA
>JBEKIV010000238.1:0-11569 GCA_050011595.1 Tepidisphaeraceae bacterium
CAGCAGTTTGAGATGGACCTGTGAGGGATCGACATCTGTCACAGCCGCCAGCATGACATAGAGTTCACCCCAGCGCAAGCGCAAGAATCTGCATTACGCGAACCCCGTGCCGAATGGCAGTGGCAAAATGGGACATCGCCCAAGCCCGATACCTTAGCGACACCCAGTTAAGTGCCATCGACATGACCCTGGACGGCTTCAGCGACGTATACATCGCCCATGCCCTTTCCATCGACCGCAAAACACTTTGGCGATGGAAGACCCACAACCACAACTACCGCTTGGCATTGCACAACGCCCGCGTGCAAGTCCACGCCAACGCCGCCGATCGTTGCCAAAATCTTTTTCTCCGCGCCACCAGCGTACTCGCCAAGTTTCTCGATGGCTCCTCCGACAAAGATCGCCTGCGCGCCGCCCAGATTCTTCTCCAGACCGCCGCCCGCTTCCTCCCTCCGCCCGAAAAACCACCCGCCGCGCCCCCTGCCGACGATTGTCCCGCTGCCTAAGAAAATTGGGAAAATCCCTAATCCGGATAATTCAGTTGAACCGCAGAGCACGCAGAGAGCGCCGCGAAAACGCGGAGAATGCCCTGGGATTGCCGCGAGCGGTCTGTGCGAAAGAAATCCCATGAAAGATGCGGATAAATCCTTCTGCCGCCTCAATCTCTGCGTTCTCCGTGTGCTCTGCGGTGAATAATCCGGGCTAAGCCGCTGGCGCCGCGTTGGATTCGGCGACCGACGGTGTCGCCTCCGCTGCGGCGACTTCCGGCTCTTCGATATGTTCCGTCAGCGGAAACGCCTGGCGAATGGTTTGCGTGAGCGATTGCCCGCGGGTTTTCCATAACGCGGCCATCTTCTTCAATTGCGAATCGGACCGGCGTAAACACAACTGAACAACGCTCAACAGTTCACCCTGGAGCCGGGGATTGTGCAACGCCAAATCGCATTCAACCGATTCCCGCATGATTCGCTCGGCCAGCACGACGTAATCGTGCCACAGCCCCAGCGCGGTCTGCATCCGCTTGAACAGCCCAACCACCGACCTCGGCAGGCGGTTGCCGTGCTCGCGAGCCATCTCCAGCGTGTACCGCAGCGATTTGCCCGCGATCCGAAGCGGGTGCGGATCGTTTCGGCGATCTCCGGTCAGATCGTCCGCCTGTTCGACGAAGGCGTCGAGTTGAAGATGCACGGATTGACTCAGCAACTCGCCGATGCGGTCGTGGGCGATCTCGATTTCGTGGCGCAGGCCCCACCAGGTGCCGAGCCGCGCCAGCATCCGGGCCGGCGGCGCGTTCGCCCCGGCGCGTCGGACCGCCTCTTGACGCCGCTCGCCCAGCCGCTCGCGCAGCCACTGGATTGCCGGCTGGAATTTCGGCTGCTTGAACTGGCCCAGATGTTCCAGCATCACGTCCAGATCGCGCAGCGGCCCAAGCTGCCGCCGCAGCAATCTCCCCACGCGATTGAACGGCCTGCGCGATCGTCCGGAGACGACGCCTTTGACCAGATCGGTCGCCGCCTTCAATCGTCGCGTCGCCACCCGCGCATCGTGCACCGCCTCGTCATTTTCGCCCGTGACCGCCGAGGGAATCAGCTTCCGCAGGTTCTCCACCAGCGAATCGACGTATTTCAGCAGCGGATAATCTTCGTCGCCCTTGGCCATGAATCGCGGATTTTAGCAGGATGAGCGAAAGATTGCTGTGAAATCCGGAATTCGCGAGGCAATCTATTACCTATCCCGGTTTTGCTTCAGCACGCGCCGCATCATCGTTACCTGCCCTTCAGCGGATTGCTCGCCGTTGTGCGGGATTCGCGGACGCCAGACTCCGTCGGGATGCAGTTGCCAGGAATGTTCCACATCGACGCGCATGATGTCCAGGATTTCCCGCAGCTGCTCCCGCAGGGCCGGGGCCTCCACCGGGGCCAGCGCTTCCACGCGCCAGTCCAGGTTGCGGTTCATCCAATCGGCCGAGCCGATGTAAAACTCCTCTTCGCCGCCGTTGAGGAAATGGTAGATGCGCGAATGTTCCAGGAACCGGCCGAGGATGCTGACGACCGAAATGTTCTCCGACATTCCCTCGACTCCCGGGCGCAGGCAGCAGAATCCGCGGACGAAAAGCTCGATCTTCACCCCGGCTTGCGAGGCCGAATAGAGCTCCTGAATGATCCGCGGGTCCTGCAGCGCGTTCATCTTCGCGGTGATGCGCGCTTCCTTCCCGGCTCGCGCGTGCTCCACCTCCCGGCGAATCTTCAGCAGCATCCGCTCGCGCATGTTCACCGGCGCCACCAGCAGCTTACGGTAATCGCGTTTCATCGACCGGCCGGTGAGATAATGGAAAAGATCGATCACGTCTTCCGTCATCCGCGGATCGCACGTGAACAATCCGAGATCGGTGTAGAGCTGCGCGGTGCGCGAGTTGTAGTTTCCCGTTCCGATATGGCAGTACGTCCGCAACCCATCCGGCTCGTCGCGCACGACCATCGCGGCCTTGGCGTGGGTCTTGAGGCCGAGCAGCCCGTAGACCACGTGAACCCCCGCGTTTTCCAGGGTCTGGGCGAGTTGCACGTTCCGCTGCTCGTCGAAACGGGCCTTGAGCTCCACCACCACCGCCACCTGTTTGCCCGACTCCGCCGCGTGAATCAGCGACAACAAAAACGGCGAATCCGGCGTCGTGCGATAGAGCGTCATCTTGATCGCCAGAACCTTCGGGTCCATCACCGCGGCCGCGATGAACTTCTCCACGCTTTCGGCAAAGGCCTCGTAGGGATGATGCACCAGCACGTCGCCGTCGCGGATGACCTGGAAGACGTCCGCAGCTTCGCCGCTGAATCGCGCCGGCGTCACCGGGACCCACGGCTTGAATTTCAAGTCCGGAAAATCCAGGTTCGCCAGCGCCGCCAGGTCCGTCATGTCCACCGGGCCGCGCGTCGGGAAAATGTCGTGGGCGTCCACCTCCACGCCGTTGATGATGAACTGTCGCATCGCCGACGACATCGTTTGCGCCAATTCCAGCCGCACCGCTCGCGCCATCCGCCGCGCTCGCAGCTCCAACTCCACGAGCTGAAGCAGATCGTCCGCGTCCTCCGCGTCCATCTCGATGTCCGCGTTTCGCGTGACCCGGAACGGGGAATATTCAACCACGTTCATGCCGGGGAACAGCAGCGACAGATTGCCGCCGATCACCTGCTCCAGCGGAACAAAATGGAACTTCGACGCCAGCGGCACCCAGCGCGGCAGGTTCTCCGGAACCTTGATCCGCACGAACAGATTTTCCTTCCGCCCGGGAGGCTCCAGGATCACTCCGATCGAACTGCTCAGATTCGAGATGAACGGAAACGGATGAGCCGGGTCCACCGCCAGCGGCGTCAGGATCGGGAAAACGTTCTTGCTGAAGAATTGATCGGCGGCCGATCGGTCCAACGCCTCCAGGGCCTCGTAGTCCCGGATAAAAATGCCCCGCTCTTCCAGCGCCGGCTTCAGCTCGTCCAGCCAGCAGGCCACGTGCGTTTCGAGCATCGGCCGCAGATGGGCGTGAATCGCCTCAAGCTGCTCGGGCGGGGTCAGGCCGTCAATCGACCGCTCGGTCACGCGGGCAAGCTGTTGCCGCTGCAACCCCCCTACCCGCTTCATGAAGAACTCGTCGAGGTTCGACGAAAAAATCGCCAGAAACCGCACCCGTTCCAGCAGCGGAACCCGCTTGTCCAGCGCCAACTCCAACACCCGATGGTTGAAATCCAGCCAGCTCACCTCGCGATTGAGGAACTTGGCGGCGCCCGCCGGCCGCGGCGAACTTTCCGTCACGCCGGCGGGGGCAGGCTGTCCAGTTGTCGATTGGTGCATGAACGTTCCACTTCCACAGCTAGTAAAAACGGATCATCGAAGCCGCGCACGCGCGGCCCGGATGATCCGCAATGGATTCTGCCTCGTATGCCGTTACCGCTTGCGACGGTCGCGACGCGCCTTGCGCTTCTTGCTGCCGATCTTTCGTCGGCGTCGTGGCTTGGCCATTCGTCTACTCCTTTTCCATGGCTAAACAACAAAATAGCCGCTCGCCCCCGCCGCGTCCAGCCGCGCACCCGACTATTGCCGCGAAGAATCCAACCCAACGCCCGGCCGCGTGCTCGGCGCCGGACCCGGGTCGATCAGCGGCGCCAACACCGCTTGGGCGAACGGCCGCGACATCCCGCCGATGTGCTCTCCGAAGTCGAAGTATTTCGCCCAGGCCTTTTGATATTGGAACTGAACCAACTTCCGATACGTCAAAGGATCGGCGCTGGGCGGTTGAACGAACCCGGCGAAACCCGCGGCGGCGCCATGCACCCCGTCCATCGTCCCGAAAAGCTTTGTCCCGGAATAGAGCACCACCACGTCCAGCGTGCTGGAGAAGACGAACGCCTTGCCCTCGACGTGCCGCAGCGCGGCGGTCAGATCATACCCCGGCGAAAGCGCCGGCGCGATCAGCAGCACCGTCTGCACCTTCACCCGGGCCGGCAATTTCTCCAACGCCCACACCGCCAACGCGCAACCGCCGCTGTGAGCGGTGAGATAAATCGGCGAATCCGGATCCGCCGCGGCGTGGGCGGAAATCAAGTCGGCGATCTTCTTCGCCTCCTGATGATTCCGCGCGTATCCCTGCAACGCGTCGATCCCCGGATCGCCTTCCGTCCAATCATAGATGACGGAATTGGCCTCGACCCCCCCGTCGCGCAGCCCGGCGAGCATCCGGCGATCGCACCACCTCGGCCCGGCAATGCCGGGCAAATGCAAAAGCAACGGACCCTTGTCCGTGATCCGCGCCAGCAGAATATCGTCCGCCGCCGGCCGAGTCGCCGGCCCGCCGTATGCCAGCGCGGCAAGCCCCAACGACACAAACCCCAAAAACCAGAATCGGCAACGAAGCATCGCGTACATCTTAATAACCATAGCCTGCCAATCGGTAACCGGTCAGACGGCAATGCAAATAATTGGGCCCCCGGCCGCGCGCATTTGCCATACTGTCCGCTAAGGCGAATTATGGCAACCTCGCCGCAGGTAGCGTTTCACCTTTTCATGTTCGAGCTGTGACCCGGGAAAATGTTGGCCTTGGGATCCAGATAGTGTTTGGCGAAGTTGACGGCGATGCAGACCTCGCCGAACCCCGTGGCAATCAACTTGAGCTTTCCCGGGGACGTTCGTCTGCATCATCGCGTCCACCTTGATGGATCCGCCTTCGATTTCCAGCCCCCAGTCCTTGATCGGCCCCAGCGAGTTGTTGAAACCGATGTTGACCAGGAGCGCGTCGATCTTCAGGGTTTGCTCCGCTTTAGTCCGATTGTCGTATATAGTGGCTTCCTCGATCGTCTCCCGGCCCGCAAGGCCCTTCAGCTCGAAACAGGTCATGATCCGGGTGGTCCCGCGTCGCATCCGTTGCACGTTCTCCTCGTGGGCGCGGAATTGGTCCCGCCGATGGATGAGCGTCACCGATGCGGCGATGGGCGAGATCATGTTCGCCCAATCCACCGCGCTGTCCCCCCCGCCGACGATCAGCACCCGCTTGCCCCGCAGCGTCTGCAAGCTTTTCACGAAATACTGCAAGCCGCGCCCGAAAAACCGCTGGGCTTCCGGCAGCGCCAGCGTCTTGGGCTCGAACGCACCCACGCCCGCCGCGACGATCACCGCCCGCGCGCGATGCGCCGTCGATTGCGTGTGTATGCAAAATATGCCCGACTCCCCTTCCCGCTTCAGTATCTCCACGCGATCGCCGAGGCAGATGATCGGCTTATACTGCCCGGCCTGTTCCGCCAGGTTGTTGGCCAATTCCTTGGCCAGAATCCGGGGAAATCCGGGCACGTCGTAAATGTATTTTTCCGGATAGAGCGTCGTGAGTTGTCCGCCAAGAATCTCCAGGGAATCGACGATCTTGACCGACATCCCCCGCAGCCCGGCATAGAAGGCCCCGAACAGCCCCACCGGCCCCGCGCCCACAATCGCCACGTCCACCACCGAACCATCGCCCGCATTCTCAGCCATGGCGGGATTCTAAGCCTTTGGCCCCCCACGTCCATCGCGCCGATGTTTGATAGTTGATAAACAGACTTTTATTAATGTTGTTCCACATGGAACAACAATTCACATTGGCGACGATGGATTGCCGGATCGCCATTAGAAACCGCATTTACCTGGAAATCGCTCATCACGCGAATCCGCAAGTGACAAGTGACAAATGACCAATGACCAATGACAAATGACCATTGAATCTGCACCGACCGGGAAATTGGTGGTTATGCAAAGGCCTGCCGATGGACCGGGTCTCATTCCGCCTTAGCGCCCAGTTTCTGAAGAATCTCATCAAACTGATCCAGGCTGCTGTAATGCAGGATCAGGCGGCCACGGCCCTTCGAGCTGGAGCGAACCTGAACGCGCATGCCGAGTTGCCGAGCCAGTGATTTCTCCAAATCCATCAGGTGGGGGGTGAGAGCCGGGGGCTTGCGAACAGGTGCGCCGTTCGAGCCTTCCTGGAGCATTCGCTCGAGGTTCCGGACGGATAGACCCTGGGCGACGACTGTCTCCGCCAAACGCTGCTGTTCCAGAATGTCGCTGATGCCGGCGAGGAGTTTGGCGTGTCCGAGGCTCAACTGGCCGTCTCGGACCATGCCTCGAACCGGCTCAGCCAAAT
Organism: Tepidisphaeraceae bacterium; assembly: GCA_050011595.1. Taxonomy (GTDB): domain Bacteria; phylum Planctomycetota; class Phycisphaerae; order Tepidisphaerales; family Tepidisphaeraceae; genus PALSA-1353. The sequence goes on from JBEKIV010000238.1 coordinate 6,653, forward strand.
CCAGAAGGCGAAGATAGTTTGCGATTCCGCTGCGGTCTTCGCCCATTCGGGTGGCCAGTTCCGCCTGGGTTAGCCCAAGTTGATCCATCAGCGCCCGGTATCCCTGCGCCCGCTCGATGTGGTTCAGGTCTTCCCGTTGGATGTTTTCCACCAGGGCCATCTGCGCTTGGGTGTAGCTGTCCACGTCTCGGACGATCGCGGGCACTTCGGTCAGCCCCGCCATTTTTGCCGCCTGCCAGCGCCTTTGGCCGACGATCAGCTCGAAACCGCTTTTGGCCCGCCGAACGACCAGCGGCTGAATGATCCCGGATGATTTCACGCTGGCCGCCAGCTCGGCGATGCCTGCCTCGTTGATTGTCTTCCGCGGCTGATGAGGATTGGGATGAATCGCGTCAATGGGAATGACCAATGGCCCACCCAAAGCTTGGCCGGAATCCATGGCCTTCACCCCGAACGCCGGCCCCGGCGCCGGCGCCGCGGCATGGGGATGGCCGCCAATCTCAGCCTCCACCGGCAAGTGCGAAACGGAAATCAAACTGCTTAGCCCCCGACCCAGCCGCGGCTTACTCCTGGTGGCCTGAGACATGATGAAGGACTCCTTTCCTTGGCTGAATTGTCAAACCCATTGTTCCACGTGGAACAGGCAGCGCAAATGGGCAACGCGGGGAAAATCTACCACCCCGCACGCCAAACTGCAAAGCGCCTCCACCGGCGATCGGCAAAAAAGTCCGCCGTTAAGTTAGTATATACTAAGTTGTCCCGCCGGCCGGCAAGTCTGGAACGATTTCGCCCCTCCGCTATAATCCCGGCCCATGCCCTTCACCCTCACCCAAGCCTCTGGCGAAATCTTGCCGCCGGAAATGGGCGGCGCCGGGGGGGAAAACCGTTGGACCTTGAACTTCGGACCCCAGCACCCCGCCACCCATACCACCCTCCGTCTGGTCCTGGAACTCGACGGGGAACGAATCCTCCGGGCAACCCCCCATATCGGCTATCTTCACAGCGGTTTCGAGAAGTGCGGCGAGCATCTCAATTACAACCAGTACGTCACCATCGTGGACCGCATGGATTACTCCGCCCCCATCTACAACGAACTGGCCTGGCACGGGGCGACCGAAAAGCTCATGGGCATCGAACTCACCCCGCGATGCAAAGTCCTCCGCACCATCGCCGGCGAACTGGGGAGAATTCAATCCCACCTCCTGTGCATCGGCGCCGCCGGCCTGGACCTGGGCGCGTTCACCGCCTTTCTCTACGGGTTCAATCAACGCGAAACGATTTACGACATCGTCGAATACATGTCCGGCCAGCGTTTCCACACCAGTTGGACGCGGGTAGGGGGGCTGAACATGGATTTGCCCGACGAGGCGACGTTCAAACGGATGGTCAAGAAATTCATCAACCAGGACATGCCTCCCGCCGCCGCCGACGTGGAAGCGCTGCTCAATAAAAACCGGATTTTCGTCGATCGCACCAAGGGCGTCGGAGCCATCAGCCGGGAGGAAGCCATCGCCTGGAGTCTTTCCGGTCCGCTGGCCCGCGCCAGCGGCGTTCGCCGCGACATCCGCAAGGACGAACCCTACCTTTGCTTCGCCGACAACTGGGATGGCCAAGGCGCCCCGGCCGTCGATTTCAAGGTTCCCGTCATGACCAGCGGCGACGTGTATGCGCGATATCTGGTGCGATTGGAGGAATTGAAACAAAGCCTGGCCATCATTCGCCAGCTCATCGACAACATCCCCCCCGGCCCGGTGAACGTCAGCCCCGAAGGCAAGGAAGTCCTTCCCCCCAAGGACCAGATCTACAGCAGCATTGAAGGCCTCATCCAGCTTTTCGAGCTGACCATGACCAACCGCGGCTTCGAAGCCCCCAAGGGCGAGGTCTACGGCTGCATCGAAAGCGCCAACGGCGAGTTGGGATATTATATCGTTTCCGCCGGCCAGAACGTCCCCTGGCGCGCCCGCACCCGCCCGCCGAGCTACATCAATTACCAGGTTTTCCCCAAGATGATCGAAGGCCACATGATCTCGGACGTCGTCGCCGTGCTGGGCAGCATCAACGTCATCGCGGCGGAACTGGATCGGTGAGTCGTCATGGGAAGCCCGCACGTTTGGGGCGGCCCGAAGCCATAAAGGGGGGTTGATTTCGGAATCCAAATTGCCGATAATTGGAAGCATGAAGACGACGATTGATATTCCGGATGAACTGCTCAAAAGAGCGATGAAATATTCGGGCGCGCCGACCAAGCGCCAAGCCGTTCTAACGGCGCTGACGGAATTCAATCGTTGGCATCGCTTGGAAAAGGCCCGGGCGCTTTTGGGAACGTTTAAGAATATGATGACGGTGGAAGAATTGCGTGAACTTCGCAATAGAGGTGCGCGTCGCCGTGGTGCTGCTTGATACGTCAATGTGGATCGAAGCTTTGCGGACGGGCGGACGAGCGGATACCCGTCGCCGCGTTGACCAGTTGCTCGCCGCCGACCAGGCCGTCTGGTGCGATGTCGTTCGCCTTGAACTTTGGCACGGCGCGCGCGGAGAAAAGGAGCACCGCGATTTACGCTATCTGGAATCGGTCATCGTCTGTTTGGAAACGGATCGCCGCGTTTGGCAGGAATCGTTCGACTTGGCTCGGCGGGCCAGAGCGCGGGGATTGACCGTTGGCATTCCGGACCTCATGCTTGTCGCTTGTGCAAAACGACACGGCGTGCAGCTTGAATCTCGCGATGTCGACGTGGAGCGTTTGACGAAGCTTGGTTAAGACGGCGCGCCGGCTGGCAAGAGGTTACTTCAAATGGCCTGGATCACCGAAAATCGTCGCACCGCAACCGTCGAACGCCGCTCCGAGCCTTATCTGACGGAAGAATTAAAGAAGCGATTGGCGGCCAAATATTTCCCGCGCTATCCCAACAAGCGCGCCGTGCTCCTGCCGGCGCTGCACGAAATCCAGCATGCGTACAACTGGATTCCCCTTCAGGCGTTGGAAGAGGTGGCCGCGTTCCTGGAAATGGCGCCGGCGGAAGTATTGGATACGGCCACTTTTTACGAGGAATACTGGCTCAGGCCAAAGGGGGAATATCTGCTCCAGGTTTGCCGTTCGCTTTCCTGCGAGATTTGCCAGTCGCGCCAACTGACCGATCACCTCAAGAGAAAGCTGAAGCTCGAGGAGGGCCAGACGACGCCCGATGGCCGGTTCACCCTGGTGGAGTTGGAATGCCTGGGCGCCTGCGGCACCGCGCCGGTCATGCTCATCAACGACGTGCTGCATGAGAATCTGACCGTTGAACGGGTGGACCAATTGATCGACCGGCTTCCCCAAAAAGCTCAGGATTACCACGATCCGACCGTCACCTGGGACTTGGGTGAGGGACACTGATTCGACAATTCCATCAACAGGATACAACCATGGACACGTTGGAACAGCGCGTGGAGCGGCTGGAACGATCTTGCCGGCGTTGGCGTTTGGGGTTTTTGGTCATGGTCGTTGCGGCGGTGGGGGCGGCCGGGGCAGCCGCCGGGCCGGGTGGGCCGGCCGATGCCCAGTTTGCACATCTGACCGTTCAGAGCCTGGCGATCCGGAGCCAGCCGAATGGCGCGTTTGTATCGGCCTCCTGCGATAACGATCGGGCTTCGATCACGCTCTCGTCGCCCGCCGCGCCTTCGGTCGTCGCCCTGGTCGCCAAGCGGGATTCGGCCGATCTTTTCCTTTCTCGCAAGGGCCCAAAAGGCCTCGCCAGTGCAGCCGTCAGCGCCGATCAGCAATCCGGCTTCCTGGACCTGCGAAACGCCGATGGGAAAGACAAGGAGCTTGAGCCGGAGTAATCTCGGCCGGCCAAAATGTCCGCAACCATGAAAACCTTTGGTCCGATAATCCTGATCGCCTTGATACTGGCGGTGGGGGGGTGGTGGATTTTCTGGACATTTTTCGACACCTATCACCTGGCCACGGTTAAAGACGGCGTTCTTTATCGTGACGGCGTTCGCACCCTGCGCCAGTTCAATCTGGCCGCCCAGAAGACGCACGTGAAAACCGTGGTTTCGCTGGTGGACGATCAGGAGATCACGCAACCGCCGTTCACGGACGAGCTTGCTTATTGCAAGGCGCATGGGATCGACGTGGTGCGGTTGCCGGTCCCGCTCGGCGGCTGGCCGCGGGGGGAGCAGATCAGCCGGTTTCTCGCCATCGCCAACGATCCCGCTTGCCAGCCGGTGCTGGTCCATTGTGCCCAGGGCGTTCGCCGCACGGGCATGATGGGGGCGGCCTACGAACTCAGCGTCCTGAAACTCGACAAGGATCAGGCCGTCGCCGCCATCAAAGGGTTCGGCCACAGCGATCGGACTATCGGCGATGTCAAGCGATTCATCGAGGTCTATGATCCACAGACCCAGCAGATGTCGAGCGATCTGCCGCATTCGCAGGAGTAGCGATCCGCCATGCCGAGCAAGATATCCCACACTCTCGCCCGCCCGATGCCGGCCAGCAACGATTGTCTGCCCCATGCGGCGATGATTCTCGGCTCGGTTCGAGGTTCGGGAACCCGGCCGACGCCGGGGATGGTTCATCGGCTTGTCATCGAGCCGCAACAACATAATTGGGTGCTCTATCGTCTCGACGAGGCCGGTGGATTCGTCGGCGACACCTGGCACGGAACCTTGCGGGACGCCATTGCCCAGGTGAAAAAGGAATTCGGCGTGACCTTGGAATGTGAATGAGTCCCGACAATCCGCAACATCCTCAAAAACTTCCCGGCAACGGCCTGCTCGGCTGGCTGGGGCGGCAGGTCGCATACGTGCGAAAGGCCCTCAGCACTGATGTCTCCACCTCCAAGACGATCTATCGCGATTGCAAGATCGAGGAGAAGCCGCTGCCGCAGGATCCAAAGATAAAGCTGCGAAGAACGGTCATCGATGAAGTCGTCG
>JBEKIV010000239.1:0-7425 GCA_050011595.1 Tepidisphaeraceae bacterium
CGATCCGGCCGTCACGGCGGCGGCGACGTCGGGATTGTTCGTCAAGTAATAGCTCGTATTGAAATAAAGAACACCGCCGCGGTTTTCGTACTGGCCGTAAAGGTAATAGTGCATGAACCCGGAACTGATCCTGTGCGCCTTCACGGCCGCGGCCACGTCGGGATTCTCTTGCAGATACCAGGCCTCATCCCAATAAGGCGATGGGCTTCGGCCTTCGTATTGGCCGTACGCGAGGTAGTGGTCGTAACCCGTGGCAAACGCCCCGGCAGTCACCGCGGCGGCGACGTCGGGATTCATTTCCAGATAATAGTGCTCGTCAAACAGCGAGTTCTGACTGACGATCGTACCGGTGCCGATGAGGTCGTGATGGCCGGTGGTGGTATCGACGGCGTACACGCTCACGGCATGGGCGCCGACGGTGAGGCATGGGGTGGCATAAGTGAAGCCGTGATTGGTGGAGCCGATGAGGTTTTGCAAACTGTTCAGCGTCTGATCGGCGGAGATGACTTGCGGGGTTGTTGGGCCGCCGGCGATGACGATCTCGACGTTGATGGATGCGGTGGGATTGACGGGGTCGTAGGCCCACCCGGTGACTTCGTCCCAGTTCGCCGTCGAAACCACTCCCGTGGCCTCTTCCTCGCCCTGGCCCTGGACGTCGAACGTGAGATTGGGATCACCGTTAGCGGATTCGGCGTTGTTGATGGTGACGGTTGCGGTGGAGATGCCGGGTGATGGAGTATAGGTGACCGTGAAAGTTCCCTGGGTGTTGCCGGCGTTGAAGGTTGGCTGAGTCACGCTGAACGTCGATGCGCCGGCGCCGGCGAGGGTGATTTGGGGCGAGGCAAGGAGACTCGAAAGGCCGCCGCCGGCGGCATTGACCACGAAAGTTTCGGTGACCGCGGGATCGGAGTCGGTATATTGCCCGAAATTCGTTCCATCGGTGGTGATCGGGGAAGTATCGCCATCGGCAATGAAAACGTCGGACGAACTGGCCAGGCTCACGATGTTGAGCAGGGTTGTAGTGAAGATGAGGGTGGCGTTGGCTGGAATAGTCCCTTGTCCGCTGCTGCCGTAACCGAGGCTGGCAGGAACAATCAGCGTGCGCGATTCGCCGACCTGCATCCCCACCAAACCCTCATCCCAGCCTTTGATGACCGAGCCCGCGCCAAGATTGAATTCGAAGGGCTCGACGTGGCCGAATGTTGGGTTGGTGTTGCTATCGAATTCGGTGCCATTGGTGAGGTATCCCGAATAGTCCATGTCCAGAAGTTCGCCATCCTGGGCCATTGCGCCGGCGCCGGCGGTGGTTGTGTCGATCTCAAGGCCGCCCGCTTCAGTGGTAGCGGCCAGGGCCGTGCCCTGGATGTCGAAGATATATGAGGGAATTTGCGAATCATTGGAGGCGATAGTGACTGTTGCGGTGCGGAGTCCGGCGGCGGTCGGGGTGAAAGTGATGACAAACGTCGTCGAGCCGCTGGCCGCAATCGCCGGTCCCGGCTCGGTGGTGACGGCAAAATCACCGGCGTCGGCCCCGGAGATTGCCACCAGCGGGTTCCCCGTAAGATCGATCGTGCCCGATGTGTTGTTGGTCATTGTGTAACTGCGGGTCAGGGGCACGGTGCCGTCGGCGGCCGTGCCGCCAAAGTCGGTGAAATTGGTCAGCATGGGATTGGTTTCATCGTTGGCGATCGCCGTCGAGTTGCCTTGGAGGGTGAGGTCAGGCGTGGAAATGGCGGGCGAGACGGCCAGCGCGGGGACAGCGCTCGAAGCGACGAGCGCTAATGCGCTGCCGGCGTCGACCAGCGAGGCGGAGAGAACGATTCGCGATTCGAGTCGCTCGATCAGATTCTGGCAGCCTCGGCCGCGAAGAACGTGCCGACGGCTGGTGTGGGTGGTAGTCATCCCGGATACAAACGGCTTTGAGCTCATGATGAGGCCCTCTCCTCGACTTCGCCAATCCATCGCAAAGACAGCGGCTGAGCGTCAGACCCGGTCCGTGCACATTCACCGCACGTCCGGAAAAGCATCGCCCATCCTATTGTCTGATTTAGCCCAACCGAGAGGTCTAAATCATACTTCCGATTGCCCCGGCGGTCAACGCGGAAAGCGTCTGCATGTCCTGCGAGGGTCGGGAAATACGGACCTCGGACCAAGGCGGTCCGCGGGCGCCGGCAACGCGCGGATTTTGCGCTTTTTTGAAGCGATGTGGCCGACCGACCCTTCCCGGAACACCCGGCCGCCGTTTTTCTCGGACGTTGGCGGCGGAGGAGGATGTTCATTCCAACTCTAGTCGTTCAAAACAACTCGTTTGACTTGTCGTCGTTTGGCCCGCCGGAGTTACGTCAAAAAGCGGCGCGGGGGAATGCTTAAAATAACCTTTTTACCGCTTTTGTAGACAAGTTGGAACCGATGGGCGGCGGACCTTGCAAGCCGCTTGAAGGGGACGAGTTGCGCGCAATTTTTTTTTCAAATCGGCGTGCGGCACGGATCTCGCTCTACGAACAGGCGTATCAACGGAGGGCGATCGGAACGCTGCGTCGGCGAATCGATCCCAACCACATCTCAATACGAGGTTCGCCATGTTCAAGTGTCAGGAAGATCAAGTCGCCGTCTTGGGCGTTTGCGTAGATCCCCCCGCAACGACGGGGCCGGCCAAAGAGTTGAACTATCACGCCGCGCACAATGGCCGCCGGGCCATCGACATGCTCCGGATGATCAGTTTCGACATGGTGCTGGTCGGGCTGAAGATGCCGGACATGGCCGCATGGGATTTCCTGCGCCATCTTAAGACGGCATTCCCCAGCCAGAAGTGGGCGCTGATCGGCGGTCCGATCACGGAGAAGCAAGAGGTGACGGCGCGCATGTTCGGCTGCACCACTCTCTTCGAGACCACCCCGTCCGACAAGGAGCTTTTGCAACTGACCGCGCGGATGCGTGAACAGGCCGTGTCCAACGTGCTGACCGGCAAGTTCGAGCGCCCGGCGGTAACCCAGCCGTCGCGGATTCACAGCGACAAATAAGCGGCGCCGGCTGAAGTGATGTCGGTCGAAGCGTCACAGAGAAATGGCAACGGAGGAGCGGAGAAAGCCGTGAATACGCGTCATGTCCATCATCGCTGGCAGTCCCTTTGCAGAGGCAAGTCGATTTTAGCGCGTGCCGCCGTGGTGGCGGTTTGGCTGTTCTGCCTTTCCGCCGCCCGGCACTCTAACGCCGCGAACATCGTGCTCACGGATGGCAACTCCGCCGTTACCATTAATCCCACCGGTCCCGCCGGCGTTGAGAATTGGTCCATCAACGGCCAGAACCAGCTCAGCCAGGAGTGGTTCTGGATTCGCACCGGCAGTACCGGAGGCCAGTCCAACATTGAAACGCTCGGCGCCCCGTCGGTCACGCTCTACGACACCACCGGCGATGGCCAGAACGACACGGCCATGCTCACTTACGGCTCGTCCCATGGACTTCAAATTACAGTCACCTACGGCCTGACCGGCGGTCAAGCCGGATCGAAAACTTCCGACCTCGCCGACGTCATCGAGATCGCCAACGACGGAACGTCGCCGCAGGCTTTTCACTTCTTCGAGTACGCCAACTTCAATCTTGGAGACTTGGCCAGCGGTCAGGCGGTGACGATCTCCCAAGGCTCCGGAAGCGACACGGCCACAGACGTGGGAAATGGATGGCAGGTCCAGACTGTCGTCAGCCCGGCATCGTCGGAATTTGAGGCCAACGATTATCCGAGCCTGTTCGATAGCATTTCCAGTTCCACCACGGCTTGCACGTTGTCCGATGCCAGCACATCGACCGTGGGAGATGGGGAATGGGGATTCGAATGGGACATGACTCTAAAAGCCGGAGGGTCCTGCGTCATATCGGGCGATCAGAACGTCGTTCAGCACAGTATCACGCCGGTTCCCGAGCCGGCCAGCAACCCGATCGCAGTGCTCGGACTAAGCGGCCTGTGCCTCACGCGGCCGCGGCGTCAGGCCCGGTGCGCGGACGGCTAAACCTCGTACACATTTTTCCACACCGAATCGGGGGCGGTGCGTTGCCGCCCCTGTTTCGTTTTCTTGATCCGGCCATTACGCCCACTATCCTCTACCGACATGATCGGCCGGTTTCGCCTGCGAGTTGGTTACTACCCCGGACACTGGCCGGTTCGTCAAAGGAGACGTGGTTCTTTCGGCTTTCGACGTGGCGGTCGTGCGGATGCATCATCGCCAGACTTGACGATAAAGCTCCTCCATTTGCAAGGCGAACCGGGGCGCATCGGTTAACGCGGATTTTTGCATTCGCTGCCGCAGGCCGGCTCTCAGTTCGGCCAGCCTTGCGACATCCCGGGAATGTCCAACGGCAAGCGACACGTATTGCTCCGCCGTCCGCCCGATCCACTCCGACAGGCCAAGGTTGTGCAGCGCGCTGCTTGCGGCTCGGCCCACCGACGTGCGCCCCGACAACGTCACCACCGGCACGCCCATCCAGAGCGAATCCAATGTGGTGGTGTGGCCGGAAAATGGAAACGTGTCCAGGGTGATGTCGATGCGGTCGTACTGTTTCAAATACTCCATTCGAGGTTGCCTGTCGATGAACTCAATTCGCCGGGGATCGACGCTTTGTTCGCGGAATTGATCGAGCAATCGCTGCCGATGGCTGCCCAAAACGGCGAGGAGATGCAGCCGGGAGTTGGGCACGGCCCGCAGTATTTCCGCCCACGCCGCGACAACCGCAGGATTGATTTTGCTCAGGCGGTTCAGCGAACCAAAGGTGATGAAGCCATTGGTCATCGCCGGCAGCGGTTTCACCGGCGGAGAATCGAGCAATGGATCGTAACACCAAGCCGTCTGGGGCAGACGCAGGGTCTTTTCCGTGTAGCAATGTTCATCCATCCCGACCGGATCGAGATACGGATCGGAGATTCGGTAGTCCATCGTTTCCAGCCCGGTGGTGCAGGAGGCGAAGGTGAGCCAGGTGATTTGAATCGGGGCGAGCCGATGGGCCATGATAAGCAGACATTCGTCGGCGGGCCGGCTCATGTTGACCAGAATGTCGATCCCGTGGCCGCGAATCAGCTCGGCGGATTCCGCGATGCCGAGCCGGCGGATGTCGAGCCAGTGGTCGCAAAGGGGACGCAAACGATCGGTCAATTCATCGTCGCGCGTCGCCCGTGTGTAACAGAAAATCTCAAACTGCTTTCGATCGTGATGGGCCAGAAGCGGAAAAATGAAGTGGGCATCGGCACAAGCGCCAAAAAACGGCGACAGGTAGCCGATCTTCAATCGCTCCCGCGTTCGATCGCGGGCCGGGAAAGAGGTTGCCGCAACGACAGCCTGCCGCCGCGCCTGCGGAGGCAAAGCCTTCCGCATCCACTGCCGGGTTTCTTCCAACAGCCGGCCCGAATCGTAGTCCGGATGATGATAAAAGGCATACAGCAGCTTGGCGTAATTGTCTGAATTGTCCGATTTAAGCTGTATCGCCGATCGGCACGCGGCGATGGCCTCGTCAAGCCGCCCCGCGACCGCAAACACGGCGCCCAGATCGGCGTGCGCTTCAGCGTAATCGGGCTTGAGCCCAATCGCTTGCCGATGGGAAGCGATCGCCTCGTCAAGTTGTCCCCTGTCCTTCAATGCCTTGCCGAGATTGTTATGCGCTTCGGCAAGATCAGGCTTGAGCCGAATGGCCTGGCAATAGGCGGCGATGGCCTCAGCCAGTTGTCCCCTGTCCTTCAATGCGTTTGCGAGATTGTTGTGCGCTTCGGCAAGATCAGGCTTGAGCCGAACGGCCTGCCGAGAGGAAGCGATGGCCTCGTCAAGTTGCCCCCTGGCCCGTAAGGCGTTGCCGAGATTGCTATGCGCCTCGGCAAGACCAGGCTTGAGCCGAATGGCCTGCCGAAGGCATTCGATGGCCTCATCCAGTTGCCCCTTGTCCCTTAAGGCACTGCCGAGATTGCTGTACGCATCGGCGAAATCAGGCTTGAGCCGAATCGCCTGCCGATGGGAAGCGACCGCCTCGTCCAGTTGCCCCTTCGTTTGCAGGACGTTTCCGAGATTGCTGTGCGCATCGGCGAAATCGGGCTTGAGCCGAACGGCCTGCCGATACGCGGCCAGGGCCTCGTCCACTTGCCCCTTGTCCTTTAGTGCGTTGCCCAGATTGCCGTGCGCTTCGGTGTAATCGGGCTTGAACTGAATGGCCTGCCGATAGGCCGCGATCGCCTCGTCAAGTTGCCCCTTGCGTTGCAAGGCGACGCCCATGTTGTAGTGTGCTTCGGCAAGATCAGGCTTGAGCCGAACGGCCTGCCGAGAGGATGCGATGGCCTCATCAAGCCGTCCCATCCCCACCACGGCCGCGTCCAACTTGCCGGCCTGCCCGGCCAAAACCCCCAGCAGATGTAATGCGTCGGCATGCTCCGGCTGCTGCGCCAAAATCTGGCGGTATATCCTCTGGGCTTCCGCCAATCGGCCCGCCTGATGATGCGACCAGCCGGATTCGAGTTGCTCCTGGAGAGTCATTCGAACGGGCATTGTAAACCCGAATCCCCGCCCATCGCGCACCAATTCCGCCACATCTGCCGGTACGCCGCTTCAACATTGCGGGCAAACCGCGGGCCATCCATCAGCGGCGACGTCTGCATCCGCGCTCGCAGCGTCCGGCGCAGTTCGCCCAGCCGGGGCAGGTCCCCGGCAAGGTCCGTGGCGATCTGAACGTACTGGTCCGGCGTTCGGGCGATGAGTTCCAGCAGCCCCAGGTTGGTCAATTGCGACAAGCCGGCTCGTCCAGCCACCGTCTGGCCCACCAACGTGATGACGGGTACGCCCATCCAAAATGAGTCCAGGTTCGTGGTGTGGCCGTTGCAGGGAACCGTATCCAAGCCGATGTCAATGCGGTGATAGGTCTTGCGATATTCCGGGCGAGATTGTCTGGCCACAAACTCTACCCTCTCGGGGCCGATTCCTTCCTGGCCCAGCCGGTCCAGTACGCGCTGGCGCGCACTTCCCTTGGGTACCAGCAGCAACAGACGCGAGTTGGAGAGGGCCTTGAGAACCCCCGCCCACAGCGTCAGTAACGCGTCGTTTACTTTGCAAAAGGTATTCAGGCAGCCGAAGGTAATGAATCCCTTCTCCAGACACGGCGGCGCATTTACGGCGGGTTCGTTGGCGAGAGGATCGTAACACCAAAACGTATCCGGCAATCGGATCGACCGCTCCGAATAACAAGCGTCATCAAGCCCCGGAGGGTCCAGGTATGGATCGGTAAGGCGATAGTCCATGGTGTCCAGGCCGCTCGTGCCTGGGTATCCCAGCCAAGTCGCCTGCACGGGCGCGGGCTTTTGGGCGAAGATCAGGAGACGGTTTTCGCCGGTATGGAGTTTCAGATCGACCAGAATGTCGATCTGGTCCTCGCGGACCTGTGCCGCGACTTGCGCATCGGGTT
>JBEKIV010000240.1:0-6243 GCA_050011595.1 Tepidisphaeraceae bacterium
GCGAACGGCCATTACCGAGGGTTTTCGGCCAGTGCTCACGCGGGCGGCGGCCAATTATCCGATCTTCCACTTCTTTGGCGATTGGGCCGAGAACGAGGAATACGTCAGGAACCATCTTCAGCCGATCTTCTGGTATTGCCGTGGGATCATGATCAAGCCGGGGGTGGGCATCACGCTGGCGGAGCATCCGACGGATTTGGGCCCGGACGGGCGGAAAGCGCCGGTGATGGTGATCGGGACTTACGGCACGGGCCGGACGATATTTTCGGCGATCGACGATTCATGGCGCTGGCGGTTTTACACGGGGGAGTCGATATACAATGACTATTGGGTGCAGCAATTGCGGTATCTGGCGCGGGGGCGGAAGATCGGGCAGAGGAAGCTGACGTTTACGGCGGACCGGGACGTGTACGAGCTTGGGGGGCAGGTGAACGTCGAGCTTCAGCCGCTGTCGCCGGAATTGATGCAGCAACTTTCCCCGCCCCTGTCCGTCGAAATTGTGGACGATTCGACGGGGCAGGCGGTGCGTCGGGTGGATTTGCTGAAAGCCGAATCGGGGGGTGCGGTTTATCGCGGGTCGTTCACGGCGGATCGGACAGGCCAGTTCAGCGTGAAATTGCCCCATTTGACCGAGAGCGATCCATCGGTGTCGTTCAAGGTTTCGGAACCGGAAATGGAACTTCGCCAGCCACAGGTGGATACGTCGTTTTTGGGCCGGTTGGGGACGGAGGCGCCGATTTCGTTGTCGGAGGCGGCGACGCGGTTGGGGGCGATTCGCTCGGCGGCGAAGATCATTCCGATCGACACGACCCAGCCGCTGTGGAATGCGCCGGTGGTTTTGATCGTTTTTGCGGGCTTGATCACGCTAGAATGGATCGTGCGTAAGACGTTGGGGTTGTTATAGGCAAAGAGCAGCGAGTCCTTATGCCGCCGACAGCATTGATCAGTACCCTGGAATCGCTGAGGCGCCGGGTTCGGCTGCTGAGCGTGACGTACGGCATCGGGATTGTCGTGGCGATTGGGGCGGGGCTGCTTTTGGGGACGGTGCTGCTGGATTACCTGCTGAACCTGCCGGCGATTCCGCGGATCATCGTCATGGCGGCGGCGTTGGGGTGCCTGGGTCATTTACTGTCGCGTTGGGTGGTTCGGCCGGCGATGAGGAAGCTGCGGCTCTCGGACGTGGCGGGGAGGCTGGAGCACGCATTTCCGGATTTCAAGGACCGGCTGCGGAGCAGCGTGGATTTTTTGACCAAGGGAACGCCGGGTTCGCAAGCGATGAAGAACCGCGTGGTGGCGGAAGCGGCGGAGTTGGCCGGACGATTCAATCTGTCGGGGGCGATTCAGACCAAGCCGGTGTGGGAATCCTTCGCGGCGGGCGGGGGGGCGATCTTTGTGCTGGCGTTTTTGGCGTCGCTGGCGGGATGGGATTATATGTCGCCGGCGATGTCGCGGCTGATCAATCCGTTCGGGGACCATCCTTGGCCGAAGCGGGTGCAGATTGAAATGGTCAATGATTTGCCGCATCGCGTGCCGGAGGGGCGGCCGGTGGACGTGCGAATTCGGCTGGCCAAGGGGGACAAGGCATCGCGCGAGGCGCGGGTGTATTCCCAATACGGCGACGGGCGGACGGAAACGGAAATCATGTCGCGCGGGGCGGACGGCGTTTATTCGGCCAGCCTGGATGCGCCGGGAGGGAGCGGGCGGATGACGGTGTGGATTGAATCGGGCGACGATGCGACGGCGCCCCAGGCGATCGCGATCGTGCGGCGGCTGTCGATTTCGTCGGCGCAATTGATCGTGCAGCCGCCGGCGTACACCAATGAGCCGGCGGCGCCGGCGCCGTTCGATTCGACGCCGGCGACGGTGACGTACGGCTCGAGCCTTGAACTGACGCTGACGTTCAACAAGGATTTGGATGGTTCGCGGATGCCGGTTCTTTCGTCCGGGGAGGAGGGTGAGCCGGCGCCGCCGATCCGCTGGGATGGGGCGATCGGGAATGCCGTGACGGGGCGATGGATAGCGCGCGATTCATCGTCGTTCGTGGTGCATGCGTTCGATCGGGATGGATTTGCCAGCGAGGAGGGCGCGGATTTCCGGGTGATCGTTCATCCGGACCAGATGCCGTCGGTGCAGATCACGCGTCCGGCTCGGAACGAGGAATGCACGCCGCAGGCGGTGGTGCCGCTTCGGGCGGTGGCGGAGGATGATTACGGGATCAAAGCGCTGAAGCTGGTGGTGTATCGGCTTGGAGAAAAGCCGGCGATGCTGTGGACTGCGGACCTGATCGAGAACGGGGTGGCGGCGGAGGGGGTGGGATGGACCCGGCTGGAATCGGCGGGGGACCGGCGGCGCTGGCAATTGGATTTTCCGTGGGAGTTGTCGAAGCTCGCGGCCACGCCGGCGCTGAAGCCGGGGGACGTGCTGGAATATCACCTGGAGGCGCAGGACAACTTCGCGTTCGAGGGGAAATACCACGACTGGGTTTCCAGCGGAAAGTACCGGATCACGCTCATGAGCCAGGAGCAATTCACCTCGCTGATGACGGACCTGGTGGGGCAGGTGCGGGAGCAACTGAAGGACCTGCGCAACGGCCAGCGCAGCCTGAAGAGCCAAACCGAGGATTTGCAGCACCAGACGCAGAACCAGGGACAATTCACACGGGCGGACCGGCAACAGGCGCAGGAACTGGTGGCGCGGCAGGCGACGGCGGCGTCGCAGGCCAAGCAGGAGGCGGGGAAACTGGACGACCTGCTGAACCGCATGCAGGAGAACCGCTCGACGGCGCAGGATTTGATGGAAACGACGGGGAGCGTGCGGGACGATCTGAACCAGGTTGCGGAGCATCCGATGAAGGAGGCGGTCGGGCAGATCGACGAGGCGAGAAACTCGACGCGGGACGCGGCGACGCGGAACAAAGAACTGGCCAACGCCGAATCGAACCAGCAGGATGCGGCGGACCGGCTGGACCAGATGATCTCGCGGATGGGGGATGCGGGGGGGCTGTCGCAGGCGATCGAGCAGCTGAGGCAGATCCTGGACGAGCAGCGGCAGGTGAGCCAGGCGAGCAACGACGTCGGGCTGCGGAACCTGGGGAAACGGCCGGAGCAGATGGACCCGGCGGAGCGGAAGGCGCAGCAGGCGAACGCCGATGCCCAGGCGGCGCTGGCGGACAAGACGGGAAAGACGCTGGAGCAGATACAGCAGACGGCGCAGCAACTGGCGAAGAGCGATCCGGCGTCATCGCAGGCGATGCAGCAGGCGGCGCAGACGGGGCAACAGCAGAACGTGACGGCGCAGATGCGCGCCAGCGCCGACGCCCAGCGGCAAAACCAGCAGGCCGACGCCCAGCAGTCCCAGGCCCAGGCGGAAGTGGGTTTGCAGATGATGATTCATCAGTTGGAAGAGGCACAGAGCCGGCAACTGGCGGCGCTGGTGAGGCAACTGGCGGACATGCAGGAGCAGATCAACAACCTGCTGCGGCAGCAATCGGGGTTGAATTACGACAACATGGCGTTGCGGGGCGATGCGGTCCTGAAGAAGGCGGATGCGGCGACGATCGATCACCTGCTGGAATTGGCGCAGCGGACGAAGGGCCATCTTCCGCCGACGCCGGACGTGGATACGCAAACCCGCTTGCAACAGCAGACCGAGCGGAATACGCGGGGCGTGTCGAAGACGGCCGAATCGTTGCCGGATGCGGCGGGGGTTGTTTCGGCTCTGGATCGCGCGGCGGACCGGATGGGGCGGGCGATCATCGCGCTGCGCCAGGACGACGGGACGGACGAGGCACATCTGGCGGCGGCGTACGATCCGCCGCAGGTGGAAGCGCTTGACGCCTTGGAAAAGGCGAAGGGGCTGATCGACGAGCAGGCGGCCAAGGCCAACCGGGCGCTGAACCAGCAACAGAAGGAAACGATCCGGACGGCGTACCGGAAAATCCTGGAGGAGCAAAAGAAGATCGATGCGGATACGGCGGCGATCGACGCAGCCCCGAGGCTGGCCGGTGGGCAGCTTGGACATCGGGACGTGATTCTTCTGGATCAGCTTCCGCAGCGGCAGGGGACGCTGGCGGATACGACGGCCAAGCTGGAGGAATCGCTGGTGAGTCTGGACAGCGTGGTTTACGTCTGGGCGAATCACGACATCGTGGAGTCGATGAACTCGGTGAAGGAATTGCTGGCCAAGCCGCGGACGGACGTTGTCACCCGGGCGGAGCAGACGCGGATTGAAGAGCAGATTCAGGCGATGATCGACAGCCTGTCGGTGAAGCCGAAGGAGATTCCGTTCGCCACCAAGAACGGCGGCGGTAACGGTTCGGGACAGGGCGGCGCGGGATTGCCGACGGAAGCGGAGTTGCGTCTGGAGAAGGCGCTGCAGCAGGCGGTGAACAAGTCGACCACCGCGATCAGCCAGCGGGTGGGGAACCAGGACCCGGCGCTGGTGGCGCTGGGGAATCGGCAGGCACAGCTTCGGAGCCTGCTCGATCAGCTTTTACAGAAATCCAGCCATGGCCAGATGAAGCTTGGTCCGGAGCCGGATCCGAAGGACAGAGTTTTGGGGCAGGCGTCCGGCGAGGCGATCGACGACCGGGAATTGACGGAAAACCTGCTGCAAGGGGACGGCTCGCCGAACCCCGATGCGATGAAGAATGACGTGAGCCAGGTGGGGGATCGGATGGCGCAATCGCATCAGAGATTGGCGTTGGATCGCGATC
This sequence comes from Tepidisphaeraceae bacterium, assembly GCA_050011595.1. Lineage (GTDB taxonomy): Bacteria > Planctomycetota > Phycisphaerae > Tepidisphaerales > Tepidisphaeraceae > PALSA-1353. Next base: position 4,715 of record JBEKIV010000240.1, read on the forward strand.
CGGGGGCGGTGACGCAGGAAATTCAGAGCCGGATTCTGAAGAACCTGGATGCGCTGATAGACATGGCGCGGGTGCAGGAAGCGGAAAGCAAACAGGGCCAGGGCGGGCAGCCGAAGCCGAGCGCCGCCCAGCCGGGCGACGCGCAGAACGGGGCGCAGGCGCACAACAATAATCCCAACGGGCAGCTAGCGCGGAACAACGGTCATACCCCGGCGGCCCAGAGCGTGCCGGGCCATGACGTGGACACGAGCGGGACGCCGACGGCGGATATCACCCAGAGCTTGAAGGAATGGGGCGGTCTTTCGCCGCGCCAGCGGGCCGCGGTGATCGAAGCCGCCAGCGAAAAGCCCGTGCAGAAGTTCAAGCAGTTCATCGACGAGTATTATCAGGCGGTGGGGAATCGGCAGAGTCAATGATGGTTGCCAATTCCAACATTGTCTTGTTGTTCCGGCGCACTTGAAAAGAGATTACCGCGAAGACGCGAAGGACGCGAAGTTGCGCGAAGGAAATGCATGAGAATGTCAGTCGGAATCAGCGATCGCGAATTCGCCATTACCCATGATGGCTATCGCTATGCTCTTCGCGTCCTTCGCGCTCTTCGCGTCTTGGCGGTTTATCTTTTCGGAGGCGCGCAGCAAGACAAAGTGCGTCTGTGTGTAAGTGCGGTTGCAATTCAGCTTCTTCTCGCTCGTATTCCCGCGGCGACTGCCGATTCGCCGGCGAGTCAGCCGGATAAGCCGGCGATTGCCGAGATCACGCCGGAGCAGACGATCGCGGTGGAAAAGGGGTTGGAATACCTGGCGTCGCGGCAGAATGGGGAGGGATCGTTCGGGAATTCCGGAGCGTATGGGGCGACGGCGGCGATCACGGCGCTTTCAGGCATCGCGTTCATGGCGGATGGGGACCTCCCCGGACGGGGGAAATATGGCGACAACGTGCGCAAGGCGGTCCAGTTCATCGTGCGCAACCAGCAGGAATCGGGGCTGTTCACCACCAGCGCTTCGCAGGGCGAAATGTATTCGCACGGATTCGCCACGCTGTTCATCGGCGAAGTGTACGGAATGACCGGGGACGACCAGATCAAGGAGAACCTGCAAAAAGGGGTTCGGCTGATCGAGCGATGCCAGAATCCGGAAGGGGGCTGGCGCTATCAGCCGGCGCCGGTGGACGCGGATATTTCGGTGACGATTTGCCAGATCATGGCGTTGCGTTCGGCGCGGGATGCGGGGATCAAGACGGACGCGGGGGTGATGGAGAAGGCGCTGGCGTACGTGAAGCGTTGCCAGAACTCGGATGGGGGATTCAGCTATCAGGCCACGGGGGGAGAAAGCGGATTTGCGCGGACGGCGGCGGGGACGGCGTCGCTGTATTATGCCGGGAAATTTCAGGACGACGCGGTGACGCGCGGGTTGGATTTTCTGGCCCGGTTCATCCCGGCCCGCGATCAGGTCGAGGAGCAGGGGCATTTCTTTTACGGGCAATACTACGCGGTGCAGGCGATGTTCCTGGGCGGCGGGAAATATTGGGCG
>JBEKIV010000241.1:0-6241 GCA_050011595.1 Tepidisphaeraceae bacterium
GAGGAGCCGTTCTTGGTCATGGCCACGCAAAATCCCCTCGAGCAGGAAGGCACCTATCCCTTGCCCGAAGCGCAACTCGACCGATTTTTCTACAAGCTGATCGTGCAATACAGCGGCCGGGAGGAACTGAAGGAAATCCTCAACCGCACCACCACGGCCTACAAGGCGCAAGTGCAAGCCGTCCTGGACGGGGCGAGGATCCTCCAACATCAACAACTGGTCAAACGCGTCATCATCGCTCCGCACGTGCAGGATTATGCGATCCGCATCGTGCTGGCGACCCATCCGCAGGGGATATTCGCGGTGGGAATGACCAACCAGTTTCTCCGCGTCGGCGCCAGCCCGCGCGCTGCCCAGGCGATCGCCCTGGGCAGCAAAGTCCGGGCCCTGCTCGACGGCCGGTTCCACGTCAGCTTCAAGGACATCAAAGAGGTCGCGATTCCAGCCATGCGGCATCGGCTGATCCTCAACTTCGAAGGCGAGGCCGAGGGAATCACCACCGATATGGTGCTGGGAAAAGTCATCGCCGATACGCCGAATACCGTCGAGGACGAATTGACCGCGATTAAAAAATAGGGCATCCGGCGGCGGTATAATGTGATGGAAGCAGCCATTTCATTTTTCGCCAACGAGGAGGTGGAACCCATGCCGGTAACCGCGCGCAATTGGCTGAGATTTCCGGTGGTCTCCGCGGGGGCGGAGCACCTTGTCATGGGCTATCTGATGCGGCGGAACATCCTCACGTACAAGGCGCCGCCGAACAATCAGGGTTACGATTTGATCTGCATTCACCCGGATCCCCGCCATCGGCCCATAGGGCGGCAATGGCATCGAGTTCTCGTGCAGGTCAAGAGCCGCTACGCCACCGATTGCGATCGCGGGTTTCCCGTGCGCCAGGACACGTTGAACGCATTTGATTTTCTCATCGTCGCGTTCCTCAACATCGGCCGGTTCGCCGGGCGAAACAACGGCTCGACCGGCCAGACCGAGCCGGAGTTTTACACCCTTCCCCGCGCCTTCGTGCGGGCCCATCACGTGGCCGATCCTACCTGGCAGAAAGTCCGGCTCACGGGATTGGAAGATGAAATCGAACCGTATCGCAACCAGGCGGGTTTCGAGCAGATCGCCAAGCTGCTGGGCATTCGCCGGCCGGTGAAGACGACGGTCGAAATGGAACTGGCCGGGGGAAAAGGATGACCACCGAAGCGGTCGGGACAAATTCGCGACTCCTCGATCCATCCTTCATGGCCAGGCTGGATCAATTGGACATCCTCTCGCGCAAGCTTCTGGCCGGGAAACTGAAGGGCGAGCGCCGCTCCAAACGCCGCGGGCAATCCGTCGAATTCGCCGACTACCGCAACTACGTCGTCGGCGATGATCTTCGCTTCATCGACTGGAACATTTACGCCCGGCTCGACAAACTCTTCCTCAAGCTCTTTCTGGAAGAAGAGGACCTCTCGCTTTTCATTCTGGTGGACGTGAGCAAGAGCTGCGATTACGGCACGCCGAACAAGGCTCAATATATCAAGCAGGTGGCGGCCGCGCTGGGGTACGTGGGACTGGTGAATTACAACCGCGTTCACGTCGTCGCGGTATCGGATGGAATCGCGGCGGAAACCGGCGCCTTGCGCGGCCGGCGACGCGTCGGACAAATGATCGACTTCATCGCCAAGCTGAAACCCGAGGGCCCGAGCCATTTCGCCGAGGCCTGCCGGAAATTCGCGCTGACCCATCGGCAAAAGGGCGTGTGCGTCGTGCTCTCCGACTTCTTCGTCAAGGAAGGGTTCGAGCAGGGGCTGCGCTACGTCGCCGGCGGAAAATACGATTTGTTCTGCGTTCAGCTCCTTTCGCCGCAGGAGATCGACCCGGATTTGACGGGCGATTTGAAGCTCAAGGACCTGGAAGACGACGACATGGCCGAGGTGTCGATCACGCAGCCGCTGCTGGCGCAATACAAAAAGAACCTGAACGCGTATTGTTTAAGCTTAAAGGACTATCTGCGCCGCCGAGGCGGAACGTATTTGTTCAGCAGCACCGCGGTGCCGTTTGATACGCTGGTGTTGAATTATCTGCGGGAACGAGGATTGTTGGGATAGATCCAAAACCCGAAATCCGAAATCCGAATGACGAATCAAATCCGAAGCCAGAATGACGAATGAAGACATACAACCCGTTGGAGACGCTCGGAAGCGTGGGGGATTTGACCTGGAAGAGCGGACGGCGCGATTTGGTGAGGCCATCATTCTTTTCGCCAAGCGAGTTCCGCCAAATCCGGTCACAGTTCCGCTGATCAGCCAGGCGGTGCGTTCGGGAACCAGCATCGGGGCCAATTATTGCGAGGCCGACAACGCGGAATCGAAGAAGGATTTTCGTCATAAGATCGGCATTTGCCGCAAGGAATCGCGGGAGGCGAGACACTGGCTCCGCATGATCGCGGCCGCCGAGCCGAGCTTGAGACAGGAGGCTCGCAAGCTTTGGCAGGAGGCCAAGGAGTTGAACCTGATTTTCAGCGCAATTCGGCAAAGGAGTTCCGCTTGACCCATTCGTCATTCGGATTTCGGATTTGATTCGTCATTCGGATTTCGGATTTCGGATTTATCATCCATGTCGTCCTTCCCTCATTTTCTCAACGCCTGGACCGGCGCGGTCGCCGCGTCGATCGTCATTCCTTCGCTTCTGCTGCTCTATTTCCTCAAGCTTCGCCGGCGCGAAGTCCCCGTTCCCTCCACTCTTCTCTGGCGAAAGTCCGTTCAGGACCTCCAGGTCAACGCGCCGTTCCAGCGACTGCGGAAAAATCTGCTGCTGTTTCTACAGCTTCTGCTTTTGGCGGCGCTGCTGCTGGCGTTGGCCAGGCCGATCCTGAATTACACCCCGGGCGCGGGGCCGCGGACCATCATCCTGATCGATCGGTCGGCGTCGATGTCGGCGGATGACATGCCCCGGGGAAAGACGCGCCTGGACGAGGCCAAACGGCAGGCCGACGAGCTTGTCGGGACGCTGGGGCGGAACGGCGCGGCCATGGTGATCGCGTTCGACGACTGGGCCGAGACGTTGACGCCGTTCACTTCCGACCCGCGCGTGCTGAAAAACGTCATCGATTCCATTCAACCGACCGACCGGCGATCGAAACTGGAGGCCGCCTATCAACTGGCCGACGCCCAGGCGGCGTTCTCGGCGGGGGATTCGCAGGCCTTTCGCGGCGCGCCGGACGTCTATCTCTTTTCCGATGGCCGAGTGCTCGATGGCGACAAAGTAAGCGTGCAGGGCAACCTGCATTACGAGCGGATCGGCACGGAAACCGCGGGCAACATCGCCGTCGTGGCCATGAGCGCCAAGCGCGACTACCAGCAGCCGACCGATGTGCAGGTCTTCGCGCGGCTGGCGAACTTCGGCCCGGAGCCGGTCAACGACGTCCAGGTCCAACTCAGCGTGGACGGCAAAGTGCGCAGCAGCGGCAGCGTCAATCTCCTGCCGGAACGATACACCGACGATCAGCGCCGCCAGGCCATCGCCGGCGGGTTCGCCGAACGCAACGGCATCGAGTTCCCCATGCTGGAAATGACCCGTTCGTCCGTGGTGACCGTCGAGCAGATGAACCGCGACAACGATCATCTGTCGGCCGACGACTTCGCCACGGTCGTCGTGCCGCCGCCGAAGATTCTTTCCGTGCTCCTGGTGACCGACGGCAACTGGTTCCTGGAGCAGGGCCTGCGAAGTCAGCGGCTCCAGGTGTTCGACAAGATGTTTCCGCAGGAGTACCACGAATTGTCCAACGCCGACGGCGGCGGGAAGAAGCTGCCCAAGCCGTATGACGTGATCGTGTTCGACCGTGACGACGATCTGAAAGCAGCGGAAGTTCCGACGAGCGGCGCGGCGATTTATTTCGGCTGCGTGCCGCCGGGGCTTGAGATCAAACCCGCCACCGACGTCGCGGGGCAGCGCATCATCCTGGACGACAATTGGGTCCTGGATTGGGACCGGGACCATCCGATCATGCGATACCTGAATCTCGGCAAGCTGTATGCCGCCCACGCGATCAAACTGTTGCCGACGCTGAATTCCCAGGTGCTGGTGGACGGCACGAATTGTCCGCTGGTGGTATTGCATCGGGAAAACCGGGCGTTTCACCTGATAGTTCCTTTCGACGTCATCAACAGCAGTTGGCCGTTGCAGCCGACGTTCCCGGTATTTTTGTATCAGACCTTGCAATTCATGGCCTTGGGAACGGACATGGACGTTCGGCCATCCTACGAGCCGGGGGTCGCGCTGCGGATTCCGCGCTTTAATCTTCAGAAACTCAATCCGGCACCGGACACCGTAACCCTCAATGGGCCGATGGGATCGCTGAAAGTGAAGGTCCCGCCGACGGGGGATTTCGTGTTGCCGGCGCTGAACAAGGTCGGGCTCTATCAAACCGATCCGCCGATTCCGCAATACGAGAACATCGCGGTGAGCCTGCTGGACCCGAACGAAAGCAATCTATTGCCGGCGGACGTGGCGCCAGGCTCCGGAGGCCACGTCGTGGGGACGGCCAAGGCCGGGAGCCGGATGGAGCTATGGTGGTGGCTGGTCGCCGCCGCCCTGCCGCTGCTTATTGTCGAATGGTGGGTGTATACGAGGAGAGTGCATTTGTGAAATTCGAAATTCGAAATCCGAATGACGAATCAAGCCCGAATGACGAAGTCCGAATTTTGTGAGCGGTGTCCGAAGTGCACTCCGCATATCGCTCACACTTTTCCGGCTGAATCGTTGGTCGGAACAACTTGGCAACGAGAGCAATTCAAAACCTAACCAGTCCGCCATTGGTATTATTAGCAACCTTCGAGGCGATGATCCGCTAGCCCAGGTTATTCACCACGGATGACACGGATATCACGGATGTTCAATGTTGGAAATTACTTATGATCGATTCCATGTTTTCCCACGGCGCGCAGACTGCGCGCATCGCGGTTTCAGAACTGTCCTGATTTATCCGTGTTATCCGTGAAATCCGTGGTTCCTCTGAATTATCCGGGCTAGTTGATATGGTATCGATCAAAAACGAACCAAAGAAACTCAAAAATCGCATTACCGACTTAGCTAGTGAATATCTTGAGTGCTTCAACGGGTATTCTTCATCGAAACAACCCCACGCTGGCGCAGCGGTCTCAGTATTGCGTCAGGTCGCGCGCGCTCGGCGATCGAGACCCGAAAGGCGCCGCGGCTCCGTTCGAACAATCCCCCAGTCCTCTGCGTGTTGCCATGGCCAGCGCTGCCAGGGCCGCCAAAACGCCCGCACACAGCCAGCCGAACCAGTCGCCGAACTTGCTATAGAGCGTCCGCACACCCCGGGTCGGAACCTCCGAAACCATCACATGACCGGGCGTGCGGAAGTGATCCATGGCGGCCAATTGGCGCCCCTGGTAATCGTAGGCGGCGGAAAATCCGTTGCTGGTCTGGCGAACCAGGTTGAATCCCTCTTCGATGGCGCGAAAACTTGCCATTTGCGTATGCCAGGGATCGATGGCTTGCCAATCGTTGGACGGATCCAACAGTATGTCGGCGTCGAGCGATCCTGCCTGGCACAGCAATTGGGGAAAATCAGCGTCGAAACAGATTACCGCGCTGAGGTTGCCGTAAGGGGTCGCCAGCGAGCGCAGCCGTCCATCGCCGGGCACTTGCATCGCCGCATCGTGTCCCGGCGGGTGCGTTTTGGCATATTCCCACGCCACGCGGCCATCCGGCTCCACCAGGACGAATTTGTTTTCTATCGGCCGCTGGGCTCCCCGTTTCCATGTGGCCATCCCCATGCCAAGATAGATGCCGTGCTTTACAGCCAGCTCCTGCCCGCGGGCGATCAGGGCCGGCTCTTCCTCTTTCCAGACCAGGGCATTGCCCTCACCCCAGAAAACGATTTTTGCGCCGGCCTGAGCCTCCCGTTCCGCGCGCGCCAGCAAATCGTCGTTCACGGCGTTCGCCCAGGCGCCGAACCGCTTCTGCTCCGATGCGTTGGCTGTGTTCTGCGCCAGGCGCTGCCAAATGAGACCGCCCGGTTCCGGCTGGATCGTGTCGTGCGACAAAGACGCCACTCGCACCGTTTGCGAGTCTGGAGGAAATACGGCCAAACGTATGCCGCCGGCGAGAATTGCCGCCATTGCAATGCCGGCAAATACGGCAATCGACGGATGCAGCCGCCGCGAACTGGCAAATTGTTCCCAGGCCAGGTTGGCCACCGGCGCGAACCAGTTGAGCAGGAAGGTCA
>JBEKIV010000242.1:0-6209 GCA_050011595.1 Tepidisphaeraceae bacterium
CTCTTATCGCCTCCATGCCACGGAGCAACGCTGCCTATCTCATCGGCGACAACGCCTACGACAGCAACCACCTCTACGAAAAAACAGCCGAAAAAAACTGCCAACTGCTGGCCCCTCAGCGGACGTTGTTCTTCTTGCTCTACTTTCTACTGTCCACTGCTCCACTTTCTCGCGCAGCGCCCCCCAGGTGAAAAATCGCGAAACGGCGCGGTGACAGTGACACCATCGGCCCTGGCGCTATCAAAAACCGCGTCGTTGTCACCGTCCCCAAAAACCAGCCAAATTCGCAAAAATCCCCTGACGGCGCGCAGCATATTCATCCATCTGCACCTGCCTTTCCATCCGTGGCCAATAAATTTCTGCCATGTTGCAACTTACAAACTGCCCCTTCTACAATGCAGCCATGACCGAAACCATCACGGTCAATTTCGACGGCGGAAGCCGGGGCAACCCCGGACCGGCCGGGATCGGCGTGGTGCTGGCCGCCGAAGACGGTACGCCCCTGGTCACCCGCGGAAAGTTCATCGGCGTCGCCACCAACAACGTCGCCGAATATATGGCCCTTCTCTTCGGCCTCCGCCAAGCCGCCAAACTCGGCGCTTCCAAAATCCTCATCCGCGGCGACAGCGAATTGGTCATCCGGCAAATGCGCGGCGAATACCGCGTCAAGAACCCCGCCCTCAAGCATCTTTTCGATCAGGCCCAGGCCCTGCTCGGCGATTTCAAATCCGTCAAGTTCGAACATAATCTTCGCGACCGCAATTCCCTCGCCGACCGACTGGCCAATCTGGCCATGGACAAACGCGCGGACGTCGAAGACGCCGATGAATCGCCGCCGACGCCGGGTTCGCACCGGATTACCTGTTCCGAATGCGGCTGCCAGATCGAAGTCAAAGTTCCCCCCAAGGCAACCGCCAAGGGAAATTTTATCTGCCCCTGCGGCAATCCCATGTGCTAGGAGCTTCCCCCATGTCCGAAACCAATCCGAGAATCGAACAGTTCCGCAAGATGGCCGAAGCCGATCCCAACAACGAGCTTGGCCATTTTTCCCTCGGCAAGGCGTGTCTCGACGCCGGCATCACCAACCAGGCCATCCAGTCATTCCAGCGCGCTCTGGAATTGAACCCCAACATCGCCAAGGTTTACCAACTCCTGGCGACCGCGCTGCTGAAGGAGAACCGCAAGGCCGAGGCCATCGACCGCCTGAGCCGCGGCGTCGAGATCGCGGCCGCGCGCGGCGATCTGATGCCCAAAAAAGAAATGATCGCCATGCTCAAGGATCTGGGCGCCCCGGTTCCCGAGTCCGTTGCCGCCGCCGGGCCGCAGCCCGTCGGCGAGGGACAGGTTTTGTGCAATCGCTGCGGCCGCGCCGCCCGAAAGCTGCCCAGCCCTCCTTTCAGCAACGCACAGGGAAAGGAAATTTACGAGAAAATCTGTGCCGATTGCTGGCGCGAATGGATCGCCATGGGCACCAAAGTCATCAACGAACTGCGCCTGCCTCTGTCCGATCCCCAGGCCCAGAAAATCTTCGATCAGCACATGAAGGAATTTCTAAATCTTTGACCCTTGTTTAGCGGCCGCGTTTACGCGGCGTTTCCCCTCCGCTCAATCCGAAATCACGCAGCGCTTCCACCGCCGCCTGAATGCGCCTCGTCGCCTCCAGCACTCCCGCCTTGGAATCGGTCAGGTCCGCAAAATCCACCGGCGGGGCGAAGGCGATCGACGCGACGCTGGGCGTCAAAACCGCTTCCACCATCTCCCGGTTTCGTTGCGTCCCATCCAAAAACGCCGGGTAGACCGGAGCGCGGGTTTTCACCGCCAGCAATCCGATCCCGCTCTGGAACGGAATCAAATCTCGCGTGGTTTCCAGTCTTCCCTCCGGGAACACGCCCAGCACGTATCCCGATGCCAGCACCCGCATCGCCGCCCGCGTCGCCGCCAGGTCGCGGCCGCTCCGCTGGACCAGGATCACGCCCATGGTCTGGTACAGCCATCGCATCGACTTGTAATCGAAGTATTCCTTCGCCATCATCCACCGCACCAGCCGCGGCGAAAACGACTGGAGAAGAATCGGATCGATGCTGCTGACGTGATTGCAAACCAGGATCGCCGGTCCCTTGGTCGGCAAACGGCATGGCCGAACCAGACGCGTCCGGTGAAACGCCCGGCTGTAAATTCCCGCGATCCCCTTCAGAACGCGGAAAACCGCATCCGCCTCCCGCCGCGAATACTCTGCCCCGTCGATGCTCACGCGGGGGAGATAATGGATCGGAGCGTATCTTGCAATTGGACGGTCCGGGGGAAGCCCGAAATCCGAAATCCGAATGACGAATCAAATCCAAATGACCAATGACAAATGACCAATGACCAATGACCAATGACCAATGACCAATGACTGGCATTGCCCTGGCCCCAACGCGACAATCCACCTCGTGATCCGCGTCCTGGTCATCACCAACAATCTCCAGCAGGCGTCCTTCCGGCTCCGGGTCGAAGCCCTGCGCCAGGCTCTGGCCAAACGCGACGTATGGCTCGACGTTCACGTCCGCCCGCGCGGAATGTTTTCGCGCCGAACTCTGCTCAAACGCGCCGCCGAATACGACGCCGTTCTCCTCCAGCGCAAAATGCTCGATCCCCTCGACGTGCGCCTGCTCCGCAAGCACGCGAAAAAGCTGTTCTTCGACGTGGACGATGCGGTGATGTATCACAGCCGGCCCGTCGGGCCGGTCGAGCGGTGGCGCACCCGCCGCCGATTCCTGGCCACCGCACGAGCCGTCGATCGGGTCGTGGCCGGCAACGAATATCTGGCCGATCTCTTCCGTTGCCAAGGCGCCGCCACGACCGTTCTGCCCACCGTCGTCGATCCCGGCCATTACCAGCTCAAAATCCACGCCGCCACCGATCGCCCCACGCTGGTCTGGATCGGCAGCAAATCCACCCTGCCCTATCTCAGCCAATTCGTTCCCACGCTCGCCCAAGCCGCCCGCCGCGTCCCCGGCCTCCGCCTCATCACCATCGCCGACGTTCCGCTGCCCGATCCTCCTCTATCGACCGAACACGTTCCCTGGTCGGTCCAGACCGAATCCGCCGCCCTGTGCCGCGGCGACATCGGCATCGCCCCCACCCCGGAGGATCGCTGGACCCTCGGCAAATGCGGATTCAAAATCGTCCAGTACATGGCCACGGGCTTGCCCGTCATCGCCAGCCCCGTCGGCGCCAACCGCGAAATCGTCCGGCCAAACGAAACCGGATTCCTTCCCGAAAATCCAACCGAATGGTCCGAAACAATCGCCGCATTGGCCGGCGATGCACCCAAGCGCCAAGCCCTGGGCGCGGCCGGCCGCCGTCGCGTGGAAGACCATTTCTCGATCGAAACCGCCGCCGCCGTCTGGGGATCGTTGCTGCGCGGCGATACGTTCCCGATGCGCAATTCATTACCGTCTGTTGCGAAAGAGTAATCCGCACCGGATATTGCCCGTTGACGGCATGGCCCAACTCACGATCCAACAAGCCTTCGATCTGGCATTGCGGCACCACCGAGCCGGGCGGTTGCACGAGGCCGAGCAGCTTTACCGGCAGGTCCTGGCCCGCCAGCCGGAGCATGCCGATGCAATGCACAACCTGGGAGTGATTTCCTTTCAGGTCGGACGGAATGACGTCGCGGTGGAATTGATCCGTCGAGCCATCGTCCTCAACCCCAACTACCCCGAAGCCTACAGCAATCTCGGCAATGTTCTGACCGATAAAGGAGAACTCGATGAGGCCATCGCCGCCTATCGCCGGGCCATTGCCCTCAATCCCAACTTGCCCGAAGCCCACAACAATCTCGGCAATGCCCTGAGGGATAAAGGACAACTCGAAGAGGCGGTCCCCGTCTATCGCCAGGCCATCGCCCTCAGTCCCAATTTCGCCGAAGCCCACAAGAATCTTTCTTTGGCCCTGCTGGCGCAAGGGGACTTTCAACGAGGCGGGGAAGAATATGAATGGCGATGGAAATGCAAGGACCTTCCGCCCCCGCGAGACTTCGCTCAGCCGCAATGGGACGGCTGCCCGTTGGAAGGCCGCACCCTTCTGCTCCACGCCGAGCAGGGCTTGGGGGATGCCATTCAATTCATCCGCTACCTGCCCCTGGCGGCGCAGCGCGGCGGGGAAATCATTATTGAATGTCAGGCCGAACTCCAACGGCTCTTTCAGACGATCGCCGGGAGTTGCCAAATTGTGGCCCGAGGCCAGCCCCTGCCGGCCTTTGATTTTCACTGTCCTTTGCTAAGTCTGCCGCGGGTTTTCGGGACGAATTTAGCCAATGTTCCCAAAGACGTGCCCTATCTGCACGCCGATGCCGAAGACGCCGGAAGGTGGCAACATCGGCTGGCCGAACATGCTCCACTCGTGAAGGTGGGCTTGGCATGGGCGGGAAATCCAACCCACAAGAACGATCGCAACCGCTCGATCAAGCTGGCAAGGTTGGCCGCGTTGGGACAGATGCCCGGCGCGCGCTTCTTCAGCCTCCAGAAAGGCGCGGCGGCCGCGGAAACCAAGACTCCGCCAGCGGGCATGGAACTGGTCGATTGGACGGCGGAGCTGAAGGATTTTGCCGACACCGCCGCGTTGATCGCCAATCTGGATTTGGTCATCGCGGTGGACACGGCCGTCGTGCATCTTGCCGGCGCCATGGGCAAGCCGGTCTGGACGCTGCTGCCCTATGTTCCCGCCTGGCGCTGGCTGCTGGAGCGCCAGGACAGTCCTTGGTATCCATCGATGCGGTTATTCCGCCAGCCCTGCATCGGGGATTGGGACAGCGTCATCACGCGAGTGGTCGACGCATTATCCCTTTGGATCCACGTCCGATAACGGAGCCTCGAGTTTTTATTGGCCTCGTGTAAGCCCCAAGTCCGATAGATGCGAAAACGGCCGGGCGCAAACGACGCGTACTCGCGGTTTCGACTTGACTTTCCGGCGCGTGAAGAGGCCGATCCAATGATGGCAATCCCCAGTATCAGCGCCGGCTCCAGCCTGACGCAATTCCTGCAAGGGATCGCCAAGCAGAAAACCAGTCAGGCGGCTGCAAAGGCGTCGGCGCCGGCCGCGACCGGGTCAACCACCGCCGGCGGCAATCTGCAAGCCGGCGGGTCGGCCCTGTACAGCCAGATACAACAGACCGTCCTCGCCGCGTTGCAGGCGGCGAAGGCGAGCGGGTCCACGAAAGATCCAAACCAGATCGTGGAAGATTCCATCGCCAGTCTTTTGAAGAATATTTTTTCCGGGAAAGGCCCTGCCGCGCCGGCATCTTCCAGCCCGGCCACCCAGTTGGCATTTCAAATCGCGTTGAAGTCCGCGGGGATAACCCCTCTGCAATTCCAGAGCGACTTCAAGGCGGCCGTTCAGGACGCTCAAGACAATCTGGCGCACCCGCTGCCGACGGGAACGAGTTTAGACGTCACCGGCTGATTTGGATTGCGGGCGGGCCAAATCAGGACCTGGGTTTCTCCGACATGGTTACCACGCGGAGATTCAAGGCCCAAAGCAATGCCTCGACGTATCCGAGTCCGAGTTGCCGAACTCCGCGGAGGAATTCGTAAACCGCGGACTGCGTCAATGTGGGGCAATCTTTACGGGCGATCTTCCAGAGTCGATAGCGGCTCATTTGCCGGCGGCCCAATTCAGCCAGGATGGCGGAGCGAATTCTGCCCGGGGGCGGCTTCACAATTCTGCCGTTGGCATCGCGGATGAGTCGGCGCGGCTCGCTCACCGAAACATCGCCGCCGTTTCGGCGAGCCTCGGCATCGGAACGAACCATTGTCCGGCGAAGACGAGCGAGATCCGCCTTCGTCGCCGGCGGAATCTGGTCGGCGGCTTTACGAACGATTCCGTCTTTGAATCTGCGCGGCATATCGTTTCCGCTCCCAGGGTGTCGCGGCGCGCGCTGAGGATTCGGGTGGTCGAACCTTCTTCATCCTCGCGCTCCGTCCAGGAAATGCACAAAACGATTCCTCGGTCTTGCGGGTGCGAGCCGATGGTCCGATACCGGTCTTCCTCGTCGCTGTGCTCATCGTCGTACTCCTCGATCAAATGGATATCGCCGTTCTCCTCGGCGAGCACCGTGGCCGCCTCGTCAAAAGACACCCTATGACGGCGGATATTCAGCTTGGCCTTTCGCCGATCCCATTCAAATTTCCGATGAAGCCTCATGGCTCCCTTCCACCGCCCAG
>JBEKIV010000243.1:0-6203 GCA_050011595.1 Tepidisphaeraceae bacterium
AACTCCGATTTCTTTTTTGGTGGTGCGGCCCGCAATGACAGATTCGTTTGCGACACCATATCGCCCGCGATGCCCGCGATTCCGTTGCCGGCAACCAGCGCCCCGAAGGAGTGTGTTGACGATCCCTGCTGATAAACCATTGACAGCGAACGTGCGTCGTCCGAATGACAATTCGGGCAGATGTGCGCCGATACCTGGGGATTCGTGGACGGCATTTGGCTCCCGGATAGGCAGTCAAATGCTACTTCGCTCTTTCAAATGCGTCAAGAACTTAAGGGGACACGACCCTTTATGTAAAGGGTCGTGTCCCCTTAAGAGACGACGCTTGCGGGAGGCGTTTATTTCCCCACCGCCAGAAACTTCACGCAAATCGGCGTCGGCACGGACAGCGCCTGGCCGGTGTAGGACAGCAAGCCGGTGTCGGCGCTGACGCGGAAAACCGTGACCGTATCGGAATCCTGGTTGGCGGCGAAAAGGAAACCGCCGGTGGGGTCCAGGGCGAAATCGCGAGGCCCTTTGCCGCGGGTCGATTCGAATCCCAGAAGTTTCAACGTCCCATCGGCGGGATCGACGGCAAAGATCGCCAGGTCGTTCGGGCCGCGATTGGAGGCGTACAGGAATCTGCCGTTGGGGTGAATGCGGACCTCGGCGGAGGTGTTATTGCCCTTGTAATCCGGGGGAAGAGTCGAGACGGTTTGCAGGGTCCGAAGCCGGCCGTGGGCGGCATCCCAGGCATAGACGATCACCGTGCCACCCATTTCGTTGATGAGGTAGGCGACTGGTGCGTTGGGATGGAAGGAGAGATGTCGCGGCCCGGAACCGGGGGGAACGGAAACGGTCGGAGGATCGCCGGGCGAAAGCGAACGCGACGAGGGGTCGAAGCGGTAGACGTACACCTTGTCCACGCCCAGATCCGGCACGAGCACGAATTTGCCGCTGGGATCGAAGTTGCAGGAATGCGGATACGCATGCCGCTGACGATCCGGGTTGACGCTGGAACCGGTGTGCTTGATTACCGCCGAAGGCGGCTCGAGCGAACCGTCCGGATCGATCGGCATCACCGACACGTCGCCGGAATTGTAATTCGCCGCCACCGCGCAGGAGCCGGCCGGGTCCACGTCGATGTGCGTGGTATCCTGGCCCTTGGTAGCCTGCTGATTGAGCAAGCTCAGCGCGCCGGTTTGGCGGTCGATGCGATAGGCGGCGGCGATGGACGTGCGGTGGTTATCGGACGTGGCGCAGGTGTAGAGGAATTTCCCGTCCCGGGTGATGACCTGCCAGCCGGGGTCGTCGATTTGCGCAGCCAGACCCTGTTCCGCCAAGGCGCCCGAAGCGGCGTCGAGCCGATAGAGATAAATGCCCTTGCTATTGCCCGGAGGGCGGGTCTTGGTGCCGATGTAAACCCAGAATGGGTTTTGCCCTGCACCCGGGGCGTCGGGATTGCCCGCCGATGCCGATTGGCCTTGTGCAAACATCAGCAGCATCGTAAGAATCAACCCGCCTTGGATGCAATGGGCTTTTTTCATTGGGCCGGCCTCTATATCTTTTGCGATCAATGAAGCTCTTCGACGTCATAGCGATCCTGCTGACTTTGACGGCGTTGTTGAGCTATTTCAACCACCGCTACATGCGTCTGCACGCCAGCGTGGGCGTCATGCTGATCGCCTTGCTGCTTTCGCTGGCGCTGATTGCACTGGGCGAACTTGGGCTTGGCGTTCGCACGGCCGCCCGCCAATTCCTCCAGCACATCCAATTTGGCGATGCCCTTCTGACCTGGATGCTGGGCTTTCTGCTCTTTGCCGGCGCGTTGACCGTGGACCTGGACGAACTAAGGCGCCAATGGAAGATTACCACGGTCCTGGCCACGTTGGGAACGGCGGCGTCGATGTTCCTCGTCGCGGGACTGGCGCACTGGGGGCTTGGCCTGATCGGAATGCCCCTGCCATGGCTCGGCTGCCTGTTGTTCGGCGCGCTGATTTCACCGACGGACCCGGTGGCGGTGGTGGCGGTGACGCGCCAGGCCGGCGCCGGCAAGGCGATCGACACCGTGGTTTCGTCGGAATCGCTGCTGAACGACGGCGTCGGGGTGGTGCTGTTTCTGACCATTCTGCACGCCGCCGCCGCCCCCGGCGGAATCACCCTCCTCGGCGTCGGCCGCATGCTGGCCCAGGAGGCGGTCGGCGGCGCCGTCCTGGGGTTCTGCACGGGGTTGTTCATTTATCATCTTCTCAAGCAGGCCCGCAATTTTCAGGTTGAAGTCCTTCTCACGCTGGCGCTGGTGATGGGGACCTATTCCCTGGCGTCGGCGCTGAATATGTCGGCGCCCATCGCCGTCGTCGTTGCCGGACTCTTGATCGGCAACCGCGGCAGATTGTTCCGCATGTCCGAGCAGGTCAACGTCGATCTGGAACGGTTCTGGGAACTGATCGACGAGGTGCTCAACGCGGTGTTGTTCGTTCTGATGGGCGCGGAGGTCCTGGTCATGCCGTATACCCCGCGGCATTTTCTGGCGGCGATCATCGCCATCCCCATCGTTCTGCTGGCGCGAACGGCGACGGTGTTGCCGTTCATACCTCGGATCGGCTGGGGAACGGTCTCGATCCTCATCTGGGGCGGCCTTCGCGGCGGGCTGGCCGTGGCCATGGCCCTTTCCCTGCCGGAAGGACCGGGGCGAGACCTGATCGTGGCCGTCACCTACGGCGTCGTCTGCTTCTCGATCCTCGTCCAAGGCACAACGATTCGCAAGCTCGTGCAGCAAACGATCCTGTTTTCCCCGGCCCGGCATATCACATGACAGAGTTTTCGGTGCAACAGGCCATCGAGGCGGCGATGAATTGTCATCGCGCCCAAGACCCCGCCGGCGCCGAGGCGTTTTGCACCCAGGCGCTGGCGCATCAACCGGAAAATGCCCAGGCCCTGCATTTGCTCGGCCTGATTTGTTCGGAGCGCGGCGAGCAAGAGAAGGCCCTGAATTGGATCGAGCGGGCCGTCGAGGCCGATCCGCTGGCGGCGGAATACCGCACCAACCAGGGCGTCGTGCTGGAACGGCTCGGCCGGACCGAGGAGGCGGCCGCGGCCTACCGCCTGGCCCTGGAAATCAGTCCCGATTTGACCGATGCGCACGTCAACCTTGGAAACGCCCTGAGCAAGCTGGAGCGATGGGACGAGGCGATCGAAGCCTATCGCGCCGCCGCCGATCGCCGGCCCGAAGATGCCGAAATTCACAACGCCCTCGGCGCGGCGCTCTACGGCGGCGGGCAGATCGAACCCTCCCTGGCCGCGCTGGCCACCGCCCTGGAGCTGCGCCCGGAATTCCCCGAGGCGTACAACAACGTCGGCAACGCGCTGTTTTCCAAGGGCGATCTGGATTTGGCCATCGCCGCCTATCGCAAGGCCGTGGCCATCAATCCCGGCCTGACGGATGCGCAAATCAATCTGGCCAATGCGCTCGATCGCCACGGCCAGCGTGAACAAGCCCTGGCGGTCCACCTGCAAGTCGCCAAGGCCCGGCCCGATCACGCCGGGACGCAAATGTCGATCGGCGATGGGTTTTACCACCTTGGGCGGTGGGACGAGGCCGCCGATGCCTACCGCCGGGCCGTCGAACTGTTGCCGCAAGACCTGGGCGCCTTCGCGTGCCTCGGCCGGGCGCTGCTGGCCAAGCCCGACCTGGACGGCGCGATCGCGGCCTATCGCCGGGTCCTGGAGCTGGACGCCCAATCCATCGAGGCGGCCAATAACCTCGGCGTCGCGTTCAAGGAGCAGGGATTGATGGATGAAGCGCTGGACTGGTGCGAAAAGGCCATGGAGATTCAGCCGGAAAGTGCCGCGGTCCACAGCAATCTGGTCTATCTCCTCTCGTTTCACGCCGGATACGATCCGCCGGAGCTGGCGCGGCAACAGCGGCGCTGGAACGAAATGCACGCCCGCCCGCTACGGCATCTCATCCGGCCCCACGGCAACGAACGCTCGCCGGATCGACCCTTGAAGATCGGCTACGTCTCACCCGATTTTCGCCAGCACGTCGTCGGGCAAAACCTGCTGCCGCTGTTGAGCGAGCACGATCACAAAGAATTCCAAATCTATTGCTATTCCGGCGTCATCCGGCCCGATCCGTTCACGGAGATTTTGCGATCCCACGCGGACGTTTGGCAAAACGTCGCCGTACGCACCGACGACGAGCTGGCCGAGATCATCCGTGCCGATGGGATCGATGTTCTGGTCGATCTGTCGCTTCACATGTCGCACAATCGGCTGCTGGTCTTCGCCCGCAAGCCGGCGCCGGTGCAGGTGAGCTACCTGGGATATTGCGCCGGCACCGGCCTGGAGGCGATGGACTATCGTCTGTCCGATCCCTATCTCGATCCGCCGGATTCGGATTTGTCGCTCTATTCTGAACAGACGATCCGATTGCCGGAAACGTATTGGTGTTACGGCTGCGCCGGCCCGGCGCCCGAGCCGGCGCCGCCGCCGTGCCAGGCCAATGGGTTTGTCACGTTCGGATGCCTGAACAATTTCGCGAAAGTCTCGCCGGGGGCGTTGGATTTGTGGGCGGAGGTTCTGGCGGCCGTGCCGCGATCGCGCATCATCGTCCATTCCTATCCGGGTTCGCATCTCGTCGCCGTGCGGCGGCGGTTTGCGGCCGGCGGTGTCTCGCCGGACCGGTTGGAATTCCTTGCCAAGCAGCCGTGGAGCCAGTACGTGCAGACCTACGGCCGGATCGACGTCGCCCTGGACCCTTTCCCTTACGGCGGGGGAATCACCACGTGCGATGCCCTGTGGATGGGCGTGCCGGTGGTGAGCCTCATCGGCCAGACCGCCGTCGGGCGCGGGGGGAAGAGCATTCTCTCGAACGTCGGCCTGCCCGAACTGGCCGCCCGCCGGCCGCGCCAGTACGTCCAGATCGCCGTCACGCTCGCCGAATCGCCCGGCCGCCTGGCGGAGCTTCGCGGAACCCTGCGCCCGCGGATGCTCGCCTCGCCCCTGATGAATGCCCGGCGATTTGCCCGGAACGTCGAAAAGGCCTACCGGCAGATGTGGCGGCAATGGTGCAATTCCCGCGAGGCTGCAATATAATTCCGCGTACAAGAACCCCGTGCCCACTTTTACTACAGGAGAGATGACATGACTTCCATGGAACTCACCGCCGACGTGCTGAACCGCAACCTGGAAATGATGAAGGCAACGCTCGGCGATTTTTCCGATGCGGACATTTACGTTCGGCCATGTCCCGGAGCGAATCACGCCGCCTGGCAATTGGGCCACCTGACCGTCTCGGAAGCGAAGATGATCGGCGCTTACAAATTGCCCGAGGGGTACGACAAGAAAGTCACCAAGGAAACGTGCGGGAAGGACGATCCGAAGTTCTTCGGGACAAAGGCTGAATTGCTGGATCAACTGAGCAAGATGCGAGCGGCGACGATCGCATGGGTCAAGACGCTTAAGCCGGCCGACCTCGACAAACCGGCGCCCGAGCGGATGCAACACATGATTCCCACAATGGGGCATCTCGTGCAGTTGCTGCCGTCGCACTTTGCCATGCACATGGGCCAGATGCAGGTGATCCGGCGGAAGCTCGGCAAGCCGATCCTTTTCTGATTTTCTGAACAATTTTTGAAATCAACGCCCAGGCCGCGCAGGCCGATAACAGTCGTGTGACGGTCTGCGCATTGCCAGAGAGAACTGCGGCGCCCGAGCGGGGGAGGGACCGCGCGCGCGGGGCCATGGGATGTTTGATCGGCCTGTGCCTGGTCTCGGCCATGCTCAGCCGGCTCAGCTTTATAGTTCGCCCGCTCGATGCCGACGGGGCGATGTTCATCTACATGGGCAAGCTCGTCAGCCAGGGCGGCCGGATCGGCGCCGAGCTGATCGACAACAAATTCCCCACAGTTGGATTGATGACCAGCGCGTGCTGGCGCGCGTTCGGCGATCGCTGGCCGGCGTACGTGCTGCTGCAAGCGGCGATGACGCTGACGGGCGCATTTCTGCTGGGGCGCTCCGCTGGAAGGAATATTGGCACACACGCCGCGTTGCCCGCCGGTCTGTTCGCACTGGTCTATCTCAATTTCAATTTCGCGGTCTTCGGCGGGTTTCAACTCGAAACCATTCAGACATTTTTCAGCATCCTGGCCGCAACCGCGGCGCTGGAGGCAATGAATGGTGATGACGCCCGGGACTCGTTTCTGGTCGGACTGGCCGCCGGG
>JBEKIV010000244.1:0-6190 GCA_050011595.1 Tepidisphaeraceae bacterium
GGATACCAATACTGGCTCCACGATTTGGTTTCACCGGGCTGGAGGAAGCTGAAGTCCGGCTGGTTGTCGGTATAGACGCCGGCCATGATTTCGATGTAGGGACCGAATTCATTTTTGACGTCGGGTTCCGTGAGGTTGCGGTCCCAGGCGTAACCGAAGTCGTGATTGCCCCACGTCCACTGCTTCTTGCCGGGAGAGATATGGTGGTTGGCGACGTGAACGATGCCCGCCTGGGCCGCGTAATCGTAGCCGCCGAAGAAATCTTCCTTGCTGCCCATGCACATGTAGGAAGTCGGGACCGGGATGTTGGCGTAAAGCGAGAGGTCGTTCGGAGCGTAACGTGGGACAGCGGAAGGACGATTGGGGATATGTGAATCGGCGCAGTGAGGTGGAACAAACTGGCCCGGCATTTCGCCCTTCGGCACGCCGTCGCGCCCCCGCCGGCCGTAGTTCACGCCGTAGTAGAATCCCTTCGCCAGCGGATACTCGCTCATCGAACGGCGAGCATGATCGGCGACATAAAAAACGTCGGGCGGGAAAAAACTTTGATAGGCTTCATGCACGCGCGTGGCGACGTTCGCCCACCAAAGAAAAGTCTGCGTGAAGGGCGTGCGGTTGTAGGCGCGCACTTTCAACTCAAGGTAACTTTTGCCCGGATGCAGGCAGATGCCGTGCATGCCTCTCATGCGGCACATCGGGTCGTGGTCGCCGCACCAGACGGTTTTCGAGCCGTCCGGATGCTCCTCGATCTGGAAATCCACCGGCAGAAACGTCGCGGGGCGATGATGCTGCGGCCAATTGAATTCGATGCCGCCGGAAATCCAGGGACCGGCCAGTCCGACGAGCGCGGGCTTGATGACGTGCTGGCGGTAAATCAAATCATAGCCGTTGGTCTTGTCCTGAATCGCGTGGATGCGGCCGCCGATTTCAGGCAGCACGAGCGCGCGCAGAAATTCATTTTCAATCCACACGGCTTTCCATTTTCGGTCCACCGGTTTTTCGGCGATGCGATCCGTGAAGGGCAGCGGATAAACCTTCCCGCTGCTGCCCTGGTATACGCGCTTTTCAAGAAACATCGGATTCTTGTCCGGCGGCGCGGGCAGAAACGTGGGAAGGGTAATGGTTTGGATCGAAATGCGAACGGTCGAAAGGTTGCGCATGGAAGCGAGGTCAAATCATGATCGATTTCAATTGAATCATAAGATGTTGCCGTGCGTTTGAAAGAAAGAATCCGCCGATTCGCAATGGCGTTACTTTCCGTTCAGGCGAGCGACTTCCTGACAATCCTTGTCGCCGCGGCCGCTGAGGTTGACGATGACGATGTTGTCCTTCGGTAGGCTGGGGGCGAGTTGCTGGAGGTGCGCCAGAGCATGGGCGGATTCCAACGCGGGGAGAATGCCTTCGAGCTGCGCGAGCAACTGAAAGGCCGACAAGGCCTGCTCATCGGTGATGCTGACGTATTGCACCCGGCCGGTGTCTTTCCAGTAGGCGTGTTCCGGCCCGACGCCGGGATAATCCAGGCCGGCCGAGACGCTGTGAACGTCGGCGGTCTGTCCATCATCGTCCTGTAGGACGTAGGAGAGGGAGCCGTGGAGAACGCCGGGACGTCCGGCGCAGAGAGCGGCGGCGTGCTGGCCGAGGGCGGAGCCGCGTCCACCGGCTTCGACGCCGATGAGTTTCACGGAAGAATCCGCGGCGAAAGGGGCGAAGATTCCCGCGGCGTTGCTGCCTCCGCCGACGCAAGCCAGGATGTAATCGGGCAGCCGGCCCTCGATTTGAAGACACTGTTGCCGGGCCTCGCGGCCAATGACGGATTGGAAATCCCGCACAATCATAGGGAATGGGTGAGGCCCGACGACGCTGCCGATGATGTAATGCGTGTGGGCAACGGAGCCCATCCAGTCGCGCATGGCTTGGTTGGTGGCGTCCTTCAGCGTTTTGCTGCCGCTGGTGACTTCGATCACTTTCGCGCCCATCAGTCGCATGCGGAAGACGTTGAGGCTCTGACGCCGGATGTCTTCGGCGCCCATGTAAACGTCGCATTGCAGGCCGAAGAGCGCGGCGGCGGTGGCGGCGGCCACGCCGTGCTGGCCCGCGCCGGTTTCGGCGATAACGCGCTTTTTCCCCATCCGAAGAGTCAAAAGGGCCTGGCCGAGGGTGTTGTTGATTTTGTGGGCGCCGGTGTGGTTCAGATCTTCGCGTTTGAGATAGATTTTAGCGCCGCCGAAATGTTGCGTCAGCCGGCGGGCGAAATAGAGGCCGGTGGGGCGGCCGACGAAATCGCGAAGGTAATCGTCGAGTTCGCGCTGGAAATTCGGATCGGATTTGGCCTTGGCGTATTCGGCTTCCAGTTGGCGAAGGGCGGCGATGAGAGTTTCGGGAACGTAGACGCCGCCGTAGGGGCCGAAATGGCCGGAAGCATCGGGCAAGATTGGGGGGGAGGCGGCTTGGGTCATTGGCGGTATGGTAGGGATGGTCGCCGCGTGTGGCAATGATGCTTTGGCGGCACCTAGTAGTTGATAATGTGTATGATGCACATAATGGAAGTAACCGTGCGATATCCAATTGTTATTCACAAAGGCAAGAAGAGCGACTATGGGGTGACGGTGCCGGACCTGCCCGGCTGTTTTTCGGCCGGGTCCACAATGGATGAGGCGATGGCAATGGCGCGGGAAGCGATTGAACTGCATATCGAAGGTTTCATCGACGAGGGAATGCCGATTCCCGATCCCACGGCTATTGAACGTCTCCGACGAAATGCGGACTATGCTGGCGGAATCTGGGCGGTTGTGGAAATAGGGAAACCCCCGCAGAGCGGGGGGCTAACGGACCGGAAATATCGATGATCCTCATTCCTTTAACCGGCATTTTGAAAATGCTTATCTCAGGCGTAGATTGGGCGGCGCGCCCGTGGCTGGTGTTGGACAGAGAAGCGGATTTCTGATCCGCGGGTCGCTGGGTCGAATTCTGGCGTGGGCTGTGGCCAATGAATATTGTCAAAGCAACCGAACGGTTTGAAGAGTTCCTGGCGCAGCATGGGAAGATGG
The DNA here is from genome assembly GCA_050011595.1 of Tepidisphaeraceae bacterium. Lineage (GTDB taxonomy): Bacteria > Planctomycetota > Phycisphaerae > Tepidisphaerales > Tepidisphaeraceae > PALSA-1353. The sequence continues at coordinate 3,048 of JBEKIV010000244.1, forward strand.
TGCCAGAAGATCTGGCGATCAAGCACGGTCGGATGGCGGAAGGGGAATTCGCGTTTTTGCGGGCGACGTTCTATCGGTGGTCGCAATTATTTCCGGTGATATGCAGTGAATTGGCCGATGCGCCGCGCGTGCTGGGCGTGGGCGATCTGCATGTCGAGAATTTCGGAACCTGGCGGGATGGCGATGGGCGGCTGGTTTGGGGGATCAATGATTTTGACGAAGCGTGCAAGTTGCCGTATCCGGCGGACCTTGTGAGATTGGCTGTGAGCGCGATGCTGGCGGTGGAGTCGTCGCGTTTGGACATGGACCCGGCCGGGGTTTGCGGGGCGATCCTGGATGGATATGCGCAGGGAATTTCAGGCGAGGGCGATCCGTTTGTACTGGCGGAAAGACATCACTGGCTGGGGGCGCTGGCGGCCGAAGCTCTGAAAGAGCCGGCGAAATTCTGGAACAATCTCCAGGGCCTGCCCGCGTTGAGAAATCGCCCGCCGGCCGGCGCGATCAAGGGGATCGAAATGATGCTTCCGCAGCGCAAGCTGCCCTACCGGCTGGTGCGGCGCGTCGCGGGAATGGGGAGCCTGGGCAAGCAGCGGATCGTCGCGCTGGCCGAATTGCACGGATCGGCGATCGCGCGGGAGGCGAAGGCGATCACGCCGTCGGCGTGGTACTGGGCGGCAAACGCGTTAACCGGCAAGCTGTTTTACGAGGCGATTCTGGGGCGCGCGGTGCGATGCCGCGATCCTTGGATTCGGGTTAAGGGAAGATGGTTGATTCGCCGTCTGGCGCCGGATTGCGGACGGGTTGAGCTGGCCACCCTGGTGAAATCCGTGGAGGCGAACCATCTGCTGCACGCGATGGGACGAGAAACCGCCAATATTCATCTCGGTTCGCTGAAGGCGATCGAAGAAATTCGCCGGGATTTGCGAAGGAGGAAGCAGGTCTGGTTACACGCGTCGGCCAAGTCGATGGCGGAAGCGTTGCGGGAGGATTGGAAATTGTGGAGAGAGACGGGCGGTTTGGGGAAGTGAAGCCCCGGCTCAGGTATGCAGGGCGACGTGGGACCACAAGCCGCCGTTGTAATTTTCCAGGCCGCAAAGGGCGTCGAAGCGGAGAATTTCCTTGCGGAGGCCATTCAAGGAGTCGTCGGCGGTTTCATTTTCGGTGCGGATGGCTTTCCAGGTGCTGCTGAGCTTGTCGAAGAGAATATCGAGCTGCGTGTTTTCAACTCCGCGCATCCAGAATTTGGCTTTGAAGTGCTCGATGCTGAAGTTGAGGATTTCATCCTGCGCGGCGGAAATGGTTTTTTGAATTCTGGCCCGGTCGTGTTCGGCGAGAGTGGGATCGGTCTCCTCCGCCAGCCGTTGGCGGGCGAACAAGACGGCCGAGAGTGAACAATAGGCTCGAGCCAGGGGGCCGCGGATGTTCATGAGGTTGGAAAATCGCCAGCTATTTTTTTGCCAGCGGTAAACGAAAACGAAGGCAACCGAGACTTGAAGAATGGCAATGACCAGTTGAACAATGATTCCAATGATGAACATTGTTGTTGGGCTCATACAGGTTCTTTTCCAAGTGAAATAATTGGGTCGGTCGAAGGCCAGTTGCGATCGGCGGTGGTCGAAGATCGGCCTGCGTCAATATACCAGAGTATCGGCGGATGATGCCAGTTTTTAGCGCGGCAGTGGTGGGGCGGTTTGGAATTTGACAAGCGCGGATCGGCATAGTCTCATCACGACGTCACATGCGAAGGAGATTGAAGCATGGCGCGACCCGTAACCTTGTTCACCGGGCAATGGGCCGATCTGAAATTCGAGCAGATTTGCCAAAAGGCGAAAAAGTTCGGGTATGACGGCCTGGAATTGGCCTGTTGGGGGGATCATTTTGACGTGCGGGCGGCCCTGGCGGACAAGAACTATTGCAAGGGGAGATGGGAAATTCTGGGGCGGTATGGGCTTCGAGTTTTTGCGATCAGCGCGCACCTGGTTGGACAAGCGGTTTGCGATCATATCGACGAGCGGCATAAGCAGATTTTGCCGCCGGAGGTGTGGGGGGATGGAGAAGCCGAAGGAGTGCGGAAGCGGGCGGCCAGGCGAATGATCGACACGGCCAAGGCGTGCCGGAAGCTCATTGATGCGGCGCCCGCGCCGACCGGATTTGGTGCGGTGGTCAACGGATTTACGGGGTCGAGTATCTGGCACAGCATTTACGCGTTTCCACCGACGGATCAGAAATATTGGCAGAAGGGTTTTGACGATTTTGCGAGGCGATGGACGCCGATCCTGGACGCATTCGACAAGTTGGACGTGAATTTCGGGCTGGAGGTTCATCCAACGGAGATCGCGTTTGACGTTGCCAGCGCCCAGCGGGCGATCGATGCGGTGAAGGGGCACAAGCGATTTGGATTCAATTACGATCCGTCGCATCTGGGGTATCAGGGGGTTGATTACGTCCAATTCATCCGGACGTTCGGCAAGCGGATTTATCACGTTCACATGAAAGACGCGTGGTGGGGGCATGGGGATGGGACGGTGGGCGTCTTCGGGGGACACACGACGTTTGCCGATCCGCGGCGTTACTGGGATTTCCGCAGTCTTGGCCATGGGGACGTGAATTTTGAGGAGATCATCGTGGCGTTAAACGACGTCGGATATCGGGGTCCGTTGAGCGTGGAATGGGAAGATAGCCGGATGGACCGCGAGCACGGCGCGACCGAGGCGGCGGCGTTCGTGAGGCGGATCGACTTCATGCCGTCAACGATCGCGTTTGACGCACAGTTCGACCAATAGGGGACTGAGCGATGAAAGTGCGGCTGAGGATGTTCGCGATCTTACGAGAGCGCAGCGGCGTTTCGGAGATAGAGCTGGAGTTGGCCGAGGGCGCGACGGTTGCAGATGCGATTGAGGAAGTGGGGAAGAGATTTGCTTCGGTTGCGGGCTTGCTGCCGCGGACTTTGGCTGCCGTGAACCTTGTCTTTGCCAAGCCCGGCACCTGCCTGGACGACGGGGACGAACTGGCATTGATCCCACCCGTGAGCGGAGGTTAAAGCGGTGCAGGAGCGATCGGACGTTGTGGAGTTGCGGTCTTCGCCGCTGGACTTGGTGGCGGCGGTGGCGGCGGCGGGAGATGCCGGGGGTGGGGCGATCGCG
>JBEKIV010000245.1:0-6186 GCA_050011595.1 Tepidisphaeraceae bacterium
GTTTAACGTCATCGCGCTTCGCCTACCGTATTCATCCGTGCGACTCGGTCCTCGCCGATTTTCGTAATCTTCGACATGCCGTTCTTCGAACCCTTGATGAAATATCCATATTCGCGCCGTCGTCCATCACGAAAGGGCCGTCCCACGTCGTCAGGCGGCAAACTCCACTCAGAGCCGATGTACTGGTTCGCTGTGATGACATGGGCAATACCGATTTCTTCGACCTGCTTGTGGCTCTTCATCCACGAAGCGACAAGAAGATACCAGTCAAACAGATCCCGCGGTTTCTTTTCCTCAGCGAACTCGCGGAAGGTAGGCGTGGCGCTGTTGAAGTCTAGGTCAGGAATTCCTGAAACCCGTGGTCTACCCCTTTTTTGACCACCAACTGGGCGCTCATTCTGACTTGTAATGTCTGCCGAATCCGGATCATCCTTAGCTGGATCGACGAAAAGTCGGGGCTCTTCATCGACTTGCGTCTCCGCCTTTTCCTTGCCGTTCGAGATCGCCTTGGACTTCCCCTTGCCAGTAACCAATGGCATATCACGATTCTCAGCCCCATGGCGACGGATCATGCTATCAACTGTGCGTAGAGCGTCTTGAATCGTAAGGTTGTTGCCATTGAGGTTCACCACGATTACTTGAAGGTTGCCTCGATCTTCCACGGTTGTTCGTTGCGCGCCCATCTTCTATTTCCTTTCCCAAGAGACAAAAACACATTTTCGCATTATTGCTATGATGGGACACTTTACGCCGGATATAGAGACCGGCAAAAAAAGTATCCTCCCTATCGTACCGTTCAAAACCTTAACATCATTATAGTCTATAAAGTTGAAAGTCCAATGATCCAGTCAATGCTTGTTTCCCCTCTTCGGACTCGGCATTGCTTTTGTGCAGCTTTCGGAGGTTATGCCGGCTGCGATTTCCGGGTGTCCTTAAATTGGCTCAGGGCCACACGTCCGGTCGGGAGCGTGGCGATGATTTCTAATTCGCCGCCAAGCTTCTCAACGATGCGCCGCAGTGTGCTGATTTGCATGTCGTTCTGCGATTCAAGTTGGGAAAGCGTGGGCTGCTTGACGCCTAGCGACGCGGCAAGCTGCTCCTGTGTCAGCCCGGCGAGCCGCCGGATTTCCGACAGCAGCATTTCGGTCAAGTCTTCACGCACGCCCTGCTCGATACGGGCACGGCGCTGGGGAGTCATCCGCTTAATGAGGTTGTTCCAGTCGTGTCGGCCAGCCATTAGATTAGCCCTTCCTTTCGCAGTTCCATCAAGTAGATATCGTACAAGTCGTCGGCCACAGGGATCATCCGCTCGTAAAAGCGACCATCGCCCGTTTTGTCGCCGCCAATCAAAAGGATGGCGGAGCGACGTGGATCAAACGCGAAGAATGTCCGAAGCGGACGGCCGGCGTGTTGGGTGCGAAGTTCTTTCATGTTCGAGTGCCGCGAGCCTTGCACACGGTCCGCATGCGGGCGGCCTAGCGAAGGGCCAAGCTGCCGCAACAACTCTACGCTCCTGGCGATTGCGTCCTGCTCGTCCTCGCCCAGCCCTTCCCACCAGCGGCCGAATTCATCCGTGTATTCGACTTCCCACATGAGAACAATATAGCATATCGTCAATATAGGTCAATGCCTATAAACATGCGTCGATTTGTTCGGTTTTGATCGAAATTCATGCGTTTTATGTCATTTTTGATCTCCGGCCGGTACCCGCCAGTGCCTTCGCCATTTTCCTCGAATCGCCGGCAAGCATTGCGTTTACAACAGACGTGACATTGTTGCGTTTTGAAGTTGCAAAGCATGGAGGTTGGCTTCGGAACAGCGGCTTGTGCCCTGTTCGCGTCCCTCGTTGATATCCAGCAATTTCTTGTTTTTACGACAAGATTTTCCGAGATCACGCAGCTTCGTTCGGCTTCGCGCAACTTCGCGTCTTCGCGGTGAAATTCTTTGGGTTGCGGGCAGAGTTCGCGCTATGCGCCCTCGCGGTTGACTCACGAGAAACGACCGAAACGTGATACAATCCTCGCGATTGCAACGCATCCGCCGATATCCGTTCGACGAGCATTCGCCGCCCTCGCCGCCGCTGCGCATGGCGATAAGGGCTGCCCAATCAATCTTATGCCTCGTCGTATTGGCGGGCTGCGCCGCAAAGAATTCAGGAGAGCCCGTGGCAACCAACGTGAGGGTCGAGCACGTCGCCTATCGAGAATTCGCCGATAGCCTCCGAATCACCAACGGTACGATCGAAGCGATTGTGGTCCCTTCCATCGGCGGCCGGCTGATGCGATTCGCGATGGTGGGCGGCAACAACGTCTTGTGGAAAAATCCCACCGTGCCCACATCGCAAGCCGGACAATCGGGCCATTGGGGCGGGGAAATCAGTTGGCCCTGGCCGCAAGACCAATGGCTCCAGCGCACCGGCCGGGCCTGGCCGCCCCCGCCCGCATCGGACCAATATCCCTATGACTGCCAAATCCAATCCAACGGCGTCCGGCTGATCTCACAGACGTTGCACGGCTACGATGCGCGAATTGTCCGCCAGTTTACGCTTGCCTCCCGGGGCGCCGAGATGACCGAGGAAATCTCTCTGGAGCCGGCAGGACCCGCGGCCGGTCAACTTCCCGCCGCCGTCTGGTCCATCGCCGAGGTTCCCGTGACGAAAAACATCTTCGCGCGCCAGCCCGGCCAAACCCTGCGCCGGCTCGGTTTTGCACCGTGGCCGGGTCCGCCCAAAGTCATCGGCGGAATTTTAATCCTGGATCGTCCCGCGGAGACCAAAAGCAAAGTCGGCTTAGACGCCGACTTGCTCGCGGTGGTGCTCGGGCGGCAACTGCTGTCGATCGAAATTCGCAGCGTCTGGCCCGCCGTCGGCTACGTCCCCGGCGAAAAAGCCCAACTCTACTCCGAGCCGGACTCCTCGCCCGAAGTCCTCGGCTTAGGCGGATTCACCGAGTTGGAATTCACTTCCCCCACGGGAACCGTCGGCGCCGCGCCGGTACGGATGACGACCGTCTGGAAATTAGAACCGTTGACGCAAGCCGAAGCCGACGACCCCGTAGCGATCGCACGAAAACTCTCGGCCAGGGAACATCGTTAGAGCACGCGAGAGTGCCGCGACGCCTCCATGGGCGCAATTATGATCGACTGTCATGGGTAATCCCGCATGCGAGTTTGAAAGTCGCGGTCAGTCAATATGCCACAATGCATCGGGTCCCAAGAATTGACCAAGCAACCCATTGCCGTCTGTTGCGAAAGAGCAATCCGCACCGGATATTGCCCGGTTGCGTCATGGCCCAACTCACGATCCAACAAGCCATTGATCTGGCATTGCAGCACCACCAGGCCGGGCGGTTGCAGGAGGCCGAGCCGCTTTACCGCCAGGTCCTGGCCCAGCAGCCCAACCATGCGGACGCATTGAATCTGTTGGGGATGCTGGCGGGACAGACGGGCCGGTTGGACGCGGCGCTGAATTTGATCCGGCGGGCGATCGCGATTTGTTCAACCAATGTGGCTTATTACAACAACCTGGGCAATGCCCTGATAGACGCGGGACAACTCGATGAGGCCATCGCCACCTATCGCCAAGCCATCGCCTTCAGCCCCCAATACGCCCAAACGCACTACAACCTGGGCGTCGCGTTGGAACGCAAGGGGCAACTCGACGAGGCGGTCGCCGCCTATCGCCAGGCCATTCGGCTCAAGCCTGATTTCGTCGAAGCCCACAACAATCTCGGCAATGCCCTGATAGAGATAGGACAACTCGACGAGGCCATCGCCGCCTGTCGCCGGGCCATCGCCCTCAGCCCCAACTTCGCCGAAGCCCACTTCAATCTTTCCGTAGCCCTGTTGGCGCGGGGAGATTTTCAAGAAGGCTGGGAAGAGTATGAATGGCGATGGAAATGCAAGGACCATCCGCCCCTGCGAAATTTTGCCCAGCCGCAATGGGACGGCCACTCGTTGGAAGGCCGCACCCTTCTGCTCCACGCCGAGCAGGGCTTTGGGGATGCCCTTCAATTCATCCGTTACCTGCCCCTGGCGGCCCAGCGGGGCGGAAAAATCATCATTGAATGCCAGGCCGAACTTCAGCGGCTCTTCCAGACGATTGCCGGCAGATGCCAAGTCATGGTCCGAGGCCAGCCGCTGCCGGCCTTTGATCTGCACTGTCCTTTGCTAAGTCTGCCGCGGGTTTTCGCGACGAATTTAGACAACATCCCCAATATCGTGCCCTATCTGCACGCCGATGCCGAGGATGCCGGAAGGTGGCAACACCGGCTGGCCGAACATGCTCCACTCGTGAAGGTGGGCCTGGGCTGGGCGGGAAGCCCAGGCAACAAGAACAATCGCAACCGCTCGATCAATCTGGCGAGTTTGGCGCCGCTGGGACAGATCCCCGGCGTGCGCTTCTTCAGCCTCCAGAAAGGCGAGGCGGCCGCCGAAGCCAAGACTCCGCCGCCGGGCATGGAACTGGTGGATTGGACGCAGGAACTGAAGGATTTTGCCGACACGGCAGCGCTGATCGCCAATCTGGACCTGGTCATCGCGGTGGACACCGCGGTGGCGCATCTGGCCGGCGCCATGGGCAAGCCGGTCTGGACGTTGTTGCCCTTTGTTCCATGGCGTTGGCTGCTGGGGCGAGAGGATAGCCCCTGGTATCCGTCGATGCGATTATTCCGCCAGCCCCGCATGGGGGATTGGGACAGCGTCGTCATGCGAGTGGTCGAAGAGTTATCCCTCTGGATCAAGAACCGCGCCTGATTTTCCAGAATCGTTTGCAATGCATCAACCTATGGGCGATAGATCGGAGAACGATCCTGGACGAAAACGGTTGGAGGAACCGCGCCGCCGTGGACGCGGTTGATGAGCAGATTGTCGAAGAGCGCGGTGTTGCGGGCGTTGCCCTCGCCGCCTGTCACCAAGCCTGCCAAGCCGCGGCCGAACTGGTTGTCCTGTGCCGCGATGACCCGGACATTATCGACGAGCGCCGTGATCGTCTGTTTCTCGAAGCGCAGCTTGAGGCTGTGCCACCGATTCCGTCGCCAGGGTTCAACCTCCCCAACAGCAAGCTGCCGATCGCGCGACCCCTTGAGTCGTGAACTCGCCACGTAAAGCGCGCAGCCGCCGTCCGGGTAAAGCCGGGCATAATAGCCGTCCGGATTGCCGTCCCAGCCATTGCCGGTGTTGCTGACGCGGCCCATGACGCCGGCCCACCCGTCGTCGTCGAAAAAGACGTCCGCGCTGACCTCATAGTCGGTCCATCCCGCATCTCCGATGATCGTGTAGGGCATCCATTCCGGCGCCCAGCTCTGCGCCTTGCGAGCGACGACCTGCCGAAGGCACTTCCCGCGACCGTCGGGACGTTCGGCAATCTCAAACACGCCGCAGACATCGGCAGTGTAATGCGGCAGGCAGCCCCACCTCTTCGGCTCGGCATAATGGTCAAAAGTCTCAAAGTAGGGAAACGGGAATGGCGTTTCATCCGGCACGCCGGCAAAGGTTCCCTTTTGTTGGCCGGTTGTGGTGGAAAGAGAATAGATGGCGTTCGGGTCGAAGGTCACGGTGAACGTCCCATCCCGATCGGGCGTTACATCCACCTGCCGCACGAAGTATGCGTCGCGCGTGGTTCGCCAGACGCACAGGGCGTGCGACGACAGTCCGGCGCCGACTTTGAAGGTCACCTGCTGTGGGGCTCTGCCGCCGGTGGTTTCGGCGATCACGCTGTAATCACCGGCATCGGACTTGAGCGTCACCACCGTTCCGCCGCCCGCCAGCGCCAAACATCCGCTGCCGACGTATCTCCAGCCGATGCGGGTGAATTGCCCGTAATGCGCGTACGACCAGATGATCGGCTTGAGCGCGTAATGCCCGCTCCACGGCGACCTGGCGATGAGGGCGGGCGGCTGATCGGCGTATGGCTCGATCGCATAGGTGGAACCTGCCAGATACCAATTGACAATTTTTGTCGCGCCCCGCGAGATGAAATCGTCGTTGAACAGGTGCACCGCGCCCAGCGCGCAATCGAAATCGTCCTTGTAAAAACGCCCATCGCCGTTGTAAACGTGCTCTTCGGTGTTCCATATCGGCTTGCCGAGTCGTTCGATCGTCTGGCGGACGGAGTCGGGAAACGGTCCGAGCATCAACGTGTGGTTTCCGACAACGTTCACGGCGGCCGCCAGGTCCTTGTCCGCCTTG
>JBEKIV010000246.1:0-6185 GCA_050011595.1 Tepidisphaeraceae bacterium
TTCGACTTTTCACCTCATCCTCTGGGACCCTTTCCGCAGCGTCCGCTTCTCCCACCAGGTGAGCGAATGCATGCCCTTGGCGCTGACTTTGGCGAGGATGCGATCAATTTTATGCCGCTCGGCGTGCAATCGAATGGCCTCCCGCTGAGTCCGTTTTTTCGCCCGAAGACTGATTCTCCGTTGCTTCGGCGCGTCAAAAAGAATTTGGCCGTAGTCCACCTCGTCAAATCCGTACGGCCCCATTTCCAGCAGCATCCGCCTTTGCTGCGCGCAAGCCATGAACCCAAAAATGGCGATCAATACCAGCATGAGGTTCCACGTGGCGAATCCGATCATTGCCACCAGCACGGCGCCAACCATCCCGGTCACCACGGCAAATCGCATCGACTTGTAATAGCCAAAAATGGCCCACAGGATTTCCTGGACCATGCGTCCGCCGTCGAACGGATAGAACACCAGCAGCAGGTTGAAAAGCAGAAGCGCATAGTTAACCAGGAAGATCCACCATAGATAATACGTCGTCCAGTCATGCGGTATGTAGCTCCTCAGGCCATAGCGCACCGGGAACCAGGGAACGGCGGAAGCCGTCCGGTTCAGCACGGCAATCGCGGTTCCCGTGAGGATGCAAATGACAAGATTGACCGACGGTCCCGCCGCCGTGGTGATGAAGCTGGGCAGCGGTCGGCGCGGCGGGTCAACCGCGGCCAGGCCGCCCAAGGGCCACATCAAAATTTCCTCGGCATGCCCGCCGACCCAACGCGCCGCAAAGCAATGTCCGAATTCATGCAGGAGCACGCTGCCGAACAAAATAGTCATCGACACGACGGCGTTTCGTGCCCCGAGGTCGGAAAGCAGGAGCGTTATCGCAATGAAAATGATCAGCGAAGCGTGCGCTCGCACCCGAATCCCGAACGCGACAAACAGCGGGACCGAGCCGCTGATCAGCCACATCAGCGGATTGGAGCCATACGATTGGCCACGAGAATAATCACGGTCCTGCCAGCCCACGGATCACCCTTTCAACTTTCGGATTGTAGCAGCCCCACGGACGAAATGCGGAACAGCCGATCACGGGAGTATATCGGCCACGGCGATCTCACCGGCGGCGGCCAGCGGTTTGACCCGGTCTTGAGCGGAATAAACCGACCGATCGGCATATCCGAAGCCGAATAGGGCGGAACCATCGGGAACAGGGTTGCGATAGACTTCGATACAGCGGTCCGTCAGGTTGACGATCCAGTAATCCTGTATTCCCGCGCTGGAGTAGAGACCAGCCTTGCTCGTTCGATCAAACTCCAACGACGTATCGCTCACCTCAATCACCAGCAAAGCGGTAGATGGATGCGATTTGCCGGTGTAATCCCGCGGTTGTCCGGGCACTACCGCGATGTCCGGCTCCGGCTCGGAATCATCGCCAACCAGCAGTGGACCCTGCACGCGAACCACGTGATTCGACCCAAAACATCGCCCCACGGCATCGTTGCAGAGACAAACGCATGCAAAGTGCCCGCTACCTTGAGGCGACATTTTCAATACCTCTCCGCTGATCAATTCCACGCGTTGATCGCGAAAAAAGCCGGATTCGCCCATCCGATAATATTCTTCCAGGCTCCATCGCCGGGCGGTAGGTGCAGTGGCCAGCATCGCTAAACTCCCGGACCCATTGTAGCAACGCCTCCGGGCGACATCTATCGGCACGCGGCCGAATGCCGACTATAATGGAGTCTCATGCGATCCGACACGTCGGGCAAATTCACGATGGCCGATCTGCGCTCGGCCAGGGATGCCGGGGCAAAGGTGCCGATCCTCACCTGTTACGATTACACGACCGCCGGGCTGATGCAGGAGGCGGGGGTTCCGGCGTTGCTGGTCGGCGACTCGGCCGCCAGCGTGATTCTCGGACATCCAACCACTCTTCCCATCCCGCTGGCGTTCCTGATCGAACTGACCGCCGCCGTGCGCCGCGGCGCGCCCAAGTGCTTGCTGATCTCGGACATGCCGTTCGGGTCCTACCAAGCCTCGGTCGCGCAGGGCGTCAAAAACGTGATCGGGATGCTGCAACTTTCGGGATGCGACTGTGTGAAGATAGAGGCGGCCGCAGGCCACCTGCGGCTGGTCCGCAGGCTTTGCGACGCCGGCATCGCGGTGATGGCTCACGTGGGATTGCGCCCGCAGTCGATTGGATTGCTCGGGGAATACAAAACCCAGGGCCGAACCCCGCTGGAAGCGGAGCGGATCGTTGACTTGTCGTCGCGCCTGGTGCGCGCGGGGGCCGCGGCGATTTTGCTCGAAGCCGTTCCGCCCGACGTTTCGGCCGCCGTGGTCCAGGCCGTCTCCGTACCCGTGATCGGTTGCGGCGCCGGGCCGGCATGCCATGGGTACGTATTCGTCACCCACGACGCCCTCGGCCTGACTTCGCACCGGCCAAAGTTTGTGCCCAGCCTCGGCGATCTGGCCACGCCGATGCTCCAGGCGTTTCGGGAATACGTCAGGCTCGTCGCCGCCGGGAAATATCCCGCCGCCGAGCACAATTACGAAAAATCCAGTGGAAAATGAGCTTTCCATTGCCTAACCAATAGATAAAGGAGTTCTTCATGAAACTGATGCGTTCGGGATTCGGGGTGGCGGTTCTCAGCCTGGCGGCGATCGCGGCGGGTTATTTCGGCGGCCGGCCGATTCTGGAGCGCGTGGAATTCGCCCGCGCCGAGGCCGACGTCCAGTCCACCCGCGATCAACTCTCCACCGTCGAGGACCTTTCCACCGTCTTCCGTCACATCGGCAAAGTCGTCGAGCCTTCCGTCGTCAAGATCAAGGTCCATAAGACGATCAAAGAGACACACACCCGCATTCCAGACAGCGACGAATTCCGCCGATTTTTGCGCGAACACGGATTCGGCGATCTCCCCAACTTCGACGACGGCTCCGGAGACGATCAGGGACTGGATGAAATCGGCACCGGCAGCGGCGTCATCATGGATGCCGAGAACGGCCACGGATACGTCCTGACCAACAACCACGTCGCCGGCGGCGCCAGCGAAATGGAGATCACGCTCGCCGATGGCCGCAGGATCGCCGGCAGCGACGTCAAGCTCCTCGGCGCCGATGCCAAGAGCGATCTCGCCGTCGTTCAGATCAACGCCGACCGCCTCATCCCCGCCAAGTGGGGAAACAGCGACGACCTGGAAAAAGGCGACTGGGTCATGGCCTTCGGCAGCCCCTTCGGCTACGTCGGCTCCATGACCCATGGAATCGTCAGCGCACTCAATCGCAACGATATCCTTCAATCCCAGGACTATGAAAACTTCATCCAGGTCGATGCCCCCATCAACCCCGGCAACAGCGGCGGGCCGCTGGTGAACATCCACGGCGAGGTCATCGGCATCAACACCGCCATCGCAACCGTCAGCGGCGGATTCCAGGGAATCGGATTCGCCATCCCTTCCAACCAGGCCAAAGAGGTCTACACCGCCCTCAAATCCCACGGCAAAGTGGTTCGCGGCTGGCTCGGCATCAGCATCAGGAGCGTCTCCGACGAGCCCGATGTCGCCAAGTATCTGGGATATCAGGGTAACAACGGAGTTCTCGTCGTCGAGACGTTCCCCAACTTCCCGGCTTCGGGAAAACTTCATCACGGCGACATCATCACCGCGCTCAACGGCCAGCCGGTGAACGACGTCCAACAGCTTCGCAACAGGGTCGCCGACATGGCCCCGAACACCTCCATCACCCTGCACGTCTTCCGCAACCAGAAGGAACAGGACGTCCAGATCACCCTCGGCGATCAGCCGGAAGATGTCGCGGCGATCCTCGGCCACGGCGATGACGGCGAGAATCCGGGATCGGCCAACGAGGAGGCGCAATCCCCCGAAGCGCTGGGCATGACGCTCAAGACGCTTGATGCGGAGACGGCCCGGTCCCTTGGCCTGGGCGACGTGAGGTCGGGCGCCGTGATCACCAGCGTGCAGCGCAACTCCGTCGCCGCCCTGGCAGGCCTGCAGGAAGGCGACGTGATTACCGAGGTCGGCCGCACCCCCGTTCACAATGCCGCCGAAGCGGTCGATGCTTTGAAAAAGGTCGATTTGGCCAAAGGCGTGCCCCTTTACATTGCCAGCAAAGAGGGATCGCAGTTTGTATTCCTCAAAACCAATGATGCGCAGAAATAAGCTCTTCCTTGCCAAATTGACGATGGAGAACTGATGAGTGTGGCTCAGGCAGTTGAGCTCTCCTATCCCTCCAACCCCGGTCACCGCAACGCGATGAGCTGGTTCAGTTTTGCTCTGGTGGCGGCGTATTTATGCCGTGGGGTGATTCTTTGCTGCATCCTGCCGCCCATGGAGATGTGGGATGAATATCAGCACTTCGCGCGCATCGCCTATCTCCACGAAATGGGCCGCTCGCCGGTCTTCCAGCAAGCGGACGTGCCGGCTTCCGTGATGGAACAAGTGGTGGAGTATCCGCAAGCGGAGTGGGCTGAAAAGCAGACCATCGGTAATGGGGCGCAGCCCTATCCGCAGTTCTGGCTCAACGACGACAGGCCGAAGTTCCATCCGGGCCCGACGCCGCCTCTCTATGAGGCCCAGCAGGCGCCCCTTTATTACTGGCTCATGCTCCCGATTTTCAACGCGGCGGGGGGAACCGATCATCTGGCCGCTTCCGTCTCGGTGCTACGATTGGTGAATGTCGGATTCGGGGCCGCCGCGCTGGCGGTTATTCTCGCCTGGGCCGCGCGGGCCTGCCGCCAGCGGCCATACGCGATGGCCATCGGACTCTGGGCTGGATTACAGCCGTTGCTTTTATTGAACTCCACGCGCGTGGCCAATGATTCATTGGCCTTTCTGCTGGCCGTCATCGTCGTCGCCTGGACCTTGGCTCTGGGCGGCCGGCGTCTCCGGTGGCACGCCGCCGCCATCGGCGCCCTGACGGGACTGGGAATCCTGACCAAGGCAACCGACCTGGCCCTGATCCCATTCGTCTTGCTTTGTTTGCTGGCGGTGGCCTGGCGGCGGGAAACGAAATGGCCGAACGCCGGCGCTGCCGCGGCAATCTTCCTCCTCGTCGTCGCCGCCGAAATCAGTCCGGCCGTCATCGACAGTTTTCGGCATTTTGGCGTGCCGTTCCCGATCCAGGAGGCGATTTACAATCATGCCCACGGCGTGAAGTTGTCGGCTCTTCTGGTTTGGCTGCGACGGGATCATTGGCTGGTTTGGTGGACGGCCTATCGGCAATGTTTTCTGGATGGCGGGCTATGGGTCGGCGGATGGAGTTTTCTCCTTCCGCCAATACTGTTTATCCTGGTTTACCAGGGCCTGTTGTTCGCCGCCCTGTTGGGCTGGCCGGCGGCGTGGCTCTTTCGCCGCGAGCGATTGGGAATTTCAAGCGTTTTCCGCCTCGCCTGGACGGCGCCGGCGATCCTCATGTTGTTCGGTTGCGTCCTGGCGGAGATGATCGTTCACGCGGTCGAATCGCTGACCGCATGGGGAGTCTGCTTCACCGCGCCCTGCTATGCCGCGCCGGCGCTCCCATGGCTCCTGGCCGTCCTGGCCGCCGGGGCGTTAGCCTGGCAGCACACTCGACTCGGTTATTTCGTTGTTCTCATCATGCCGGCATTCCTTATTCTGGTCGAATTCTTCGACGAGTTCGGCCGGATGGTGGCGAGATATTCGCAGGAGAGCCTGAGTCTGGCGGCGTTGCGCCGCCTGGGTACGTTGCATCCCGCCTGGCTGCGTTTGCCGACGTTGGCGGTTGCGACGCTGCTGTCGCTGATCTTGCTGGCGACGGCATTTGGCCTTTGTCTGGCGGCCATTCGCCGCCGCGACGAAACTCAACCGTTGAACGTTTCGCGGAAATAAACTGCTCTATACGGCCGTCCGGCCTTCAAACTGGCCATATTCCAACCAGTGCTGGAAACCGTCGGGGAAGATGCCCGCCTTCACCGCCGCGGCAACGTCGGGATTGTCCGCCAGGTAAACCCCCTCGTTGTAAAAGTTCGACGCGATGCGTGACTCATACTGGCCGTACATGATGAACTGCTCGTAATCGGTTGAGCACGGCTCTCCGGTGACGAAGGGGAGAATATCCGGATTGAAGGCATCGTACACCGCGGAGGAGAAGTACAGCATTGGGGCGCGGCCCTCGTACTGGCCGAAGAGCACGAAGTGCTCGAAGGCGGAGGAGATCGATCCGGC
>JBEKIV010000247.1:0-6085 GCA_050011595.1 Tepidisphaeraceae bacterium
GGGTGGCCAAGAATAGCGCCTGGTACGGACGGCAGGGACTCACGTATTCCTATTTGACCAGCGGATCGTTCAGCGCCCGGCGGCTGGAGGCGGGGACGATTTTCGACGTCGCCGGATCGTCGTTGTTTCCCGATGATCCGCTGGCAATGCTGGGGGTATTGAATTCAGCGGTGGCGTGCGGGCTGTTGTCGGCGATCAATCCCACGGTGAATTTCCAGGTGGGCGATCTGCGGCAGTTGCCGGTGCCGCGATCGTTCCCGGATGAATTGCGCCGCGAGAGTGCGCTGGCGATCGAATGGACAAGACAGCTCGATTGCTTCGATGAAACCAGCGCGGATTTTGTGCGCCCCGAGCCGTGGAACGGCGATGCGGCCTGCGCTAGGGCCTTGCGTCGTTCGATCGACGCCGCGCAAAAGCGAATCGACCGAATAGTCGCCCAACTGTATGGGGTGACGGCGGGGAGGGAAAAGTGCGCGGAGGCGCGAAGGAACCAAGCCGCGAACCAAGAGACGGCAAGGCGATGGGTGGGTTATGCGTTGGGCGTCTGGCTGGGGCGGTGGGAGCAGCCGGCGGCAGGCGAGGTCGCCGCCCTGTCTCCCTTGGATAAGGGCCTTTGCCGCGATCTTCGGCGGATTTTGGCCGATCGGGCCGGCGAGAAGGCCGCGGCCGAAATGGAGGCGGCGGTCGGCGGACTGGAACGATTTTTCGCCCGGGACTTTTTGCCTTGGCACAACGGCCTGTATCGCGGCCGGCCGGTCCTCTGGGGGTTTTGCGGCAGCGGGAGGATCGTCGCCGTTTCCCGCTTACAACCTGATTTGAAGGTGATGCACTCGGCCTTCGCCCGCATCGGCCAAACGCTTCCCGGCGGCTGGCGGCATTGGCCCGACGACGGCGTGCAGATCAACCTGTCGCCGCTGGCGCCATGGATCGCCGATCGCAAGCTGCGCCAAGTCCTCACCGAAGTCGCGGCCGATCTGCGGCGAGGGCGCTTCACCTTTTCCGAAACGTCCAAATGGATGATGGGAAAACTCAGTCGAGAATCGAGCGACTTCAGTCGAGAATCGAGCGACTTCAGTCGAGAATCGAGCGGCGAATGCGCTCCAAGTGCTCGGCGGATTGGCAAACCGATTCTTCCGGCGTCGCGTAGCCGCTTAATTCAGCGACGCGGACTATAAAACCACGGCAAGGCAGCCGGCGTTATCGGCCCAATTTGGAGATGACGGCGTCGGCAAAACCGTCCGTGCTCGCCGACCCACCCAGGTCGCGCGTGAGGTGCTGGCCTTCGGCCAGGACGGCGTCGTAGGCCTGCTTGATCTTCTCGGCGAGAAGCGTTTCCTGAAGGTGGTTGAGCATCATGACCCCGGACATGATGAGCGCCAGAGGGTTGGCCACCCCCTTGCCGGCGATGTCGGGCGCCGAGCCGTGAACCGCCTCGAAAATCGCCGCGTCATCGCCGATGTTGCTCCCCGGCACCACGCCCAGCCCCCCTACCAGCCCGGCGCATAGATCGCTCACCAGATCGCCGTACAGGTTCTCCATCAGCAAAACGTCGAAGCGACCGGGGTCCTGAACGAGCCTCATGCAGCCGGCGTCAATGATCAGTTCCTCATATTCGATGTTGGGATATTCCTCCTCATGGATTTGGCGGGCGCAATCGAGGAACAGCCCATCGGACATCTTCATGATGTTGGCCTTGTGGAATACGGTGATGCTTTTGCGGCGTCGGCGCGTCGCATAGCGGAAGGCATAGCGGGCGATCCGGGTGCAGGCCATCCGGCTGGCGACCTTGATGCTCGTCACGACGCCGGGCACGACTTCGTTTTCGATGCCGCTGTAAAGACCCTCCGTGTTCTCGCGGACGATGACCAGGTCCACGCCCTGGTAGCGGGTCTTCACTCCCGGAAGACTCCGCACCGGGCGGATGGCGGCGTAAAGGCCCAGCTTCTGTCGAAGCTGGACGTTGACCGATTTGAAACCCTTGCCGACGGGCGTGGTGATCGGCCCCTTGAGCGCGATCTTATGTGCCGCGACGGCTGCCAGCGTGCGCTGCGGCAGCACGTTGTCCAAACCCAGTTCCAGGGCCGTGGCGCCGGCGGGCATTTCGACCCATTCCACGGAAAACCCCGCCGCCTCCAGCACTCGCCGGGCGGCGCGCGTCACCTCCGGACCAATTCCATCGCCGGGAATCAATACCACCGTGTGCTTGGCCATGCCCGCAATATTCCTCCATCAACCAATCCAAAGCAATCCTGCCAGCGTGAGCAGGAGAACCACGAACGTAATCATCGCGTAAAGCCGGTCGCGGTCCTGAAAGGCAAACAGGACGCACGAAGCGAAGACGCGCAAAATGGGTGTGAACACCAGCAGGTAAATCCCGGCTTCGATGATCCGTTTGCCCTGTCCGTGGCGGATTCCTTCGAGGATGATTGCGGGACGATAATCGAACCCATCCGATTTCATTCTCTGAATCGACATCGTGCCGTGGGCGAACGTGAAGAGGATGCCGACGAGCATGACGAGCGACGAGCAGACGACGCCGCCGCGCAAGACCCACGCGGAGACATCGGAAACGGTCGGGCGGCGGGATGGGTGGGTTGGGGACGTCACAATCCTCCCAGAAAGCCGCGAAGGAGCATTTGCAGGCCCACGATGGCCAAAAGCAGGGCGAATATCTTCCGGATGATCGAGTTGGACATTCGTTCCATGAACAGGGTTCCGACGAACGCGCCGATGAGAACGAATATAGCGACGGGGACGACGACGAACGGCAGCACCAGTCCGCGGCGGAGATAAAAGCCCGCGCCGGCGGCGGCGGTCACGCCGATCATGAAGTTGCTCGTCGCCGTCGAGACCTTGGTTGGGACCTTCATGGCGATTTCGTGGGCGAGGACTTTCACCACCCCCGCTCCGATGCCGAGGATGCCGGAGATGATTCCCGCGGCGAACATCACGCCCAGCGCCGCGGGGATGCCGGTGACGTTGTACTGGACGTCACGTTGAAGGCGTTTGTCAAAATAGGAGCCGTTCAGGCGAAGGTACGACGCCAGGCGGTCGTTTTCGACGTGCCGGGGAAGCTCCTCGCCGAGCTTGGCGAAGATCGGCACCAGCGAGACGAGCAGCAGCAGGCCGAACAGAACGTAGAGCACCTGCGGATTGGCGATTCGGGCGAGGTATCCGGCGCCGACCAAGGCGCCGGCGGCCGTGGATAGCTCCAGAAACATCGCGATGCGCACGTTGGTGATTTTGTCCTTGACGTAAACCGAGCCGGCGCCGCTGGAGACCGCGATGACGGACACGATGCTGGCGGCGATGGCTTGCTCGATGCCCAAATGCATGAACAGCGTGAGCACGGGCACGATGACAATTCCCCCGCCCAATCCGCTGATGGAGCCGACCAGCCCGCCGAGAAACGAAGCCCCGGCCACCTGACAGAGCCAGAAGATGGATTGCGCCGCCTCGGACATTGGCAGACCGAAGGTAGGGCCAATGGGCGGCGAGGGCAAGACGAGGAGATTGCCGAATGCCGAATGCCAAATGCCGAATGAAAGATAGAACGCGCCCCACTCACCCTCTTCCATTCGGCATTTGGCATTTGGCATTCGGCATTCGGCAATCGGCACTTGACATCTCCTCTATGTTAGGATAATGTACTCCCCAGACACAGGCCGAACATACGGCAAGATAGGGAAAGGCAATTATGAATCTAACGCCCAGGCAACTCGACGTGGTTGTCGCAATCCGTAATTACCGTCATTTGAACGGGTACGCCCCAACGATGCAGGAGTTGGCCGATCAGCTTGGGACCAGCAAGGTCACCATTTTCGAGCACGTGGGCGCCCTGGAGCGCAAGCGCGTCATTCGGCGCGACAAGCACAAGGCCCGGTCTCTGGAGATCATCTCCGAGGAACGGCTTCCCGATGAGAACCGCTCCACCAAGCTGCCGATGCTGGGAAACATTGCCGCCGGCTCGCCCATCGAAGCGATCGAAAACCGCGAGGAAATCGACCTGGAACAGTTGTTTCAATCCCGTAGCGGAGTGTACGTACTGCGCGTGCGCGGCGAGTCGATGATCGAAGACCATCTCTGCGACGGCGATTACGTGGTCATCGAGCGCCGGGAAAACGCCCGGAATGGAGAGCAGGTCGTCGCCCTCCTGGATACGGGTGAGGCGACGCTCAAGCGGTTCTATCGTGAAGGCGGCGGCAAGATCCGTCTCCAGCCGGCCAACAGCGGCATGGAACCGCGGGTCGTCGATGCCGACCGCTGCCGAATCCAAGGTGTGGTCATCGGCGTCCTGCGAAGCTATAATTGAGCGTCTGCCGTGGGCCCAATGCATTGGCCCGGATTTAACGCATTGCCCGGAACGTAACGCATTGGCCCGCGTCGATTTCTGCAACTTTCCAGCCCGTAAGGCGTTCTACTGGCAAAGGAGACCGCTTGGCCACACCAACTCGCACCATCGGCTCTACGCGCGACAAGCGCCCGGCACGTCCGTCCAGCGCGGTTTCCCGGCGGATCGAAGCAAAGCCCTCGGCGCAAACAAGTGCAAACACGTCCGCCAACGGCAAGCCGGAACCCAAGATTCTCTTCCAGAAATTCTTCCATTCCGTCGGACCCCGGACCTACGCATCCCAGGTCAAGGAACTTCCCAACCGAAACCACCTGCTGGTTCTCACCGAAGGCAAGCGCGACCGGGAAACCGGCGAGGTCCGCAAGACCCGGCTCTTTATTTACGGCGAGGATTTTTCCGCCTTCTTCCGCCTTCTGCACGAAACGGCCACCTTCATTCGCGCCAATCCCCTTTCTGAAGAAATCCGCCGCAAGCGCGGCAAGTTCTGGGCCAAGAAAAATCGGGAGAATTCGGGGAAGATTTCTGAGAGAGCATAATTGAACGGCCGACGTCAGTTGGTCGTTTGTCATTGGTCATTGGTCATTTGTCATTTGCAAAACAATTGGAAATCGGCGAAACCAATGACAAGCGACAAATGACCAATGACAATTCCCTCCATCTGCTTTCACCTCGGGGGTTCAAGGCGGGAGCGGCACACGCCGGACTCAAAACCACCCCGTCGCCGGACGTGGCGATTCTGGCATGCGACGTGCCGGCGGCCGCGGCGGCGGTGTTCACGACCAACAAGGTGTTCGCGGCCCCGATTAAAATCGGCCGGGAACACGTTGCGGCGGGAAAACTGCGCGGCATCGTCGTGAATTCCGGGAATGCCAACGCCTGCACCGGCCGGCAGGGTGAAATCGACGCCCTGAGCATGTGCCGGTTTGCCGCCGCCGCCCTCGGCTGCTCCGTCGGCCAAATCCTGCCCTCATCCACCGGGATCATCGGACGTCGCCTGCCGATGGACAAAATTCGGCTTGGCATCGCCCGGGCCGCCGGCAATCTGGGAAAAACGGTGATTCACGCACAGCGATTTGCACAGGCAATCCTCACCACCGATACGCGGCGAAAATCCGCCGCCACGCGGTTTCGCGCGGGCAAACAATGGATCACCGTCGCCGGCGTATGCAAGGGATCGGGGATGATCGGCCCTCGGCTGGCGCTTCATGCCACGATGCTGGCATATTTGACGACCGACGCCAAAGCCCCGCCGCCGCTGCTGAGGCGAATCCTGGCTGATGCGGCCGAGTCGAGCTTCAACGCCGTCACCGTGGACGACCATACGAGTACCAACGACACGGCGGCGATTCTCGCTTCCGGCCTCGGACCCGCGCTGAATTCGCGGCGTTTGATCGAATCATTTGCCGCGGCGATGAACGATGTATGCCAGTCGCTGGCGTACCAGATCGCAGCCGACGGCGAAGGGGCCACCAAGGTGGTCCGCATTGACGTTCGGCAGGCGAAGACGCCGGCGGATGCCAAGCTCATCGCTCGCGCCATCGCCAATTCGCCGCTGGTGAAATGCGCGATGAACGGAAACGATCCGAACTGGGGCCGGATCGTCTCCGCCGCGGGATTGTGCCCGGCGGCGTTCGATCCCGACAAGACTGAACTCAAATTGCAGGGCACGACCGTTTTCAAATCCGGCCGGCCGATGCCGTTCGACGCTGGGCGGATCAGCAAATCGCTGGCGGG
>JBEKIV010000248.1:0-6073 GCA_050011595.1 Tepidisphaeraceae bacterium
GTCGACGGCCTGTCCGTCCTTCGCCAGCTTCGCCAGCGCAACTGTCCCTCCATGGTCCTGTTTCTTACCGCCAAGGACACCCCGCAGGACAAAATCAACGGCCTGGAACTCGGCGCCGACGATTATCTCGTCAAGCCGTTTGTATTCGCCGAATTGCTCGCCCGCGTCCGCGCCATGATCCGCCGCAAGTATGAAACCAAGGCCACCGTCCTCCGCATCGCCGATCTCGAGGTTGACACCACTCACCGCGCCGTTCGCCGCGCCGGCAAGCCCGTCGACCTCAGCGGCCGCGAGTATGCCCTCCTGGAATTCCTCGCCCACAATGTCGGAAGGATCGTTTCCCGCGCGGACATCTGGCAGCACGTCTACGACTTCAACGCCTCCCCCGAAAGCAACGTCGTCGACGTTTACATTGGCCTTCTCCGCAAAAAAATCGAACGTCCCGACAGCCCCCGGCTCATCCATACCCGCCGCGGACAGGGATACCTTCTCGCCGAATTGGAGCCGGCATGATCCGCTCCCTTCGCCTCCGCCTGCTCCTTCACACCTCCCTCGCCGCCGCCATCGTCCTGGGACTGCTCGGCTTGGCCCTCTATTTCGGCGTCCGCCGATCCGTGGAATCCGAATACAATCAGTCGCTCCTCACCGAGGCACGCGCCGTTGCCGCCACCGCCGAGCAGCACGGCCAGCAAATCGTCTTCGACTATGCCCCCGACGAATTGCCCAAGTTCGTCACCGCCGACCATCCCGATTATTTCCAGGCCTGGATCGATCCCGACATCGTCATCCGCTCCCCATCCCTCGGCCATGGCGATCTTCCCAGGCCGCCCGCGGGCGCCGCCATCGGCTATCGCGACGTGCTCCTGCCCGACGGCCGGCCCGGACGCATGGTCGACATGTCCTTCACCACCACCATCGAGCCCAATGCCACGGGCAATTCCTCCAACGCCGGCAGCTCCCGCACCGTCATCCTCAGCGTCGCCAGCGATACCCTCTCCATCCAACGCACGCTTCAGAATTTCCGCTGGCTCCTCGCGGCATGGTGTTGCCTGGCCGTCGTCGTTTGCGGTGCGGTCCTGGTCTGGATCGTCGGCAGGGCGGTTCGGCCCGTCGAACGCATCGCCGGCGACATCGACCGGCTCCGCGAAAATGATTTGTCCGTTCGCCTTCGCTCCGGCAACGCGCCAACCGAGCTTGCGCCCGTCATCGACAAACTCAACGGGCTTCTTTCACGTCTGGAATCCGCCTTCGCCCACGAAAAGGCCTTCACCGCCGACGTCGCCCACGAGCTTCGCACCCCCCTGGCGGCGCTGCTGACCACCTTTGAAGTCTGCCGTTCCCGCCCGCGCGACGAATCCGCCTACGTCGCCGCCATCGACAAGTGCCGCGACGTCGCCCAACGCATGCAGGCCATGGTCGAAACCCTCCTGGTCCTGGCCCGCGCCGACGCCGGCCAGCTTTCTCTCAAGCTCCAGAACGCCGACGCCGCCGATCTCCTCGACGTCTGCTGGGCCCTGTTCGCCCCGCGCGCCCAAGCCCGCGGCCTGCAACTGCAATGGCAGGTCGCAGGCCCCATCTTCATCCAAACCGATCCCGAAAGACTGCTGATTATCCTCCAGAATCTTTTCGACAATGCCGTCTCCTACGCCAACGACGCCGGCGCCTTGCGCGTCGCCGCACGCCTGGACCCAGACCGCTTGTTGATCGAGGTGGCCAACACCGGCAGCCGAATCGCACCCGGCGACGCCGGCCAGTTATTCGAGCGATTTTGGCGCGGCGATCAGGCCCGGGCCGATACCGGCGTCCATTGCGGACTGGGTTTGTCCCTTTGCCAACGCCTTGCCCGCCTTCTCAACGGACACATCGAGGTCCAGACCGCACAGCGGGATTGGTTCATCGTCCGGCTCACGTTGCCGGCCGCGTTGACAGATCCCCGACCCCGCGATGTTTCTATTCCAGCGTTGACGATCCCACCGGCGTACCCGGCGACGCAGACGGTCCCGGCCGCGCCTGCCTCGGCGCCATAGCAACTCCCAAAATCTCCTGCGTGTAACAGCGCAGAACTTCCGCCGTGCCCAGCGCCGACGCCACCGCGCCCCGTCCCGCCTTCGGCGATTCCCCGTCGAACAACTCGCAAATCTGGCCCAGCCCGTCTCCCGCCATGTAGTCCAGACACGCACCAAGCCACTGCGAGATCCTGAAAATCGTCTCCTCGCTTCGTCCCCACGCCTTCATGTATGCCGTCGCCAGCGGCCCCAGCAGCCACGGGTACGCCGAGCCCTGATGCTGCGCGCGATCTCGCGATACCACGTTCCCGCCATAATGACCCTGGAATGCCGGATCACGCGGCGAAAGGCTCCGCACCCCCAGCGGCGTCAGCAACTCCTCCATCACCTTCTGGATCACCGGCCGGTGCCGTTCCACGGCCAGCACCGCATGCGGCAGGCTGATGGCAAAAATCTGGTTCGGCCGAACCGATGCGTCAAATCCGTAATCTTCCACCACGTCGTAGCAGCAATCCAAACTCGCGTTCCAGAACCGCCGGTTGAACGATGCCTGCACCCGCTGCGCCAGTTCCTCCCACTGCCACGCCAACGCCTTCTTCCCCAGTTTTAACGCCAGTAGCCTCGCCGTCATCAGCGCGTTGTACCACAGTGCGTTCAACTCCACGGTCCGGCCCTGCCGCGGCGTCACGATCCAACTTGCCACCTGTGCATCCATCCACGAGCCCGCCACACCCGCCAACCGCATCCCCACCAGCCCGTCGGAATCGCAGAAAATCCCCGGAGCGCTTCCCTGCCGGTACGTGTCTATGATCTTCTCCACCGCCGCAAACAACGTGCCGATCGTTTTCTCGTCCTCCGTTCTCCGAAAATATTCGCCCACCGCGTCGATGAACCACAGCGATGTATCCGCGCCGAAATAGCTCGGCCCCTCGCCCGTCTCGGCATATTCCGTTGCCACCAGCCCCTCCCGCATCTGCCCCGCCAGCCCCAGCAGCAGCGCCCGTCCCTCTTCCAGCCGCCCCGGAACCACGAACAAGCCCCCGAATCCCACCAGCGCCGTCCGCCCGCTCGGCGGCGACCACGGATATTGCGTGATCACCTGAACCGCACGCTCCCCCGCCGTTTCGCCCGGCAGGCTCACCACGAACGAGTCGGCCGCACGCAACAGCGTGTCCATCGCTTCGTCCACCTCCGAACTCACGATTGCCGTCCGACGGTCGAAATCGTCCCGCGCCCGGTCCAGATCGCTTTTCACCCGCGCCAACTCCACCGGCTCCGTCGAACACGCCAGATGCACCGTCTGCCCCGGCGACAGCGTCCACCGAAAACTCCCCGGCTTCCACAAATCCTCCAGCCCGCTGTATCCACGCTCCTCTTCACGCCGGTAAATCGTGTTCAGATGCCAATGCGCGTCGGCCCGGAATTCACCGTCATGCGCGAAGAAAACCTCCGGCGTCCGCGCGCTCGCCGCTATCCGAACCACTCCGTTCTTCGATTCCGCCGCCAACCGGCCGTTCCACTGATACATCAATTCGTGAATCCCCCGCAACGCCAATAACGCCTTGATCTCCAGCGTCACCGATTTCTCCCCCGTCAGCAGCGAATACGATAGACATGCCGTGTTTTCCCCACGCAGCAGCCGCAACGATTTCTCGATCGTGAACCCCTCGCCCTGATACGCCCAGCGCGGGAACGGCTCCACGTTGAACGCCCGCAAATATTGAAAACCCCGCGGAAAAATCGTCCCCGGATATTCGTTGTTCCCCAACGCAAACTCCCCGTGCGACGTCCACACCGTCTCCTCCACGTGCGACAGCAGCACCATTCGCCGCACCGGCGGCGACATCGCCGCCACCAGCAGACCGTGGTATTTCCGCGTGTTCAGCCCGCACAGCGTCGAACTGGCGTAGCCCCCCAGCCCGTTGGCCGTCACCCACTCACGGTCGATCAACCCCTCAAATTTCATTTCGGAAATGTTCAGTGGATGCATCGAAAATCCTCCGTGAGTCCCACCCCCATCATTATCACAAGCCCCCGCCACGCTGGCAACAGGTGTAATCTTCTTAAAGTGGCTGATTCGCCTCTTACCCCCGGCCTTTCGCGCCGTCCGGCGGCCCGTTATGATGCACCCGCCTCCGGAGAACACCACGATGGGGCGATCAAGCCGAATTGCGCCGTTGCTGCTGCTTGCTCTGATGCTCCCGCGTCCCGCCCTGGCCGCGTTACCGTCGCCGTCCGGCCCCGCGGTTCAGCAAACCGTTGCTGCCGTCAGTTCCGACGGCCTTTCCGCCCTTGCGGCCGACCTGGACCGCCAGGCCGCCGCCGCCCTGGCCGATCCGACACAGTGGGACCAATCCAAACTCGTCACCCTTGCCGCCTGCCGGCAATTCGCCCGCTATTTCGGGGCCATCCGGCAATTGAACCCGGAACAAAGGGAAACCCTCGCCTGGCTCGCCGCCCAGCCAAACCTGATGCCGACTCTCATGTCCGCCGTCAGCAACCGCGACCCGCCCCAGAGAGTCATCGATATCCTCCGCCTGCTTCGCGGCTCTCAGGCCGCCAACCTGGACGACTATCCGGACCTCGCCACCGCCCTGGCCGTCGTCTGGGACAAACCTCCGACCCGCCAAGGCGACCATGCCCCGCCTCAATTCGATCCGCAGCGCCCCGCCCAGTTATTCGCCTACTTCACCAATCCCCGCAGCCCCCTCCGTTTCGACCCCAAATCGCTCTGTTGGCAACTCGAAACTTACGTGGTCGATCTGCAAGTCTCCGACGATGAAATCCAATGGGCCACCCGCCGATACGCCAATAACTATTCGATCGGCGGCATCTATTTCGACGTCAACTATGACGAGGCCGCGTTTTATTCCGGCGAAGACAAGAAAATCGCCGCTCACGCCTACACCCTGCAAAACATCCTCCAATACGGCGGCGTCTGCGTCGAGCAGGCCTATTTCGCCACCGGCGTGGCCAAGTCGCTCGGCATTCCCGCCTGCATCTGTCACAGCCGCGGCGGGGGGGCCGGCGCCGTCGCACACGCCTGGGTGGGTTTGCTCAACCGAATCAATCGCCAACCGGTTTGGGATTTCGACCAGGGCCGATATCCGGAAGACCTCTACTGGTCCGCCGAAATCTTCGATCCCCAGACCCGCCAATCGCTGACCGATGCCGACGTCGCCCTCCTCGCCGCCCTCCAGAGCGTCGACCGCGGCGCCCGCCAGGCCTCCGCACTCTTGCTCACCCTCGCCGACTTGCTTCCGCCCTCGCAAAGGTTCGACCTGTGCATGCGCCAAGTCCATCTCTCTCGCGGCAATCGCCCCGCCTGGGTCGCCCTGACCGATCTCGCCTCAAAAGACCAGCTTAGCCCCGCCCAGATCGACGCTTTCAGCCAGGCCGTCAGCGACTTCCTCGTTCGATCCTTTCCCGACTTCGCCTGCCAGACGCTCACAAAATCCGTTGCCGCTCAGCCCAACCTCGCCCAAGTCGCCGCTCTCGATCGCATCGCCCAACTCTTTCCCCAGCGCCCCGATCTCAAAGCCGGCGTCCGCATCCGCCAGGCCGATCTGCTCCTGAAGATCGACCAGAGCGATCAGGCGCTGACCGCCCTCGATGACGTATTAACCAACGACTTGAACGCCGGCCCGATTGTCTTTCAGGCCATGCAGCGCGTCGAAAAGGTCCTGCGCGCCCAGCACGATCTTCGACGCCTCGCACTGGTCTACAGCCGGGTCTGGCCGCGAATGCCCCTGCCCCAGCGCTCTTCCTATGTTTACACCACTCCCTATTACCTCGTCGGCAAGCACTATCTCACGTTGCTCGAATCCCTCGGCGATCAGCCCGACGCCGACAGCGTGCGCAACCGTCTTATTTCCGTGATCCCCCCCGGCGCACAGCTTCGATAGCCTAGAAACTATTTCAATTTCCCGGAACGCCCACGGCGCTGCCTCATCCTTACCCACATCGTTGGGGCTGAAGCTCCTGCCATAGTTCGGCTCCCAGAACCATCTGGTGGATGTCGTACCAGCCTCGCCATATCACCTTCCAGCCCGGACGGCCGTCGCGTT
>JBEKIV010000249.1:0-6052 GCA_050011595.1 Tepidisphaeraceae bacterium
GACGCGTCTCACTTGCTCGAAAACAGCGACCAATCTCTTCAGGTACGAATCCAGAGATTTCTCTAATCCGATTTGGCCCTCAATACTGTAATTTCGAAGCGCCCAATATGGTGGGGATGTCACACATGTTTGGAAAACGCCGTCAGGAAGGCGAGCCAAGACCTTTGCGCTATCGCCCGTTATAAATACGGAATCACTCCCGCCCGGATAGAAGAGCGATCCAAAGTCGCTTCCCAATCGAGTGACGTGGCGTGACAGTATCCGTCCCTGCTGCGTGAATAGCGTCTCCGTCGCCATCGCGGCACTCCAATTCGGTGAAATAACAACCCTGCTAGTGTAATGGGAGTGTCGGCTGACAGCAAAAAATTCGGTGCCGGCGAATGCCCTGATAAACAATCACGTCAAAACGTCTTCCTCTGCCGCGCCGTCGGAATGTTCAAAATCTTCCGGTATTTCGCAACCGTTCGGTGGACCAGGTCGATCCTCTGGGCTTCGAGCTTCTCCACGATTTCGTCGTCGTTGAGGGGATTTTTCGGGTCTTCGTTGCGGATGATCGCCTTGAGTTTTTCCTCCGCCGCGCGCTCGAATATGCCCCTAGTTGCTTTTCATCCGAGGTGGAATCAACACGGGCCGATCGCAACGGCGAAAATCGTCGTCCAGTGTGAGGATCGGCTGGTTCTCAATCGCTGAAAGCGCGTAGGCAAAACAATCTCCAAGATTCAACGGAAACTTGAGCCTCGCGGCGGCGGCCAAACGCGCATGCTCCGTAGTCGGCGCAATGAAGTTCAACCCGGCACCCAAAAGCCGTGATTCAATTTGATCGGCATCCTCGCGCAGACGGCTGCGAAGCAAAATCATTGTTTCCGCCAGATTCACGGTGCTCATCAGCAGTGGCCCGCCGTGAGATTCGATCTGTTCAAGAATCCATTGGGCGGTAGGCTCTTCAAATAACAGCGACAAAACGGCCGAGGTATCAATGACCGTCCGACCCCCAGAGATCGTCCTCATTCAGCCATTTTTTCCGGGGGCGGAGAGACAGGTGTTTGGCCGCCCCGACAAGGTCTCGAAGATTGACCGTCGGCGAACTTTGAGCCACCTGCAATGCCTCATCCACGGCCGTACGGACGGCATCCGATTTCGTCTTGATGCCGCGAACCCGCATATACCGTTTAAGCTTCTGCTCAAACGCCGAGGACACGTGTATGTTAAGCTGGCTCATGGAAAGTCCTGTACAGAAACGATACGGAACGATGCGAATCGCCGCAACTTAAAGATTCAAAACGTCTTCCTCTGCCTCGCCGTCGGGATATTCAGAATCTTCCGGTATTTCGCCACGGTTCGGCGGGCCAGGTCGATCCCCTGGGCCTTGAGCTTCTCCACGATCTCGTCGTCGTTCAGCGGATTCTTCGCGTCCTCGTTGCCGATGATCGCCTTCAGTTTTTCCTTCACTGCATCCCAGCTCATGTCTTCGCCTTCGGAGCTGGTGGTGCCGCCGGAGAAAAATCGGCGCAATGGAAACACGCCGCGGGGGGTTTGAATCCACTTTTCCGAAACCGCGCGGGAGACCGTGGCGACGTGAATCCCCAATTGATCGGCCACGTGGATCATCGGCAGCGGCTTGAGGAATTCCGGGCCTTTGTCGAAGAAATCGCGCTGGGCGTCCACCACCGCGCGGATCACGCGCATGATCGTGCTGCGGCGCTGCTCGATGCTTTCGATGAGCCAGCGGGCGTTGCGGACGTTATTCGACAGGAATTCGCGGGTTTTCTTGTCCTGCGACCGGTCCTTGATCATCTTGCGGTACATCCCGCTGATGTACAGGTTCGGCGCCGGATCGTTGGTCATCTCGATCTCGTAGGTGTCCTGGTCCTCGTCGTAATAGATGAGGGCATCGGGCGTGATCGGCGGCGCGTCGTTGCCGCCGATCTGTTTGCCGGGGAACGGATTCAATCGCGACAGATGCTTGACGGCGCGTTGAATTTCCTCGATCGGCCGGCCGAGTTTCCGGCTGATCTGCGGGTAGCGGTTCATTTCCAGGTCGTGAAGATGTTCGGTGATCAATGCCCGCTCCAGCGGGAAATCGTGGCTTTGGGAAAACTCCTCGTCGTCGTCCAGCGCGTCGAGCTGAATCAGCAGGCATTCCTGCAAGGTCCGTGCTCCCACGCCGGACGGCTCGAGCGTTTGGATCAGCTTCAGGGCGGCTTGCAAATCCTCGATCGTCACCGGGGTTTTGGATTCTTTTTGAACGTCCTCGAACTTGGCGCGGAAATATCCCTCGGCATCGATGTAGTTGATGAGGATTTCCCCGGCCTTGCGGACCGCCGGGGGGCATTCGACGAACGTCCATTGCTCCATCAGATATTCCGCCAGCGTCACCCCGCGGGCGGCGGTGTTGTTCATCGCATCAAGTTTCTTGTCGCGTTCCCCGTCGTAGGTCGCCGCCTGGCGGAAATTGCCGCCGTTGGTGACGAATTCCTCGTTCTCGAGATAGTCGCTGATCTTGGTGAGCCGGTCGAAATCCTCCGATTGGCTGGAATTCTCCTTGACGACCAACGCCCGCTCCTCCTCGGAGAAATCCTCGTTTCGGGTATGATCCTCGCCCTGGCCATCGGCCGGGGCCTCGCCGGGTTCCAACTCGTTCTCCCGAATCTCCAAAACGGGATTGTTTTGCAATTCCTGCTCGATCCGCTCCTCCAGCGCCATCAGCGGCAGTTGGAGAATCTCCATGCTCTGGATCATGCGCGGCGTGAGGAGCTGCCGCATCTCCGTCCGCATCGATGTTGATTGCGTTAACTGCATAAATCCAAGCACGTTATCGGCATCACGCCCGTTCCGGGCACGAAATTTGCTGTCTCTTACTATATCATCTGTTTACCGCCGGGGCCAAGAGTAAAATTGCCCGCGATAAAGCCGGTTTTGGCCGGCGGCGCGGCGTTATCGCCCGCTTGGCCGATAGGAACCTCTCAACTTATCCAAATCGTAAACCAACAGGCAATGGCCCACGACTTGCTCGGGTGGAATATTTCTGAACTGCGCGAAGCGATGGCTCGGATCAAACTGCGCGGTGATCAATACCGGGCTGACGACCAGTATGCCGTGCGTGGGCATGCCCGTCTTGCCCGCTTCTGCGGAAGCGGTGCGGGATATCCAGCTTCCGCTGTCCATGAGATATTGCGTCAATCGCGGGCCGACCTGTTCAAACAAATTCTGATCGGCGCGGCCAAAATATCCGAGGTAAATCGGCCGGCCGTCATTCGGCCGGCGATCGATCCACCGTCGCAATTCCTTGGTGGCCTGGCCCCAATCGACGTTGCTATCGCTGATGTCCAGATAGGCGAAATTGCGGGGAAAATTGACGTAGCTGAGAAAATCGGGAGACCATCGGGCGGTGTCGAACGCCGCCCAGCCCAGCGCCAGCCACGCCAGCGCGGGCCAAATCCAGCGCCGAGAACTGCCGACGCGTGATGCCAGCATCAACCAGAAAACCAGTGCCGGCAGGAAATGCCGAAACCCAATGTCAACGTGCTGGAGCAAGGCGGCGCCCGTCGCCAGCGCCGCGCAGATCGCCAGCGGCGCCTCTTCGTAACGCGGCTTGAGCCAGATCAGCGACGCCAGTCCCAGCGTCATCACCGCCGCGATGCCAACGGGGATTTTGTAGGTGGCGACGACGGGAAAATAGTACCACCATCCCATTCTTGAGTATTGGCCCAGCAGGTAGTTTTCCTGACCCGTCCGGGCGTGGACACTCGCTTCCCACAGGGACTCCACGTACAGCCCGGCGGGGATGCCATGCGATCCCAACCCCGTTTTGCCGAAGAAGGGCCGGTCGGCAAAGTCGCGCGGCACGCTGATCTCTCCGAGCAACAAGACCCAGATGAATATCGGCACTAGCGCCGCGGCCACGATCAACTTCTTGGCATTCGCCCATCGTTCGCCGGGCGCTTGCCGCGGGCCGAGCCAGGCCACCGCGCCCATGAGCAACGCGGCGACGGGCAGAAGCAGGGCGGTGTGTTTCAGAAGCAGCGCGATCGCCATGGCGGCGGCGGCGGTCCATTGCCGCGCGGGGGTCGGCTGACAAACGAAGCGCCACGCGGCCCACGCCCCAATCACGATTCCCTCCGTCCCCAGGCCGTCCAGCGTCGGCAGGGGCAGGTGCGCCGCCAGAGTCGGTTCGATCAGCAGCATCGCCACCGCCAGCCAAGCCGATCCCGCCGAATACGCCCGCCTGACCCATGCAAAGATCACCGCGATCGCCGGCAGGAACAGAATCGACTTCCAGATCGCCGTCTCGACGCGAATTGAATCCGGCATGACATAGCAATACTTGGCCAGCGGCGGCACGTCCCGCGACCAGGCCGACGCATAGATCGGATTCGACATTCGCACGCCGTTCAGCCACGCGGGAATCGCCGTCAGCGCCTCTCCCAGCGGGGGATCGTTCCATCGGGCGTCATCAATGCGCGGCCAATCCTGCCGCAAAAACAGCAGTCCGCGATAGAGATGATAATTCTCATCGGCCGTTGGGCCGTGGTAATGGGCGATGAGGATTCCTCTGGATATCAGCACCGCCGCCGCGATCAGCGTGGCCATCGCCAGGGGGCGATCCCATCCGCCGCGCTTCGCCGGGTCCCTCGTCATGCCGGGAGGATACCAGATCGGGAGGATGCCGGATCAGCCGCCGCCGGCCCGCTCTTTCCACCACAGCTCCAACATGACCAGGGCGTACAGCCGCTGCGAATGATCCACCCGGCCGCAGCAGTGTTCGTCGATCATTTTGCGCAGGACCGGTCTCTGGAAGTTCCGCGCCGCGAAGGAATCGCCGGCGCCCAGCAAACCCTCCATCATCGGTCGCAACGATCGGCGCAGCCAATCGCCGATCGGAAGGGCAAATCCCATTTTCCGGCGGCGAAAGACGAAGTTGGGCAAATCCCCGGCGAACGCCTCGCGCAACAACCGTTTGGGTCCGCCGGCCAGCAATTGTGCGGTGGAAAGTCCGGCCGCCATTCGAACCAGTTCATGATCCATGAACGGCGAGCGCACCTCCAGGGCGTGCAGCATGGACGCCCGGTCCAACTTGGTCAGCAAATCCCCGGGCAGATAGGTCACGCGATCCGTCGCCAGCGCCGCCTGCACCAGATCTCGCCCCGTCTGGAGGAGCGCATAGGCCTCGGCCACCGTCTGCCGCGGCAGCGGCGATTCCGTCGGATAAAGCGCCTGAAGTGAATCGGCATCGAACAACCCGACATAAGCCGCGTATCGCTGAGCCGCCGGCAAGCCCAGCGCCGCCAGGAATCGCCGGGCTTTGTCGAGGGAAGATTTCGGATGTCCGCCCGGCAGCGCCGCCGCCATCCGGCCTAAAACACCGGGCAGCTTCTGCCCGACCCGTCCCAGCCGCATCGCTCGATAGCGGTCGTACCCGCCGAACAACTCGTCTCCCCCGTCCCCGCTCAGCGCCACCTTCACGTGCCGGCGCGTTTCGCGGGAGAGATAATGCGTCGGCAACGCCGAGGAATCCCCGAACGGCTCGCCAAACACTTTCGCCAGCTTCGGTAAATCTTCGGCCGCATCCACGCGAACCGTGAATTGCCGATGCTCCGTTCCCAGACTTGCCGCCACCTGGGCGGCGTAGCGCGTCTCGTCGTAACGCGGATCGTCGAAGCCGATGGAAAACGTGAGGACGGGCCGGTCTCCCGCGACCATTTTCATTGCCGCGGCGATCACGCTGCTGTCGATTCCGCCGGAAAGAAAGCATCCCACCGGCACGTCCGCCACGAGCTGCCGCCGCACCGCCTCCAGCACCGCCGACTTCACTTCTCCCGCGCTGGCCGGCGCCGTTGTTCGAATTTCATTGGGATCGAAATACCTGTGCAACGCGGCCGGCCCCTCCATCCCGCAGCGCATCCAGCATCCCGGCGCCAACTTGCCCACGCCCCGATAAATCGTCGCCGGCGCCGCGATGTAGCCCGTTTGCAGATATTCCCAAACCGAGGCGGGGTCGATTTCCCAGTCGATCCACCCAAGGGCGCGCAGAGCCGGCAACTCGCTGGCAAAC
>JBEKIV010000250.1:0-6035 GCA_050011595.1 Tepidisphaeraceae bacterium
GAATGTCCCCTTTTCTCAAACCGCGCCGCTCAACTGCTCCATCACGATTGCCAGGTTCACGTTGGCGTCGAGATATCTCTCCGCTCGCACGATCGCGTCGATGGCCGCACAGGCACGGTCCGTCCCGTCCGCATCGGCCAGCCGCCGCCGGATTCGCCTCGATGCGATTCCCAGATATACCCCCAGCCCATTGCGCGTGGCCGAATCCTTGCTCGCCAGTTCGTCCCGCTCCAAGACCTTTTGCGCGTAGGCGTCGGCACTTTTGCGCAGAAGATCGGCCAGATCGTTGATCCCGCCCGAAATCGCCGAATCGACGGATTCAGCCACGGCCGCGGCCGAGGCGAGCATGCCATCCTCGATCCATCGCAGCGCCACGCCGAGCGAACCATCCGCCAATTCCGCCGCCGTCGCCGCGGCCGCGGCATCCACGCCCCGCCGCCGCAGTTCCCGGATGACCAATTCCGTCGTCAAGGGAGCGAAGCGAATGGTCTGACAACGGCTGCGGATGGTCGGCAAAAGCTCGCTCCCATGCGTCGTGAGCAGCACAATCAGCGTTCTGCCCGCCGGCTCCTCCAGGGTTTTCAGCAGCGCGTTCTGGGCGGCCGCCGTCATCAGTTCCGCCTGCTCCACGACAAACACTTTTCCACGTCCCAGGACCGTTTTCCGGCCCGCGGGTTCGGCCAGGTCGTGCCGAATCACGTTGATCGACAACTGCGTCGCCTTGCTGGTCCCGCTCTTGTCGTACAACCGGGCCAGTTCCTTGGTGATCACGTGATAATCCGGATGCATCCCCGCGGCCATGCCGCGGCAACTGGGGCATTTCCCGCACGCATCGTCCGATTGCGGCTTCTGGCAAAGAAAGAACCCCGCCAGCGCCGCGGCGCACGTCCCCTTCCCCACCCCCTCCGGCCCGGCGAAAATCAGCCCGTGCGCCAGCCGGTCCGCCGACATCGCCCCACGCAGATTCGCGATCACCGCCTCCTGCCCGAATATGTCTTTCAGACGATTCATGGCTCCGGCTTCAGCGAGGAAAGCAACCGCATCACCTCCGCATGCACCTGCTGCGGATCTCGACCGGCATCCACGACGCGATAATTGCCGCGATGGATCTTCGATTGCCGGAGGTAATTTTCCCGCACTTTTTCGTGGTATTCCAGCGACCGCAATTCAATGCGATCTTTTTCGGCGCCGCCAATCGGATCGTCCGGCAAAGCGGTGAACTTGGGGCGGGCGCGGGCGTTGCTCTCGGAAACGGGCAGATCGAGGATGATCGTCATGTCCGGCCAGCGCTTGTCGATGGCCACTTGGCCGACGGCCAGAATGTCCGCTTCCGTCAGCCCATCCCCGCCGAGTTGATACGCCAGGGTGCTGGAGATGAATCGATCGCTGACGACGGCACGCCCCTGTTCGAGGGCGGGCTGGACGATTTGGCTCATCATTTGCGCCCGCGCCGCCATGTACAGCAGCATTTCGCACCGCATCGACATGTCCGTGTTTTGGGGGTCCAGCAGCATGTTTCGGATGATTTCTCCGATTCGCGTGCTGCCGGGATCGCGGACGAGAATTGCCGGAACGCCGGATTTCTCCAGTGCCGCCAGAAGCATCCGGGCCTGCGTGCTCTTCCCGCATCCTTCGTTGCCGTCAAAGACGATGAATTTGCCGCGGAGGGAAGTCATGAGGAAAAATCCGAAACCCGAAATCCGAATGACGAATCAAATCCGAATGACCCAATGACGAAGCAAGACAATCGGTCATTCGTCATTCGGGCTTGATTCGTCATTCGGATTTCGGATTTCGGATTTCACAGTTAGTTCTTCTCATTCGCCGCGTCAAGCAATCCGCGCATCAGCTTTTCCATCGCCGACGGCTGATCCGGGCGAATCGTCAAATCCCACGCCACGTTCCATCGCGTCCCGACCGGGGAAAACCCCATCGCTTCCAGGCGTTTGCTCATGTCGGTCATGTGGGCCGCGCCGTAAAAAATCGCGATCTTCTTCTTGCCCGTCCCCAGCACGTCGGAAAGGACCTTCAGCGCGGCCTTGTTGCGCTCCGTGACCAGCACGCTTCCGCCCGGACCGTCCAGTCCCATCGCCGATAGGTCGATCGTCCCCAACTGGCGGGCGATGACCAGCTTGATCTGCCGCTCCATGTCCGGATGCGTGAGCATCGCGATCAGGTCGTCGCCGGCGTCCTCGGCATCCGCGCCGGCCGGGACCGGCGGTTCGGTCATCGCCTTCATCATCGTGCGAAGGAAAATCATCTCAAACGTCTCCCCACGTTCTTCCTGCATCTTCTCGAACGTTTCCTTGTCCAGGTCCGCATGGACGAAATTCCGGGCCGTGTAATCCACGTCGTCGAGTTGGAAATCCAAATTCAGGGAATCCTTGAGAATCCGCTGGAACTGGCCGATGGCGCCGTCGCTCTTGTCGCCCTCGCCGGGGCTTGGCGGGGGAACGTCCCTGGATTTGACCAGTTCGTACAACACCGCGTCATAACCGCGAAACTCCCGATTCAGCGATTCGTAATAATTCTTCTCGCCGATGTGCACCGCCCCGATCAGATGAACCGCGACGCCGTTGGCGTTTTGGAACTCGACATCGGCAGTTTGCAGCGATCCACCGCCATGCCCGTCATCCACGAACCGCAGGAACGACTCCGGCGCCGCCGGCCGGGTGGCCGGCTCGGACCCCAGGACGCTTGATCCCAGCAGGATAACCACCCATGGAACGAATCGGGCAATCCACCGTGGCATGATTCGCTGCTCCCTTGGTTGATTCAACAACTTCAGCAGTATAGCCGCCCAAGCCCCCAAATTCCCGCCGCGCGGGGAATGGAATTAATGCAACGCTCAACACTCAACACTCAACGCTCAACGTTGAAGTGAAAAGCCGGTCAATCGCCTTCTTTTACTTCAATGTTGAGCGTTGAGTGTTGAGTGTTGAGCGTTGCATTGGCCGACCCAGCATCACCCAATTCGCCTCAAATGCCATGCCCCCTTCGCTCCGCCGCCTTGACCCCCATTGTCGATGGTTTTAGAGTCGCGGGTATGCAGCAGGATGAATTGCAGCAGATCAAGGATCGGTTCACCCAACTTTTCGGCCCCAGCCCCAAGATTCGCGTCGTCCGTGCCCCAGGACGCGTGAATCTCATCGGCGAACACACGGATTACAACGACGGCTTCGTTTTCCCCATGGCCATCGAGCCGGAGATCAAGGTCGTCTGCCAAAGCCGCAAAGACGAAATCGTCAAGATCGCCTCCACGATCTATTCCAACGAATTCGCGGAATTCTCGCTCCAGAAAAAGATCGAGCGCGGAAAGCCGGCGTGGGGCAATTACGCCCGCGGCGTCGCCGCCGGATTGATCGCCGCCGGAATACCCCTCTCGGGCATGGACGCGCTGATCTGCAATTCCCTGCCCGTCGGCGGCGGACTTTCCAGCAGCGCGGCCCTGGAGGTTTCCATCGCCCGCGCCCTCCTGCTTCTGTCCGGCCTGGAAATCGAGCCCAACCGCCTGGCGCTCATCTGCCAGAAGGCCGAGCATGAATATGCCCAGGTTCCCTGCGGGATCATGGATCAGATGATCGTCACCGCCGCCCGCGCGGGCCATGCCATGATGCTTGATTGCCGCGATCTCCACAAGCAATTCGTCCCCCTGGAAGAGAAGGAACTGCGGGTGGTCATCGTCAACAGCATGGTCCGGCACGAGTTGGGCGACGGCGAATATGCCATGCGGCGAAACCAATGCGAGGAGGGCGTCGCCGTTCTCAAGCGCGATCATCCTGAAATTAGAGCCCTGCGCGACGTGACCATGGAGCAGGTCGAGATTGCCAAGGACCGGATGAGCGAAGTGGTCTATCGCCGCTGCCGCCACGTCGTTTCCGAGAACCTCCGCACCATCCAGATGGCCCAGAAGCTCCTCTTGCAGCGCTACGACGACGCCGGGGAGTTGATGGTCAACAGCCACAAATCCCTGCGCGATGATTACGAAGTGAGCTGCGCCGAACTCGATTTCCTGGTGGAAGAGGCGCTCAAAATCAAGGGCGTCTACGGCGCGAGGATGACGGGCGGCGGATTTGGCGGATCGATCGTCGCCCTGGTGCAGCCACGCTCCGTCGAGGCACTCAGCGACCATCTGCACAAGACCTACACCGCCAAATTCGACCGCCAGCCCAGTGTTTTCGTCACCACCGCCACCGCGGGCGCTTCCGTCCTTGAATAACCCCGGCCGACCATGGTTTTCATCCGCGACATTCTCCTGAAACTCTGTCGGCGCGAAGATCTCACCCGCGACGAGGCGCGCAGGGCTTTTATTCACATCATGTCCGGCCAGGCGGCGGAGGCGCAGATCGGCGGCCTGCTGGTCGGCCTGGCCGCCAAGGGCACCACCGTCGAGGAATTGGTCGGCGCTTCCACCGTCATGCGGGAAAAAGTGGTCCCGATCGACTGCGAAGGTATCGCCGTCGTCCTGGACACCTGCGGCACCGGCGGGGACCTCCGTCATACCTTCAACATTTCCACCGCCGCCGCCCTCATCGCCGCCGGCTCGGGAATCAAAGTCGTCAAACACGGCAATCGCGCCGCCTCCGGCCATTCCGGCGCGGCCGACGTTCTGGAAAAACTCGGGCTCAAGCTGGATATCCCGCCGGCCCACTTGCGCCGATGCCTGGACCGCGCCAACATCTGCTTCGCCTTCGCACGGGCGCATCACCCGGCCATGAAGCACGTCGCCGACGCTCGCAAGGCCCTGGGCATCCCCTCGGTCTTCAACCTTCTCGGCCCGCTGACCAATCCCGGCCGGGCCAGGCACCAATTGCTCGGCGTTTTCGCCCCCGAACTGACCGACCGCTTGGCCGCCGTCTTGCGCGAGCTTGGCAGCCGGCGCGCCTGGGTCGTTCACGCCGAGGACGGCCTGGACGAAATCTCCACCCTCGGCCCCACCCGCATCAGCGAATTGCGCGACGGCCATATCCAAACCTGGACGCTCGATCCCAAGGATATGGCAATCCCCTACGCCCGGCTGTCGGATTTGCAAATCTCAACCATCGAAGAGGCCGCCGAAGCATTGACCTCCGTTTTGGCTCGCCAAGCCGGCCCAAAGCGCG
Organism: Tepidisphaeraceae bacterium; assembly: GCA_050011595.1. Classification (GTDB taxonomy): domain Bacteria; phylum Planctomycetota; class Phycisphaerae; order Tepidisphaerales; family Tepidisphaeraceae; genus PALSA-1353. Next base: position 5,103 of record JBEKIV010000250.1, read on the forward strand.
ACATCGCCCTGCTCAACGCCGCCGCCGCGATGGTCGTCGCGGAAACGGCCAAGGATTTGAACGAAGGCTTGGAAATCGCCCGGAAATCCCTGGACGAGGGAAAGGCGGCAAAGACATTGGAATTATTGATCGCCGAATCGAATGCGGGGTGAGTGCTTCCCCCTCGTCCGGTACTCCGGGAGAGGGCTGGGGTGAGGGTCTTTGAGCGGGCTGAACATCAAGCCGCATCCAAAGCGGTGTAGACCTTACCGTGCTGCTTCAACATAGTATATCATTAGTCAGTCGGTGGCCTATGACGATTACGCGACAAACCCTTCAGCAGAAACGCGACGCGATCCTGGAAATCGCGGGTCGATATGGAGCATCCGATATTCGCATCTTCGGCTCCGTTGCCCGGGGCGACGCGACGGAAGCGTCGGACGTGGATTTGATTGTCCGTTTCGAGCCTGGCCGGACCCTGCTGGACCATGGCGGACTGGTTATGGATTTACGCGATTTGTTGGGCAGGCGCGTGGACGTAATCGACGAGGATGGCATGCGCCCTCGATTTCGCCAGCACGTCCTGGCGGAGGCGGTCCCCCTATGAGACCCGACCGCCTGCTGCTGGATGACATGCTTGAAAGCATAACCGAAGTCATTGACACGACGCCCGCGTCGCAGACCGAATTTGACGCGAACAAACTCCTCCGCTCTCACATACTGCGTCACGTACAGATCATTGGCGAAGCCGCATGGCGCCTTTCCAGTCCATTGAAGGATCAGAATCCTTCAGTACCGTGGAAAAAGATCGCGGGCATGCGGCATGTCCTGGTGCATAACTATTTCGAGGTAAACTGGTCTCGCGTTTACGAAACCGCTCGATATGACGTTCCCCCACTCAAGCCTCACATTCGGGCGATACTTGCCTCTCTGCCGTCCGAAATTGATAGGGGC
>JBEKIV010000251.1:0-6000 GCA_050011595.1 Tepidisphaeraceae bacterium
TCCACCTCCGCGGTGAAATCCACGTGCCCCGGCGTGTCGATCAGGTTGATCGTGTACCGCTCGCCGAACCGGTCCCACGGACACGTCGTCGCCGCTGAATTGATCGTGATTCCGCGTTTCTGTTCCTCCTCGTCGAAGTCCATCACCGCCGTGCCTTCATGCACCTCGCCCATCTTGTGAATCTTGCCGGTGTAATACAGGATGCGCTCGGAAACCGTCGTCTTGCCCGCGTCGATGTGGGCGGCTATTCCAATATTCCGGATTTTCGTCAGATCGCGAGCCATAAAAATCCTGCCACTTCTGGACCTATCAATATAGGCATTGCGCCCTCGCAGCGGCCAAAGCTTCAACCTTGACACACCCGAAGCCCCGCGGAAAGAGCGGAGTAATGTAATCGGCCCAAGTCAATCGTCAAGCATAACAAAGCCCTGGGAGCTTGCCTGGTAAGCCAAAGCCCTTCATCGTTCAAACTGACCCACGATCGGGAATCGCATTGCATATTTTCCCGGCTTCAGTCGGCTTCGTTCGTTCCAATGAACAAAAAACATTACGCAAAACTTGGGTAATTGAAGCGTAACTGCAATCCACAAAATTTTTTACGTTTCTTCCAGCAACCGGGTTTTCGCTTAACTCACTGGCAAACGCGGGCCGATATGACTAAAAACCGGAAATAGCCTTCGGGCGGGCACAAACCGGTCATTTTAGCCAGGTTGAATCGAACGCCCTTGCGGGTCTGAAAACCCCGATTTCCGCAGGGTCGGATGCCGTGGGGATTTTCTCGTGGCAAGCTCAGCCACGCAACCTTTGCCTGCCAAATGTCGTATTATTGATGAAGGACGCTCATGAGACGGATTCTCATCATCGCCGCGATTGCTTTGCTCATCGGGTCGATGGGCTACCCCTATCTCACCCACGGCGATACCGCACAACTCCCCGCCACCCGGCCGACGTCGATCCCTGAACTCACCCCCCCAAGCCCATTCGCACAACTCCATGGCCATCCCGGATTCTGGCGTCTGGCCGAGGATCAGGCCGGTGTCTGGTGGTTCCTCTCGCCCGAAGGAAAACTTGAATTCCTCAACACCGTCACGACCGTCCAACCCGAGCAGGACGGACGCGACAAGGACTCTATCCATTTCGTCTCGACGGATTGGAATGGCCATTACCAGGCCGCGGACCTGGAACGATGGGCCAGGGCGACGTTGGGGCGCGTGCAGGACTACGGCTTCAAGGGTCTGGGCGCCTGGTGCAATCCCGCGTTCCACGACCTCAATGTCCCAATGAGCCAGGACCTCAACCTTTGGGCATGGGTCACCGATGCTTCCAAGCGCTTCTATTCCCCCGATTGGGCACAGATGGCCCAGCAGGCGGTCAGAGCTCAGGTGCCCCCGCTCCGCGATAACCGCAATCTCCTCGGTTATTTCCTCGACAACGAACTGGACTGGGGCGACGGCTTTGCCGGCCCCGGCGCCTATTTCGACAATCTGCCCAATAGCGATCCAAATCGACAGCAGGTCATCGAAACCGTTCACTACGTCTGGCCGCAGCTTCACGATTTCGATCTCGCCTGGGATGCCAAACTGAAAGACTGGTCCCAACTCGAATCCTGGCCGGTTCTCCCCCGCGAACCCGCCCGGGCCTATGATCGTCTCAGCACCGCCTGGCTCTCTCATCTGGCCCAGGACTATTTCCGCTTCACCACCGATCTGGTGCGGCGGTACGATCCGAATCACCTGATCCTCGGCGTTCGCTTCAAGGGCTTCGCCCCCGAGCAGGTCGTTGCCGCTTCACGCGGATACACCGACTCCCAATCCCTCAACTATTATGTCGCCGATGCTCGGCTCGACGCCGAAATGTTCCATACGATGTATCAGCGCTCCGGCCAGCCGATCATCATCAGCGAATACTCCTTCCATTCCATGGACGGCCGCAGCGGCAACCTCGACACCGTTGGCTTCAGCGCGCAGGTTCCCGACCAGCAGGCCCGCGCCGACGGATACCGCCTGATGACCACTCGCCTGGCGCGCGTCCCCTACATCGTCGGCGCCGACTGGTTCCAATGGTGCGACGAGCCTCCCGCCGGCCGCAGCAGCGACGGCGAAGACGTCAACTTCGGCGTCGTTGACGTCCACGACAAGCCCTACGGTCTCCTGGTCGATTCCATCCGCCAAACCGCACCCTTGCTCGACTCCATTCATGCCCATAGCCCCAGCGATTCCCAGTCCGACGTCTGGCGAGAAAGCTACGCCGTCAAGCCCGTCATGCACGTCCCCTTCCTCGCCCATCCGCCCGTGCTTGATGGAGACCTCAGTCATTGGACCGGCTGCGCACCGCTCGACAACCTCCGGCGCGAGCACACCGTCGGTCTCGATCGCCGCCAGGTCCGCACCCCGGATGTCTTCCTGGGCTGGACCCCGCAGGGACTTTTCCTCGCACTCCAGGTATTCGACCGGCACATCGAAACCGCCCCGGCCAATGCCTGGTGGTGGACGCGCGACAACATCGAATTGTTCCTTTCCACCCGTCCGGTCGCCGACGACCAGATCAGCTACGACGTCAATTGCCATCAATTCTTCGTCGTTCCCAAGGACCCCGCCTCCGCCGATGCTGCTGTCGTCGGCCAATGGCACCGCGACGGCGACGCCTTGAAAGACAATCTCATTCCCGACCCCGACATCCACAAGGCCGTAAAAATCCTCCCCGACCGATACGTCGTGGAGCTTTTCATTCCCGCCGCGGCCCTGCACGGCTACGATCCCTCCCGCGAGCCGGCGTTGGCTTTCAACCTGCACGTCCGCGACTTCACCAACGCCGCCGATTTCTTCTGGTCCGCTCCCAAATCCTCCCGCACCGAACTGCGCCCCAACACCTGGGGAACCCTCTACCTCGACCCGCCCGCCGGCAATTCGATCGCTCCTTCCGCCCAGGCGCGGGCAAATTGACGGTTGCTGATTCCGCTGCGCAAAAAAACATTTTGCCAAAAATCCAACCCACGGTATGCTACGCGAATTAGCCGACCACGGTCATGGGCAGAGGCCCATACGGGAATTGCCGGCTGACTCGGCAACCGGGCACAGATCATTGCTGTTTCAGGGCAGCGTGGGAACGTGCGTTCGCTTTGGGACTGATGGCAAGCACAACGGAGGCAATCGTGACAGCGCAATTGCGGATACTGGCCTTTTTGACGGCGGCGTCGTTATCGACGGCATGGGCCTGCGCCCAGCAGACGCCCGGCGAGCAGGCGATTGTCGCCGCGGCGAATAAGCTCAACGCCGCGGCGCCGCAGGACATTCCCAATCAGACGATCATGCTCGGTACTTACAACGGGGCCACCAAGACCTTTGTCTGGGCTCTTCCCGACATCTATCCAGCCGGATTGCCCGTGTTTAAGGAAGTGGGACATGGCGGCGACGTTCAGCCGATGCATGAGCCGCAAATCAAATCTCTCAACATGACGTACGAGATCGCCGTGTCGAACATTCCCGAAGGCACGACGTTGACGCTTTCGATTCCGCAGGCGGACGGTTCGACAAAGGCGTTGCCGATGACGGTCAACGGGAATACCGCGAAGGTGTCGTTTCGCGCGCTGTTAGCCGGCGTGCAGATGGTGAGCGTCACCGACAAAGCCGGGACCGTCGTCCAGGCCATGCAGTTGGTGCCGATTATTGCGCCGCAACTCGGCGGGTTCGTGGTGCCCAATCTGCTGCTCAGCATCATCTACGCGCCTCCCGGCTCGCTGAGCACCGCCACCTACGCGCAAACCAGCACCGCCGGGACGACCATGACCTGGGGTTTTTCTGAATCGCTGGGAGACGTCGACACGGAGGACTTGAACAGCACGGTGACGCTGGCGAAGACCTTGGCCCCCGCCATTCCGGATGCGGGAGACGCCGCGGCCGCGGTCATCGGCGTCGCCGAGACCGAGACCACGGTCACCACCAACCAGACCACGACCGGCACAACCCAGTCCGATTCCACGTCCATCGGCCTGACGCAATCCTTCGGCATCCCCGCCAATGCGGCGAATTTCCCGGGCAAGGGAGACCAGTTCGTGATCCTGCACGACGTGCTGTTCATGTACGTCTTCGATCCCTCCACCGGAAAGGTGACCCTGGCCTGCGTGGGTTACGCCAACGTCACCAGCGAGACGATCAGCTCCCTGCCCAACGTGGTCGGCCAGGCAGCGGCGACACAAATACTCGCTCTGGACCCGATGCTCCCCAGCCAAAACCAACCCACGCGCCTGCTCGCCGTGGATGCGGCCAACCTCGACCCGACTCTCTTTAACACCGGAACCCCCGCCGCGACGCTTTACGGCGGCCGGTTCAAGTACATCACCAGCGCGAAGATGGATACGACGACGAATACCGGCGTCGGCCTGACGCTGAGCGACCTGGTCACGACCACGAAATCGACGGTGACGTCCCAGACGGTGGTGACCAATGTGGGCGGGTTGGTGGAGTCCGTCGAGGGCACGCCCAGCGACATGTACGCCTTCACCTATTCGAATTCCAATGCCCAATGGGCCAGCCAGACCACGACGCCCCAGGTCGTGCTCACCGCGGGCCAGGACAGCGAAGATTGCTGGGTCAATTGCTATTACGACACGATCTTCGGCAGCATTATGTGCCTCAAAGGGCAGGCGATAACGGAGAACGACCGCAAAGCACAGACCACCGGCAAGGCAACCGACGAGAACGGCAAACCCCTGGCCAACAAAGCGGCGATATTCAAGATCGGCGGCAGGTCGTACCAAGTCAACACCGACAGCGACGGCAACTTTTCCTTCCCCATCGCTTCCCTGCCGGCCGGAACGGGAACTGTGACCGTGGGGGATTATTTACAGAACATTGAGTCCACCGGCCAGCCTCTCACGGGCCTGAACCTCTCTCCGGGCGCCCCGGGCGTAGAGAAGATCGCCCCCGCGCACAATCAGATCGCCGTCGCAGCCCCCTCGGGCTACGACATCGCGCCCATCCCCGACGCCAAGGGCCGCCTGGGCAAGGTGGCGGTCACGTTTCCCAAGGGATCATCGCCGGGGAACACGCGCATCGATATCTACACGCCTAGCAGCGATCAATCAATTGGGGGGGCGTATGGAGATTCCTCCATCGAGTTGCTTCCGGGCGACTATGACGTGTCGATCTGCACGGTGCGGGTGCCGGTCAAGGTCGTATCGCGCAGCCAGACGAATCTGGCGGTCGGAATCCTTTCCGTGCATGCGGGATCAAACACCCGGGTCTCGATTTCCGGCGCCGACCCCAAGACGGAAATCTACGGAGCCTACGGCGAATTCCAGATCGGCCTGCCCGTGGGAACCTACAAGGTGACGGTAGCCGGCCAGTCCGATACGGCGACGGTCAAGGCCGGGCAGATAACGGATTTCTAATCAAGGGGCCAATCCGATGTCTACCCCACCGGCATGACCTTTCGCAGCCGGGCGATCACGGACGGGAGAATCTCCAGCGAGCGATCGATTTCCTCTTCCGTCGTCATGCGCGACAGGCTGAACCGGATCGCTCCGTGAGCCAGGCGCGGCTCGATCTTCATCGCCTTCAAAACGTGGGACGGCTCCAGGCTGCCGCTGCTGCACGCGGCGCCGGCGCTGGCGCACACGTCGCACTCGCTCAGCAGCAGCAGGATCGCCTCCGCCTCAACTTGCGCAAACGATATGTTCGACGTGTTCGGCAACCGATGTTCCACGTCTCCATTGACGAAGGTATCCGCGATGATCTTGAGAATTCCCCGCTCCAGCCGGTCCCGAAAATTCGCGACACGATCCATCTCGGGCAAATGCTGTTTGGCCAATTCCGCGGCTTTTCCCATGCCGACGATCCCCGGCACGTTTTCCGTCCCCCCGCGCCGGCCGCGTTCCTGCGGCCCGCCGATCAGCAGCGGCCGAATCCGCAATCCCCGCCGCGCAAACAGCGCCGCCACCCCCTTGGGCCCGTGGAACTTGTGCGCCGCGAAGCTCATCGCATCGACATGCGACTTCGCCAC
>JBEKIV010000252.1:0-6573 GCA_050011595.1 Tepidisphaeraceae bacterium
CCGCTGAAACCGCAGAAACTTCAAGGGGGATTACTGCCGGGAGAATTTTCTGTGGCGCTGCAACTGGAGGGCTTTCGTGTCGGCATTGTCGGGCTAAACACTACGTTTCTCCAGTTGGCCAGAGGTGATTACAGGGGGCAGTTGGCGTGGGATATCAGACAATTCAACGCAGCCTGCACTGGAAGCCCGGTGGGCGATGCCCCGCGATGGATCGCACAGCACGACTTTTGTCTTTTGATGACCCATCAAGGGCGAAATTGGCTTGACAATCGCTCGTCAAAGGAGGTTTACCCCGAGATAAATCCGGCCGGTAGATTCGGGGTTCACCTGTTCGGCCACATGCACAAGAATATCGTGCGGGGGAGATCATTGGTCGGGGGTAAGGTGTCATGGCAGTGGCAGGGAAACTCGCTGTTCGGAATGGGAAAATATGGCGAACCTCCCAGTTACGCACGGCGCCACGGCTATTCCGCCGGCATTCTTCAGGTAGATGGCTCGCACCGAGCGTCTCTCCGTTATTGGCCGCGCAAAGCCAATAAAAGCAATGTGAACGGCTGGCGCTTTGAACGCGACGGTGCGAACACTGTTCTAGAGGACACCGACGGCGGAACGCCACCAGCCGAGATCACCCTCAACCGCCATTCTCGTTCACGTGTCCCATTGATCGCGCCACCTGTTTTGCCAGTGGATATCCAAGCCGCCGTTGATGATTTGCGGCGTGAGTCCATACTTCAACGCGAAATGCATTACGAAATTGAGTTCCTTGAGGAAGACGGCGATTCGCTTTGGGTGCGAATCACGTATAGCCAACACTTGATCAACGTGTCGTCGGTCGCGCTGGACAAACCGTCAATCTTCTCGATCTATTCTCGCGATTATCGCAATCTCTCCGTATGGGTTGATGGCCAGAAGTATCCTACGGATAACCGCCCAGAGATCGTCTCGGGCGATGGAATCCAGATTGTTACACAGATACATGCCGGTGCATCCCAAAGAACTAAGTACTCTGCTGAAGTGAAATATGGCAAAACAGACTCCGAACTTTTTCTCACCGTTCGACTGTGTGCAAAATACTCGTTGCTCTTCTCAGACCGTATTTCTCAAAGACGTGGAACACCTTGCTACGACGTAGTTATGCATCCGCTTCATCTAAAAAGAGGCCTGAACGGGCTGCGTCGCAATATAGAGAACCGCGTGAACAGCTTTGAAATCTTGATTGACTCGACCTTACTGCCGTATAATGGAGTTCGACTTCAATGGAGGCCAGTATGTCTAGCAAGAAAAAACAAAGGTCGGCTAAAATCATCCGCACTCTCTCAGAACCCGATGCGCGGCGGGCGGCGATAGGCGCTTTGGCGCGCGGGGATGACTCCGCAGGCGTTGTCCAAGAACTCAAGAAATTGAAACTCTCCTCTGCGGAGCGCGCGGCGCGTCCAGTGTCTTCCTCAGTGCTGTGCAGCACTGGTGGCGGCGGCATGAAAGTCTAAAGCCATTTCGTTCGAATTTGCGGGATTGCAAGGGGAAAGTCCATGGTCATCAACGTGTGGCTTGAGATAACCATGCGTTGCAATCTTCGTTGCGGCTTTTGCTATAATCAGTTTCAAGCCGGCGGTAACGATGCGTTCAATGCCTTGCCGTCTGCTGAGCAGGTCGAAGCGGTCCTGGCTCAGCTCACCAGCAGATTTGAGATTGGCATTCTCACTCTCGCGGGTGGAGAGCCCACTGCCAGCGGTCACTTGCGCGCGATTCTGCGCAGCGCGCGAGGGAAATGCAAATCCCTTATCATCGCAACCAACGGTACGCTCATCGACGACGACCTTGCGCCAGCATTGATTGCCGACGGAGTAGATACATTTCAGATTTCACTTTCGGGCAGCTCGCCCGCCGTGCATGACGCAGCCGTTGGTTTGCCCGGTGCATTCGAGAAAATGCTTGCCGGCGCAATCGCGATAAGGAGCCATAACGGACGCGTTGTTTTTGTGTTCATAGCGGGCGATGACAATTGCGGTGAGTTGCTTCCTATCCTAGATATGGCCTATCTTATCGGTGTTGGCGCAGTAATCGTTAATCAGGTCCGGTCACGGAGGGATCAGGTTGTCATGCTTGGCGACCGCATAATCCTCGATAAAAAGCGCAGATTTTTCGAAATGCTTGTTAACGCAGCGCAACGGGCAAAAGGTTATGAAATTCCGATCATCGTGCCGACTTTCCTGCCAGGGCCGTTGGAGAGTCGTCTGAAGCAGTTCAATTCGGTCTTTTACAATTACTCGGAGCGGGGTATCCCCCAAATAATTGTCGATATTCTCGGCCGAGTGCGGCTGTGCCAAGGGGGCGGAGAGCTTAAAGGCGGGGTGGCTGACTTGACGTCGGAAAAAATATCTGAGTGGCAGGGTTTGAGAGAGAACTGTGCGTGTGCCGTTGAGCAGCATCGCCTCGAGAAACTTCCGGTCACGCTATATGACGAACAAGCTCGATGATGTAGTTTGCCCAACGTGAGGTCGTGGCAGAGAACTTGGCAGAGAATCGCCCTGAAAAATGGCCTCGAAAGGCTATCCTTCGCCGACACCTTGCAAATCCCTAACGGTCTGCTTCGCAGCGAAGAATCTGATCGATGATTTTTGGGGGCAATTTGGGGGCAGCATTGACAATACAAAGGCAATATTTGTCTAGGACAAAATCGATGCGATTTCGTCACAACTTCTGATGACCGCGCATTTAGCACCCAAATACAATCCGACCGAAATGAGCGAGCACTAGCCTCGAATCCTAGTTCTCCAGCTTTACCCCCGATCCACAATCAACTAAGAGCGCGAATAATTGCAAGAATTGCCGCCTGCGCATGGAATGGAAGCAGCGACCAATGTCCAATGGTTTCCATTAACGCCGGAGGTACTGGTCCCGGCACCGGAGGCAAAACTGCACCGGATTCTGCACCGCCTTGGTGTGGGTCTATTGGTTTTTCAGGGCGTTTTTGCGATATGTACGAATCCTGTATCGCCCATTGAAGTTTAATGACTTTCATCGCCGGCCCCGTACAGGTGTAGTGTCAGGCGTAGGCGGCATTGTCTCCAGCCACATTGGCTCGTTTTGAATTACCGCCCCAGTGCGCCAAGCACTGCGGCAGTTTCATGCGCGCTGGGCATGGTGAATGCGCGGACCGTTAATTGTCGTCATCATCACCCTCGCCCCCGGCGGGGTGAACTCCGCCGGGCAGGGTTCGGTGCATGATCGGCATTACCGACTCCGGACCTTTGATCGTCTTCCAGACAATCTGGTCAAGCTCCAGCGCCGGGGCGGCGTCGGCATGCGTGAAATCCATTTTCTCCGATTCCAACGCCATCTGACGCCGCGGATCACCGGCGCTCAGGTCCGACACCTCGGGGTTGCGCTCGGCAATCATCTCCGGCGAGGGGGCGGTCGCATCGTACGGCGCGGCATTGGAGCCGGAGCCGTCCCAATCCATGATCGGATCGGCAACGGCGTCGTATTGCGACATCGGACCGAGGCCCAGAATCAACTCGATCGTTTTGAGCATGCTGTCCGTATTGCAAAAATGGTGGTCCACGCTCCTGGCCTTGATCCACGGACTGATGATGAATCCGATGGTTCGGTGTGCATCCACGTGATCGGCCCCGCTCTGGGCGTCATCCTCGATGACGAAAATGGCCGAACTTCGCCAGATCGGGCTGCGGCTGATCGCCTGCACGATTTCTCCCAGCGCGTAATCGTTGTCGGCGACGTAGGAGCGCGGCGTGTGCTTGCCCGGCGTCGCCCCGGTCGTGTGGTCGTTGGGCAGACGAATCATCGTCAGCGCCGGGACGGCCGATCCATCCGGCGATTTCGCCAGCATCATCTGGAACTCGCGGTTCCATTCCGTGAATCGGCTGGGGGCTTTGTATTGGCCGAAGGCCGTCATCTTGAACAGCGCGTTGCCGTTGCCGGTCTTGCCGGCGTCAATGGACGGCGCATCGCTGTCGGGGAAATCGAGATCGAACCTTCGGTAGTCGATGTCGCTGATGCCGGCCAGATCGTGGCCGGGCGGTTGCAGACCGCCCGGGCCGGGATAATTATCCGGGCCTCCCGCCAGACCCGTGACCCGATCGTTGAAGCTCAGAAAAAATCCGTAATTCCGCAGGGAAACCCCCGCTTCGCGAGCCGTATCCCAAAGATTGTGCCCGGTGCTGGCGACGTCCGGGATGGCCGGGGCGCCGTTTTGCAGCGAGGGCATCGTCGTCAGCGGCTTGCCGTCTTCGTCCTTGGCGGGGAATCCACCGGTGATGTATCCGTTGTTTTGCCCCTCGAAATCAAATTTCCGTCCGCGGTTGGAATAGTGATAGGGGACGTTTCGCTCGACGTAAGCGTCGGCCATGCCCTGCGTGCTCCACGTCCAGCCGTCCCCGCTCACCTCGCCGCAGGCGTACAAATTATCCAGCAGGACGAATCGCTCGGCCAGCGCGTGCTCGTTGGGCGTGACGTCCGGGCCAAAAAGCGTGAGCGATTTGTCGCCGTTCCCCTGCGGCAGATCGCCAAGGACCTGATCGTACGTGCGATTCTCCTTGATGATGTAGAAAACATGCGTGATCTTCCCCGCCGCCAGGCCGAGGTCGGCCAGCGGATTTGAGTTCTCATGGGTGAGCACGTTCAGCCGGTTGTCCTCAAGCACCTGTTTGGTTGCTTTGGCCAATTCATCTCCCTGGGGGATTCGGACGGTGCAGACGTTGCCATGGATAGCATTCAGGATATAGAGGTTCTGCCTCTTTGCGTCGTACGGGTCTGGAGAGTTGTTCGGATTGCGGACCGAGGTTCCCTTGGCGTTGGCGACCAGGAGATGCTCCCCGTCGATGACCGCCAACGCGGTGGGATACCAACCTACCGGAACGTATCCGCGCAATTGCATGGCCGCGGCATCGACCACGCCGACGGCGTTCATATCGCTCAGAGCGACGAAAAGCGTGTCCCCATCCCGCGAAAGCGCCATGGCCGTCGGCGTAACGCCGGGGATATCGCGAGCCATGTCCGGCCTCAGAAGGATCGTACCGGCCACTTGGTTGGATGCGGTATCCACAACCGAAATCGTGTCGCTGAGGGAATTGGCGACATACAGCCGGGTTTGATCGTGTGACACCAGCACGGCCACCGGATGCGCGCCGGTGGAAATCTTCGCGACGACGGTTGGATGCGCTGGATCGCGGGTGTCCAGAGCATAGACGGCGTCGTCTCGTTCGGCGGCAACGTATGCCCTGTCGCCGTTGAACAGCACCGCGATGCCGAACGGGAAATCGCTCGTTCCACCGTAGCTGTCTCGGAACGTAAATCGACCGAGTTCCGTCTTCTTGACGGGATCGTAAATGGCGATGCTTCCCGAGATTTTAGTCGGGTCATCAAATCCATTGCCGCCGGAAGCGTTGTTGGCGACATAAAGCAGTCCACGTCCGTCCAGTGCAATCCCGGCTGGGAAATCAGGCGTGCGGGTCTTAATGGAATCCTCGAGCGTCAGCGTTCCATCGTCGCCGATGCCCAGAACCGCGATGCTATCGTGAGCCCCCTGGGCGGCGTAGGCAATGCGGTCGGGTCCGACGGCCAGACCGTAATACAGGCCGTTCGATTGCGCCGATCCCGGAACGGTCGGGGCTTTGGCGCTTTCGCCGGCCGGTTCGTTCGCCGCGCCCCGCTTCTTCTGCGGGGCGCGATAGTTGAAATCCAGATGTGAAACACCCTGTCCATCCGCCATGCGGATGCTCCAGAGCGATTGGCGGTATCCCATGTCGCTGGCCAGCGCGTATTTGCCGTCAGGAGTAAGCGCCAGATTCATCGGCAGATTGCCGACGTCCCAACTCGTTTGTGTGGCTGGGGTAATGATCTTACCCGTGTTCAGCGGCATCGGCACGGACTCGCCGCTGCAACTCGCCAATGCCAGTGACAGCAGCCAGATCAGCAAACCGGAGGTTTTTCGAACGGTGAACTCCATGGCCGGATTATCCGTCTGGCAATGAACCTCGTGTCTCGATAACGCAAAACAGGCGTTTTTTGCATTTATTCGAAGGTCCCCGTCGATCCGCGTCGCGAATTTCCATTGACTTTGCGGTAAAAATGCGGAAAATATTGGTAATTGCGGAAGTTCTTTTGTGACATCTTGAATTAGAAATGAGGAGCGGGAAATGAGTACCTTCTGCGGAGGCAGACGGAAGTCTCGCGCCCAAAAGGCTCTTTTTGCAGCCGTCTCGGCAGCTTTGGGGACCGCCTGCACGGTCGGCCATGCGCAGGTATCCCTCACCAAGAACAGCAACACCAACTGGACTATTACCGACGGAAGTTTGACGGCAGTTTTCGATCCGCAGGGCGAAGAGATCGATTCCATACAGCTCGGCTCCAGCGGCAATATGCTTTATCCCGGCGGCGGGACCAGTGGCAGCCTGGACCAGGAATTCGATGGCAGCGGGCTCGGCACCGGGACGCAGACGTTCGAGTCACAAGTTGGCCCGGGTAACAGTTACGTGGATGTCTGGACGAACGTGGCTTCGACCGGCACCACCGTCAATCCGATCACCTATGCGTTTCACTATGTGCTGTTCG
>JBEKIV010000253.1:0-5942 GCA_050011595.1 Tepidisphaeraceae bacterium
CCCTCTTTCATGGGGACGATCTTGCAACTGGTGGGGTAAATCGACGAGACCCGAACCAGGTTTTGCTTTTCGATCCCCGCATCCCGCAGCGCCAACTCGAAACTCATGAGTTTTTGCGCGTGTCGCCCAACCCCCTTCGTGAAGAAGCACTCCTTGGGCATGAAATCATCGCCATTGACCATTTATTAAGACTCCGTTTGTAAGCTATGCGGCTTTAATCTCCGCGCGAGGGGGGAATTATATCGCGATTCTCAATCACGCAAAGAGATTCTTGAAAATTGGCGACAGGATTTTCTAAAAAATCGCCCGGAGCGCCTCCGCCGCGCCGCTACAGAGCGCCGTTCCAATCCGGCGGCAACAGAATAACGGGGATTTTTGTATTCTTAATCAATTCCACCGGCACGTTCCCCGCCAGAAGGCGTGCAAAAATGTTCTTCCCGGTCAATCCAAGCACGATCAGGCTGACTTGGCGCTCGGCCGCGGTGTTCAAAATCGCCCGGGCGATGTCGTCACTGAACATTAACAGAGTTTGAACCGCCACGTCCCGCTCCTGGAGCTTGGCGCGCAGAAAGCTGATGGCGGCCTCGCCGTCGGCCTGCTCCTGCTCGCGCATCTGCCCGCCGCTGGGACGCGAGACGTGAACCACCAGGACCTCCGCCTCCAGCCGATGCGCCAGGTCCGCCAGCGGCACAACCACCTTCTCCGCCGCCCAAGGACTGCTCACCGCTATAAGAATCCGGCTCATTGCCGTGCAATTTTAGATCGGATTGGTTCCATCCGAAAGGGGCAAAGCCGTCCGTTCCATCAGCGCCGCCAGCCGCCGCAAGGCTTTTCCGCGATGGCTGATCCGGTGTTTTTCCTCCGCCGGCAGCTCGCCGGTGGTCTTTCCCAGGGTTTGGACCAGGAAAAGGGGGTCATATCCAAATCCCCCATGTCCCCGCGGCTCGGTCAAAATCCGGCCTTCGACGCTGTCGCTGGCCGTCAGCACCACGCTGCCTTGCGGGTCGGCCAGGGCCAGGGCACACACGAAGCGGGCAGTCCGGCGTTCGGCCGGGAGCCCGGCAAGCTGCCGCAGCAATAGCGCGTTGTTGTCCGCATCGCCCTGCCCGGCCTTGTGCATCGCCGCCCACCGGGCGCTGAAAACGCCCGGCTTGCCGTCCAACGCATCCACCGCCAGCCCGCTGTCATCGGCCAGGCTCCAGATTTTCAGCAACCGCGCATATTGCCCCGCCTTCAGACAGGCGTTGGCCAGGAACGTCGCTCCCGTTTCCTCCACGAGGGGTAGTTCGGCGTGTTCCGTGAGATCCGTAAATTCAGTAACCCCACCATCGGCCAGAATCTGGCGAAATTCCCTCACCTTCCCGCGGTTCGTGCTGGCAATGAGGATTTTCACGGTGCTCGGCCCCTACCGCAATCCACCCAAACCCGGCACCGTCGGCGTCGAATCACCCGTATCCGCCCGATGGGGCGTTCCAGTCTGATCCGAATCGCTCTGGGCTGGTTGATCCTGATCGTCATTGTCGTGCGGAACCTGCACCAAATACGAGGGCCAGGGGATCGTTTGCCAGGTATGATCTTTCATTTGCGTCCTTCTCCCCATCACCTCGCCGTTGACGTAGTAATATGGATATTGCTCCGTCGCCCGCTTCAGTGATTCATCCACGATCTGAAGGTTCGGCATAACCACCTTCATCTTGCGGCCTTGGGAATCATAGATTTTGTCCGCATCGACGCCTCGCGGCAATGCGGGGACCACCAGCAGCCGCTGGTTGGGATCATCGCTTTGGGCGACGGAGGAATCCTGCTCGCGGACGGCTTGGCGCGGCCAGGAACCGATGTAAACCTCGCTGGTCGCCGGCCCGTGCCGGAAATAGGCCTCGATCCCGTGAGCGCGAAATTCCCGCACCGAATCCACCGCCGCCTGCTTCCGCTCCGGACTGCCCACGTACTTGGCGATCTGGAGCGTCCAATATCCGGGATTGTTGGCCAAGTCCCATTCCTTGGGCGCCGGCGGGTCCGGCGTGTTGATCGACGTGAAGGCCACCTCGGGAAAAAGGGCGTCGCCGTCCTGGTTCACCAGCGATGACACTCTGGCCCGGTCCGTTTGCGCCCGCGTGTATTCCGCAAGCTGCGAGCGGTCGTCAAACGTCTTGTAAAAACCGAAATAAAGCTCGCTCTCGTCGGCGCTGTGGACGATGTACCAATCCTTTGACCCGGTGCTGCGGATCAACAGCTCCTTGCTTCGCGTGGCATCGGCGATGTGGGTCGGGCCCGTAAAGGTGGCGCAATGCAAAGTGTACAGCGCGCCCGGCGGCGGCGCCGGCATGGAAGAGTCATCCGTCGCCGGCGCGGCAACCGGCGCGGCAGAAGGCGTCGCCGTCTGATCCGCGTTTGAACTTGAAGGCGACGGGGAACTGCCGCATCCCGTGGCCGCCAGAAATGTCGCCAAAACAAACCCGAAATAGCGATTCATGGCTAAAAACTCCCGGCGAGGAAAACCCCACGGCATCGCCGTGGGCGTTATATGCTATCAAAAACTGGTCGCGTTTCCGATAGAATCCTCTCCGTCATGAATCCCGGCGAGCTGAACATCAAGCCCCCCTGCACGCGCCAGGACGCCGTTGCCGTGCTCAAGCGTCTCCGCGAGGCCGGGCATGTCGCCTATTTCGCCGGGGGATGCGTGCGGGACACGCTGCTCGGTCTGGAAGCGAAGGATTGGGACGTCGCCACCGACGCCCCGCCCGGCCGCGTGCGCGAGCTGTTTGCCTCCACCCAGGCGGTCGGGGCGAAATTCGGAGTGATCCTGGTCCGCGAGGGCAAAAGCGTGGTTGAGGTGGCCACGTTTCGAGCGGATGGGGCATACGAAGACGGCCGCCGGCCCAGCAGCGTCCGATTCACCTCCGCGGAGGAAGACGCCCGGCGGCGTGATTTCACCATTAACGGCCTGTTCCTCGATCCGCTGGAAGACCGGGTCATCGATTATGTCGGTGGCCGGGAGGATCTGGCGGCCCGCCTGATCCGCGCCATCGGGCTGCCCGGCGAACGATTCGCCGAAGATCACCTCCGCCTGCTTCGCGCCGTCCGGTTTGCCGCCCGGTTTGGGTTTGAAATCGAACCCGCCACCGCCGCGGCCATCACTTCCCTCGCCACCCGCGTGAAAGGAATCAGCCCGGAACGCATCGGCGACGAACTGCGCCTCATGCTCACCCCGCCGACGCGCAACGTTGCTTGGACGTTGCTTTGGAATCTCGGCCTGGGCCGCGAAATCTTCCGATTCCTGCCGAACGTGCCGCAGCGAGTGGACTTCAATCGGTCGATTTTCCTCAGCCTGCACACCCAACGCCCGATCACCGTCGGGCTTGCTTTGGCCGCGGCGACACTTTGTGTCCGGATTCAGGCCAGTGGAGAATCATCGCTGTTGACGAGAGCCGAAATTTCCGGCTCGGTCCGCGCGATGCGGCAGGCCCTGCGAATCAGCAACGATGAATCGGACGAGATGGCGGAAATCTTGTCCGGCCTCGAGACGCTGCTGCAACCCCAGCCGCCGACTTTGGCAAAGAAAAAACGTTTCCTTGCCCGCGCGACGTCGCCGCAATCGCGATTGCTGATGGATGCGATGGCGAAAATCGGATTGCACGCCGATCGCATTGCCGATTTGCAGCCGGACCTGACCGAGTTGAGCAAGCACGAGGTCGCGCCGCCGCCCCTGATCGACGGCGACGATCTGATCGCCGCGGGACTCTCGGCCGGTCCCCAATTCCGCCAGATTCTCGATACGGTTTACGACGCGCAGCTCGAAGGACGGATCTCGACCAAACCGGAGGCGCTTTCTCTGGCCAAATCAATCGGGTAGTCCCGACCGCGGCGCCTGCGCTCCGCCCAGCACCAATCCGCCCGCCACCAGAATCATCCCGGCCCCGAGAAGATAGACGTGCGATTGCGGACTTCGGCAAAGCGAGGAGAAATACCCCCCCACCGGCTTGTACGGCGCCAACGCGGCCGGCGGCGGAACGTTGATGATGTTGAACGGCGACATCCGCTCGGCATCGGCTGACGGCGACTGCGCCGAACGCGCGTCCGGCCTGGTATCCACGATCGCTTCGCCCTGCTGCACCGCGCGCATTTCCCGCTGGGCCAGGCGCTCGGTGAGCTGCGGATCGTGTTCCATTTCCGACAGAAATTCGTGATTGACCGCGATCTGCTTCTGCACCTGCGTCAAATCCAACCGCAATTTTTCACGTTCATAAACCAGCCGGCGATTGGCATCGGCCTGCGGAATGACCAGGCACGCGGCGATGATGCCCAGGCCCATGCAAAGGATCGCGATCGTCCAACCCCCGGTCTCGGCCGCGACGCGCGGTGGATATGCTTCCTCATCCTCGACCTCCGGCTCCGGAAAATCGAAAGGAGTCGTCAGATTATCCTTCTCAACTTCATCGCCCAGGCCCTGCGGCGGCTCGGGCAAGGATTCCATCTGCCAATCCCCCGGCGGCGTTTCCAGATGCCATTGCCCGCCGGATTGGGCGTCCCAATTGGTGGGAACCTTGCCCTCTTGAGAATCGATGGATTCCCAGGGCAGCGTCCCGGGCTGTGCATTACCCCCACCACCCAACCTTACAACCATAAAGCCATCCTTGGCCCGGCGAAGAACGGATCGGCATTTGCGGCTATTTAGGCCACAACTTGCCGCCGTAAAGCGCCTGCTTGCCCAACTGCTCCTCGATGCGTAACAACTGATTGTATTTCGCGACGCGATCCGATCGCGCCGGCGCGCCGGTCTTGATCTGGCCGCAATTCGTCGCCACCGCGATGTCGGAAATCGTCGAATCCTCGGTTTCACCGCTGCGATGGCTTATCACGGCCGTATAACCGGCGCGGATCGCCATGTTCACCGCCTCGAAGGTCTCGCTCAGCGTGCCGATCTGGTTCACCTTCACCAGGATCGAGTTGGCCGTGCCGGTTCTTATCCCTTTGTCGAGGAATTTGGTGTTGGTGACGAACACGTCGTCGCCGACGATCTGAATCTTCTTCCCGAGCCGGTCGGTCAGCTTTCTCCAACCGTCCCAATCGTTCTCGGCACACCCGTCCTCGAGCGAGCGGATCGGATACTTCTCCACCCATTTCGCCCAGTAATCCACCATCTCGTCGTTGGAAAGGATTTTGTCGGGATTGCTCTTGAAGAATTTGTATCCCTTTTTCTGAGCGTCCCACAATTCACTGGCGGCCGGATCGATGGCAATGAAGACCTGCTTGCCCAGTTCATACCCCGCCGCCGAAACGGCTTCGCCAATCACCTTCAGCGCATCCTCGTTGTCCTTCAGATTGGGCGCGAAACCGCCTTCGTCCCCGACGGCCGTTGAAAGCTTGTTCTTCTGCAACACCTTCTTCAGCGCGTGATAGATTTCAACGCCGGCGCGCATCGCATCGGAAAAGGTGTCGAATCCCCAGGGCTGAATCATGAATTCCTGAAAATCCACGTTGTTGTCCGCGTGCCTGCCGCCGTTGAGGATGTTCATCATCGGACATGGCAGCGTTTTGGCGCCGGGACCGCCCAGATAGCGATAAAGCGGAAGCTGGCTGAACTCGGCGGCGGCCTTGGCCACGGCCAGCGACACGCCCAAAATCGCGTTGGCGCCCAGCTTGGATTTGTTCACCGTGCCGTCGAGGTCGATCATCAACTGGTCGATCGCCTCCTGGTCGCGCGGGTCCAATCCGATCAACTCCGGCGCGATCTTGGCGTTGACGTTCTCGACCGCTTTCAGAACCCCCTTGCCGAGATAGACCTTTTTGTTGTCGTCGCGCAGCTCGACGGCTTCGTTCTCGCCGGTGCTGGCGCCGCTGGGGATCGCCGCCCGGCCGAGCGCGCCATCCTCCAGGACCACGTCGACTTCAATCGTCGGATTTCCCCGCGAATCGAGAATCTGTCGGCCGTGAATGTATTC
>JBEKIV010000254.1:0-5866 GCA_050011595.1 Tepidisphaeraceae bacterium
GGCCCGGAAATTGTCGGCAACCCTGGCCAGCACGGGAACCCCCAGCCATTTCCTCTCCGTCTCCGACGCCGCCCACGGCGACCTGGGCTCCATCCGCAGGGGCGATATCGTGCTGATTCTTTCCGCCAGCGGCGAAAGCGATGAAATCCTCCGCCTGCTGAGCCTGGTGAAAAAACTGGATCATCCGGTGATCGCCATGACCGCCTCGCGAACCAGCGGCTTGGGGCGAGGCGCCGAGGTGGTGCTGGCGATCGGCCAGATCGAAGAGGCTTGCCCGCTCGGCCTGGCGCCCAGCGCCAGCACCACCGCCATGATGGCGCTGGGGGATGCGCTGGCGCTGACCGTCATGAAGCTGCGGAAATTCAGCGCCGAGGATTTCGCCCTGTTCCACCCCGCCGGACAGATCGGACGCAAACTCATGCGCGTCAAAGAGGCCATGACCTTCCGGCGGGACGAGAACCTTGCCCTGGCATCGGATCACCTGACCGTCGCGCAGGTGCTGCGACAGGTCAGCAGCATCAAGCGGCGCAGCGGCGCGGTGGTCCTGGTCGATGCCTTGGGAAAACTTTCGGGCATTTTCTCCGACGGCGATCTTCGCCGGCTGGTGACGGACAACGACGGCACGGCCCTGAGCCGGCCGATCGGCCAGGTGATGACCCGCTCTCCCAAACGCATCCCCGAAAACGCCCTCGCCAGCGAAGCCATGGCCGTCATGCGCCAGCACCGCATCGACGAATTGCCGGTCGTGGACGACCAGGACCGCCCGGTCGGCCTGATCGACGTTCAGGACCTGGTGGTCCTGCGCATGCTGGACGTGGGCGAAGCATAAGGTGGCGATGAGAAAAATCCTTCTCATCCTGGTGACGCTGATCGCGTTGGCCGGGGCCTTCACCGCCTATCTTCATTTCCAGCCGAAATACGGCGGTTTGGTCGGCGGCAACAATGCGGCGGACAGCTTTCCCGCCAATGCCGGCGACCCCAACGCATTGATCAAGCCCGGCTCCGGGGCGTGGGTGAAGCAATTCGATCGCCAGGGTCAGCTTAATTATCAGTTCAAATCGGATTACTACGATCCGCAGCCGGACGGAACGGTGAAAGTGACCCATCCGGTGATTCAGTTTTACCTCGGCGATGGGCAGGTCTTGCAAATCGAAGGCGATGACGGGTTGATTCGCTTCGCGCCCGGGACGGATAAGGGCGTGATGTCCAACTCTCCCACCGATCCGCCGCGCAACGGCAATCTTCGCAACGTGAAGGTGAAGCTGTTCGCCTCGCCGGACATGCAGCGTCACGGCGATGCCGCAATGACCATGACGATGACCAACGCCGAGTTCGACAACGACACGTATCGGCTCTTTACGGAGGAATTTGTGGACTCGGCCGGGAAGACCGTTCACGCCGAGGACGTTCCGGTCACGGTGCGGGCCAGGGATTATTCGTTCATCGGCACGGGGCTGGTGCTGTATTGGGACGACTTGGACAAGCGGCTGAAATCGCTGGAAATGGCGCACGGAACCGATTTGACGATCTTCAATTCCAGCGGATTTTCGGCGCAACCCGCGCCCGTCGCGACAACCGCGACAACCGCGCCCGCAACTCCGGCCATTGCCGGACCACCGGCAACCGAGGCTCCGACGACGGCGCCAACCGAGACGCAGCAGCGATATACCGCCACGTTCTTCGATAACGTTCACGTCTTGCAGAATGGCGACGACATCCAAGCCGGCAGGATGGACGTGGATTTTGTCAGCAAAGGCCAGAGCGGACCGGCCGACGACAATCAACCCGCCCCGACCACCGCGCCCGCGGCGGCGACCTCGGAGCCGACCTCGGAGCCGAGTTCCCCCCCGGCCACGACCGCGCCGTCGTCGGAGCCTATTCACGTCCACTGGACCGGGGTAATGCGCCTCGTGCCGACCGATCCGGCCAATGCGGCGCCGTTGGCCAATGGGAAGGCCATCGTTCGCCTGATTGGCGCTCCGGTCAAGGTGCATCAAGCCGGGACCGATCGCAACCAATGGACCGACATCGAGTGCAACGACCTCAGCTATCGCACGGATGATTCGCAGGCGCATCTATCGGGCAACGTCGTGCTGAAGCAGACGAACGCCGACGGCGTCGTCTCCACCGTCGCCGGGCAGAACTTGGATTTTTCGCGGCAGACCCACACGGCGAACCTCGAGGGTCCCGGCCAGACGTCTTTTCCCGATCCCAACGATCCCAAGAGCGTCCTGAAAGCCGACTGGACCAGGAGCTGCAACGTCCAGTTCCATGAGATGGACAGCCATCAGAACTCAGGCGAAGCCTACCGCAACGGAGGCGAAGCCTACCACATGCAGATCGAGGGCGCCGATCTTGAAGGCAACGTCGTGGTTGATCATCCCCGGTTTCATTTGACGGCCACGGACAACGTCCAGTTGAAGTTCGACGTTTTGAGTTCTTCCGATACCGGCCAGCCCGCCTCTTTGCCGCTCCGGCAGATCATCGCCAATGGGGATGCCGACTGCATCGTAAACGACTCCGACCAGAAAACGCGAAAAATCAGCGGCCAGCGATTGGAATTGGACAGGCGGATCGGCCCCGACGGAAAGCTCTACGCCAAAACGATTCTCTGCAACGGCTCGGTTTACGCGGAGCAGGACGATCAGACCCTGACCGCCGAGAACCTCCAGATCGAGTTGTTGCCGGAATCCGGGAACGATGCCGGGACAGATAAAGATCTGGCGGCGAACGCGGCGCTGGACAGGCTGATCGCATCGAATGACGTGGTCGTGAAAGGAAAGGACGGGTCTTGGGCCAAGGCGGACAATCTGGACGTTCAGATGGTGGAAAAGCATCCGCACCTGAAGCTCGTGGGATCGGCCGAGCGGCCGGCCCAGGTCAGGAACAAGACCTCTACGCTGACGGGCCCGACGATCAAGCTTTCCCCGCACGATCAAACGGCTCAGATCGATGGGCCGGGGACGTTTGACGGACTTGAGCAGCCGAAAGACCCTCGCCAGCAGCCCCGGCCGCTCAAGCTCTGGTGGCAGCGAAACGCCTGGCTGGATGGCAAGACCAACCGGGTGGTGGTGGTTGGCGGCGTGCGCACGGCATCCGATGATCCGGGCGGAACCCATGATTCATCCTCCAGCGACCGCATCGTCGCCACGCTGGTTGACGTTGCGCCCACCACGCAGCCGGCGACCCGCCCCCCGGCTGGAGATTCATTCGCCGACGGCGCCGACTTCATGAAAAACAAGCAGGTCAAGCTCCTGTCTCTGCAAACCGACCAGCCCGCAAACTCCAACGCAACCCCATCAAGGGCCATGGTGGAATCCAAACTCCTCGATACCGGGGGGAATTTATTGCATCGATTCGATTTGTGGGCCGGCCGGATCGACTACGAAATATCGACCAAGCGCCTAAGCGTTGCCGGTCCCGGCGACATCCTCGCCGAGGACCATTCCCCCCCCGCCACCCAGCCGGCGACGGACGCGGGAGGCTCCGCCTCCGCCGCGGGAGGCTCGGCCTCCGCCGCGGGAGGCTCCGCCTCCGCTAATGCCTCGGCGATCGGCGGCCACGGCAGCACGGCCATCGACTGGAAAAAACGATTCATCTACGATGATGCCGCCGGCAGCGCCATCATTCAGGGGGATATCACCATCGTCCACCAGGACAACGCGCCGGAGGCTTCGTCTCCGCCGTCGAAGACGGGATCGCTGGTGCTGAAGCATGCGGATATCGTCCAGGCCGAATTCGCCGCCGCCCCGCCGGGGCAGGACGTCGGCGACGCCGGCGAAACCGCCGCCCCCAAGCTCAAGCACCTCACCGCCATCGGCCCCATGACCGTCCGCACGGCCGACAAGACGATCTTCTGCGGCGAACTGGATTTCGACCCGGTCGAGCAAGTCCTGACGTGCCTCGGCGGCCAGTTGGGAAAGGTCACGGTCGTCGATGACAACAACATCGCCGGCGGCGCCTGCGCCGAGGCCGTCTTCAATTTGAAGACCAATGAATTGAAGAAGATGACGGAGGTCACCGCCCACGGGCGATGAAGGTAGGGCTCAAGCGAATGACGGATGCCAATGTTGACCGGGACTTCCAGCTTGCCGTCGAGCAACATCGCTCTGGGCGTCTGTCCGAGGCGGAGGCCGCGTATCGTCAAATCCTCTCGCGGAATCCGAATCACGTCGAATCGCTGTATCTGCTGGGCCTGCTGGCCGTCCAGTTGGGCCGGTTGGACACGGCGGTGGAATTGTTTCGGCAGACCGTTCGACTCAAACCCGATTACGCCGAGGCGCACTACAACCTGGGAATCGCCCTCCAGACCAATGGACAACTTGACCAGGCCATTGCTTCCTATCGGCAGGCCATTCGGCTCAGGCCGGATTACGCCTTGGCGCACAGCAATCTCGCCAACGCATTGATGGACCTGGGGCAACTTGACGAGGCGATTGCGCTCTGTCGGCAGGCCATTCGGCTCAAGCCGGATCTTGCCGAAGCACACTACAACGCCGCCCTGGCCTTGCAACACATGGGGCAACTTGACGAGGCCATCGCTTCCCATTGGCAAGCGATTCGGCTTAAGCCTGATTACGCTCATGCGCACTACAATCTTGCCAACGCACTTTCGGCCAAGGGGCAAGTTGACGAGGCTGTCGCCGCCTATCGCCAAGCCATACTGTTCAAGCCGGATTTTGCCGAAGCGCACCTCAATCTTGGCAATGCCTTGAAGGACATGGGGCAAGTTGACCAAGCCATCGCTTCCTATCGCCAGGCCGTTCGGCTCAAACCTGGTTTTGCCGAAGCGCACAGCAATCTCGGAAACGCCTTGAAGGACAAGGAGCTAATTGGCGAGGCGATCGCCGCCTATCGCCAAGCCATCCGGCTCAAGCCGGATTACATCGACGCGCACAACAATCTCGGCAACGTCTTGAAGGACATGGGCCAACTTGACCAGGCCATCGCTTCCTATCGCCAGGCCATTCGGCTCAAGCCTGATTCTGCCAAAGCGCATAGCAATCTGCTGTTTACCCTCCAATATCATCCCGGCTACGACGGCAAGATGATCCATGAGGAACTTCGCCGCTGGAGCCGGCAGCATGCCGAGCCGCTCAGGAAATTCATTCAGCCACACCCCAACGATCGCAACCCCGACCGCCGCCTGCGCATCGGCTATCTGTCGCCGGATTTCCGCGACCATCCCGTCGGCCAGAATCTGTTGCCGCTGTTGCGCCGGCACGATCATCGGCAAATGGAGATATTCTGTTACTCCAACGTGGTCCGCCCCGATGCGCTCACCGGGCAATTCCAACGCTACGCGGATGCCTGGCGCAATATCATGGGGTTGTCGGATTTGCAGACCGTCGATCTGATTCGGCACGACCGCATCGACATTCTGGTGGATTTGACGCTGCACACGGCGAAGAACCGTCTTGTGGTGTTCGCTCACAAGCCCGCCCCGGTGCAGGCAACATTTGCCGGCTATCCCGGCTCGACGGGCCTGGACACCATCGATTATCGCCTCACCGATCCCTATCTGGACCCGCCGGGATTGAACGATCATCTTTATTCCGAAACGTCAATCCGTCTGCCCGACAGCTTCTGGTGCTACGATCCCCCGGTTACGGAACTCGCGGTCACCTCGCTGCCCGCGCAAACAAATGGCTACGTCACCTTCGGATGCCTGAATAACTTCTGCAAAGTCAATGAGCCGGTCCTGCAACTCTGGGCGCAGGTCCTCAAGACGATCCCTCGGTCCCGATTCATGATGCTGTGTCCCGAAGGGAGCCATCGTCAACCGCTCCTGGACCTGCTCCAGCGGGAGGAAATCAGTCCCGATCGCATCGAGTTGGTCGCCGGACGTCCGCGTCTTCAATACCTG
>JBEKIV010000255.1:0-5848 GCA_050011595.1 Tepidisphaeraceae bacterium
TTTGCTTCCGCACGTTTTGCGGCGTCGGCTTGTAAAAACGGTCCTTCACCACCGAATACCTCGCCGAATATTCGTTCACGTTCGCCGTCCGATGCCTGATCCATTGCCGCGCCACGAAGATCGGCATCACGTGATGGAACTTGAACTCCACCATCTCGAACGGCGTCGTATGCCGATGCCGCGCCAAATACCGGATCAATCCCCGATCTTCGTTCACCTGCTTCGTCCCCTGCCCATACGAAACCCGCGCCGCCTGCACGATCGCGAAATCCGCCGTCTTCCCAGCCGGAACCATGCGCGGCATCACGTCGCACAACGCCACCAGACCGTGGTCGTGCACCTTCACTTCCCACCGCGCCGATCCCCCCATGACATCCACCATTTCCCCCTCCGGCGCCTTCTTCTCTATCTCGATATTGGATAAGTCCACGTTCATATCCCGCATCCTATGTCAATCCCACCACACCTCTCAATACCGCATGCTCCCCGCCGCCTCCATCAGCACGTATATCGCATACAGGGCGATCAGCGTAAATCCCTCCATCCGTCCCAGCCTCCATCGCCCCAGCGACGCCGGAATCAGCACGAACGACAACAGCACCAGCACCACGTTGTCCACCCTCCACGTCACCCACGAAAACGGCAACGGACCCGCCTTCCCAAGCCTGGCCATTACCCCATGAATCGAGCCCAACAAAAAGTCTCTCCGCTCCATCTGCCCCGGATACCAACTCAGCACGACCACCGGCAACAACACGCAGAGATTCAAAAGCACCACGGCCACTGCCGACGTGATCGCCGCCCAACCCCGATTGCTCTGCGCCAGCGCTGCCCCTCCGGTCAACATCGGCAAAACCAGGATCGGCCCCAGCACCGCCACGATCATGGCGACATCCGGGATGGCCGGAAAATCCCGGCCCATGCGCACCGCCCCCACCACCCCCGCTATCCCCCCGATCATCGACAGCAATACACACATCCCAAGATTGATCCACCGAAGCCTCAGTACCCCACTCTCGTCCCCTGCCCTCTTCTCCGCGATCCCCGCCAGTTCCCTCCAGGCAAACAGCAACGCCCCCCCTTCAATCAGCAGCACCAGGGCATGTCTCCAGTTCAATTCCCCCGCGAACCCCGCCAGCAACGTGAGCAGCGCCACCGGCAGTGCGAATGGCCACACCCGCTGGCACCCCGCCGGCGCATCCGAATTCGGACTCACAATGCAGATCGATCCCACCACCAGCGATAAACATCCCACGCTGGTTGCGAAAATGATCGAAATGGCCAGATCCCCCCGATGGATTGCCACCGCCACCAACGCCGCCGCCGCGATCGGAATCCAATGCCCGACCGCCCGCCGTCCCGGCGACGCCTCTTTCCCCGCCACCGCTTCGACTCCCGCGCGCGAAGCCACGTAAAGCAGCACCGCCCCCACCAGCAGCATCATTCGCCCCGACCCGACCAGCTCTGCCAAATCCGCCATCTTCCATCCAAGTGTCCGGCACGCCCTGCCAAATGTAAAGCGTCCGCGATCCGCTTCCGACGCGGCGGCGGTGCTGGGGGGAAAATGTACAAGAAAATCGTAAACGGCATACGAGATCGGCTTACAGATCAATCAGCGATGACCCTGATGGTTGCCGTCGGGCGGAAACGTAGATTCAAGTCGGGACGCTGGGTTATGCGGTGGAGTTGGAAATTCGGGTTAATTCTACCGGATTCGCTGCGCCCAATTCCCCGGTTGACCGGCAATGGGAGGCAATATGCGTCGCGTGCAAATCGTTGGGCTCGTTTTTGTTTCTTTATCGTGTCTCCTGGCCATTGGCAGGCGGACGTTGGGACAGACAACCCAACCCGCGGCAAACGCCCCAACGACTAAAGCATCGCCAGCAACGGTAATTTACTTTTCTTCCCTCGACAAAGATCGGAACTACGATGTTCATGGGACGCTTTACATGCCTGAAAACAGTTCAACGCCATGCCCGGCACT
This sequence comes from Tepidisphaeraceae bacterium, assembly GCA_050011595.1. Classification (GTDB taxonomy): domain Bacteria; phylum Planctomycetota; class Phycisphaerae; order Tepidisphaerales; family Tepidisphaeraceae; genus PALSA-1353. Next base: position 1,985 of record JBEKIV010000255.1, read on the forward strand.
TGTCGTGGTTCACGGCACCTCGGGAATCAACTCGGTGGGGAGGTTTTATCGGGGACCGATCTTAAACGCGGGCATTGCGTTTTTTGAGGTCGATTTTAAGACCGGGATTTTCACCTCCCCGATAAACCGGCCGCCGCCAGACACTTTCGTGCCCATGGGGTTTGCCGCGTTAAAAGAATTGCGAAAGTTGCCTGCTATTGATCCCAACCGAATCGGAATCATGGGGTTTTCATTGGGGGGGCACTTGACGGTGACTACGGCTTTTGAAAAAAACCGCAAATTATGGATGGGCGACGAGAAGGGATTCGCCACCCACGTGGCATTTTATCCGGTGTGCAGAACCTTTATCACGCAAAGCGATTGCCGGATGACCGGTGCTCCGATGATCATCCTTTACGGGACTGAAGACTGTTACGGCGAGGGCAAATACGTTCCGGAGTTTAAGAGCTTGCTTTCAAAGAAATACAATTTTGACGTGACCACGGTGGAATATGCTGGCGCCGCGCATGATTTCAATCGAAATGAGCCTCCCATGCACTACTTTGACCCCGCTGCGATACATGGGCGAGGCTATGTGATTTGGGACGAGAATGCCGCAAATGATTCACTCATCCGAGTTTTGGACTTTCTGAGTAAAACCTTGGCTGCCAAATAGTGCCGGTACGTGCCATCTTCACCCGATGAAGGTCGTGTCCTCTTCAGTGCCTCGGAACTTTTGGCAGACACCGAATTAATTCTCCGCGTGCTCCGCGGTGAATAATCCGGCATAATCCACCCAAGGAATGTTCGCCGCGCGACCGACGCCAATATGGATGATCCCGCTCTCGAAGATCGCATCCGCCAGATCGGCCGCGAAATCTTCACGCGAGTCGACGATTTGTCTCGCTTCTCCTCGCCGCTGGCCAAAATAGACGACGCCATGATGGCCTGGTCCATGCGGAACGAGCGGCGAAAATCCCGGCTCTTCCGCTTCGTCGATTGTCTGCCGTCGCTGCGATCCTCGCGGACCATCGCCCGGCATCTCCGGGAATATCTGCACGTATCGCTTCCCGGCTTTTCGCCCCTCGTGGCCGCCGCGGCCACGTTCGGCGTCAGCCGGATGGCCCGCAAATTCATCGCGGCCGACGATCTCGACCATGCAGTGAATGCGATCGCCGAACTCCGCCGCAAGCGGCTGGCATTCACCGTCGATCTGCTCGGCGAAGCCGTTGTCTCGGAAACGGAGGCCGACCAATTCCAGCGCCGATACCTCGAACTCGCCGAATCACTTCCCGCGCGGCTGGCCGGTTTTGGCGAAGACCCGCTCATCGACCGCGATGCCGCGCGAGCCATTCCGCGAGCCAATATTTCCGTGAAACTATCGTCGTTGTTCAGCCAGTTCGATCCGATCAATCCGGTCGGAACTTCGCGGGCCGTGCTCGCCCGGCTCCGCCCGATCCTCCGCATTGCCCGCCAAAACGGCGCCATGATCAATCTCGATATGGAGCAGTTCGCGTTCAAGGATTTGACCCTGGAAATCTTCAAATCCGTTTTCATGGAGGACGAATTTCGCGATTGGCCCCATGTCGGCATCGCCATCCAGGCTTATCTGCGCTGCACGCTGGACGACCTGAACGGTCTGGCCCAATGGTCCGAGCGGCGCGGAACCCCCGTTGGGGTTCGGCTGGTCAAAGGCGCGTATTGGGATTTTGAAACCGTCGTCGCCGCCCAAAACGGCTGGCCCATCCCGGTTTTCATCGACAAGGCGGAAACGGATGCCAATTTCGAATCGGCCGCGGCGTTTCTGATCGAGCGCCGGCGCCTGCTTCGGCCGGCCATCGCCAGCCATAATGTCCGCAGCATTGCCGCCGCCCTCGCCCACGCCGAGCGATGCGGCGCGAACCCGGCGGAAATCGAATTCCAAATGCTGTTCGGCATGGCCGACGCCGTCAAGACCGCGTTGGCTGAAATGAATCGTCGCGTTCGGGTTTACGCGCCGGTCGGCCGGCTGTTGCCGGGGATGGCCTATCTTGTCCGCCGTCTTCTGGAAAATACTTCCAACGAATCTTTTTTGCGGGCCGGGTTCATCGACCGTGTGCCCGAGGAGCAATTGCTCATGAGCCCCATTTTACGAAACCGCCGCCCCGCACCCGCGCGGCCGGTCCCCGCATTCACCAACGAGCCACCGGTTGATTTCTCGCTTCAATCGTCGCGCGCCGCCATGGAGCGTGCCATCGCCGCGTTCTCGGCGCAGGGCTGCGCCGAAGTTCCGCTTTTGATCGCCGGGCAGCGCATTTTCACCGATCGTTGGATCGAATCGATCAACCCCTCGCATAAATCCCACATCGTCGCCCGCTGCGCCGGCGCATCGGCCGAACATGCCGACCAGGCCGTCGCCGCCGCCAAGACGGCGTTCGCCGCCTGGCGCGACGTGCCCGCGGAGGATCGCGCCCGGCTGCTCGATCGCGTCGCGGACATTCTCCGCCGCGACCGGTTGGATCTGGCGGCCGTCGAGATCGCCGAGTGCGCCAAGCCGTGGCGCGAAGCGAATGCCGACGTCGCCGAGGCGATCGATTTTTGCCGCTATTACGCCGAGCAGATGCGGCAGCTTGCCTTGCCCGCCGGCGCGGACGTGCCGGGGGAACGAAACCAATGGGTGTACGAATCGCGCGGTCCGGCAGTCGTCATCGCCCCGTGGAATTTCCCCCTGGCGATCCTCTGCGGCATGGCCGCCGCCGCCGTCGTGGCTGGAAACCCCGTCGTCCTCAAGCCCGCGGAGCAATCCCCCCTCATCGCGTTCCATCTCGCCCGCGCCTATGAAGAGGCCGGGGCGCCCGTCGGCGTCGTGAACTATCTCCCCGGCATCGGCGAGGAAATCGGCCCCGTCCTCGTCGAGCATCCGGATGTCGCCATGATCGCTTTCACCGGCTCGCGGGCCGTCGGACTTTCCATCAATCGCTTCGCCTCGCAGCCGCGAGACGGCCAGGATCACGTCAAACGCATCCTCGTGGAGATGGGCGGCAAGAACGCCGTCATCATCGACGAGGATGCCGATCTCGACGAGGCGGTCGCGGGGGTCGTCGCCAGCGCATTCGGATATTCAGGACAGAAATGCTCCGCCTGTTCGCGGGCCATCGTCCTGGCCCCAGTGTACGATGCCTTTCTCGCCCGGCTGATCGACGCGGCCGCGAGTTTGAAAATCGCTCCGGCGGAAGATGCGGCGTGCCGGATCGGTCCGGTGATCGATGCCGAGGCGCATCGCCGGATTCTCGCCGCCGTCGAACTGGGAAAACGCCAAGCCCGCCTGGCCTTCGCCGGCGACGCGGGCCCGCTGGCCGAGGAGGGCTTTTACATCGCCCCGCACGTATTCGCCGAGGTTCCGCCCGGCAGCCCCCTGGCCACCGAGGAAATCTTCGGGCCCGTCATTTCGGTCATCAGAGCCGGCAATCTCGACGATGCCCTGTCGATCGCCAATGGCGTTCAATACGCCCTGACCGGCGGAATCTACTCGCGCAGCCCCGCCAACATCGCCCGCGCCCGCCGCGATTTCCGCGTCGGGAACCTTTACGTCAACCGCCAGATCACCGGCGCTCTGGTGGGACGGCAGCCCTTTGGAGGCTTCAAGCTCTCCGGCGCCGGCACGCAGGCCGGCGGCCCGGATTATCTCCGCCACTTCCTCATGCCCCGCTGTATTACCGAGAACACTCTCCGCCACGGATTCGCGGCGGATGCAGAGTGAAACTTTACCGACAAAAAAGCCCACGGCGTTGCCTCATCCTTACCCACAATTGTCCGGACCCCGCTTACGTCCGCGGAAAAGAGGGTTGTGCCTGCCGATTTCAGGGCTGGAATCCGCGTTCCTGTTATGGAAAGCGAGCCCACCCT
>JBEKIV010000256.1:0-5732 GCA_050011595.1 Tepidisphaeraceae bacterium
CGTCGCCTCGGATGACTTATAACTTCGACGCGGATTGGAAGTTTATCAGGCAGGACGCCGGCGGCGCGGAGGCGCCGCAATTTGACGATGCGAATTGGCAGACCGTCAGCACGCCGCATACCTACAACGACGTCGACACGTTCAACAAGATCATTTCCCACAGCCAGGGCCAGCGCGGCGCGTATATGGGAGTGGCGTGGTATCGCAAGCATTTCGCGCTGCCGGAGAAATTGAGGGGCCGGAAGTTGGTTCTGGAGTTCGAGGGGATGCGGCAAGCGGGGCAATTCTTCGTGAACGGCAAAGCCGTCGGGCTGTCCGAAAACGGGGTGACGGCGTACGGGCTGGACATCAGCGATGCGGTGAACGTCGGGGGGGACAACGTCCTGGCGGTGCGCATCGACAACAGCGGCAACTACGCGGAGAAATCGAGCGGCACGGTCTTCGAATGGGAGCCCAAGGATTTCAACCCGAACTATGGCGGGATCAACCGGCACGTTTGGCTGCACGTGATGGGACCGATTCATCAGACGCTGCCGATTTACGATGGGCTTGGGACCACGGGCGTCTACGTATATCCATCGAACGTTTCGGCGGGCGACGACGCGATGGACGTGAACGTCGAATCGCAGGTAGCCAACGAATCGGGCGATCAGGCATCGGTCACGCTGTCAGCCGTCGTGGTAGACGCCGGGGGCCGGGTGCGGGCGAAATTCGACGGCGATACGGTCGATCTGGTGAACGGCGAAAAGACGATTCTGCGGGGCGCGGGCCATCTGACGGGCGCTCGGCTGTGGAGTCCGGACGATCCGTATCTTTACGACGTGTACACGGTGCTGAGCGTGGATGACAAGGCCGTGGACGTGGCCAGGACAACCACCGGATTCCGCAAGACCGAGTTCCGGGGCGGAGCGGGAAGCGGCGGAGTTTACGTCAACGACAAGTTCGTTTATCTGCGAGGTTACGCGCAGCGGTCCAGCAACGAATGGGCGGGGCTGGGGCAGGCTTACCCGGATTGGATGCACGACGTCACGGCGCGGCTGATCCGCGGCAGCCATGCCAATTTCCTTCGGTGGATGCACGTTTCGCCGCAGCGGACGGACGTGGAGTCGTGCGACCGGTTCGGCATCGTCGAGGTTTGCCCGGCGGGAGATAAGGAGAAGGACGTTCAGGGCCGGCAATGGGAGCAGCGCTTGGAGGTCATGCGGGATTCGATGATTTATTTCCGCAACAGTCCGAGCATTTTCTTCTGGGAGGCCGGGAACAACGGGATCACCGCCGAGCACATGAAGCAGATGGTCGATCTGAAGGGGCAGTGGGACCCCGCCGGCGGCCGGGTCATCGGCTGCCGAACGCTCAACGACCCGAAGACGACGCCGGTGGCGGAATATTTCGGCGTCATGATCGGACAGGACCCCCGGACCGATGCGCTGAAGAACCCGGACGAATTGTTTCGCGCCTACAGCACCGAGCGGCGGGACCGGGCGCCCATCGTCGAGACCGAAGACTTCCGCGACGAGGCGGCACGCCGGTTCTGGGACGATTTCTCACCTCCACACTTCGGATTCAAGCCGGGGCCGAATGATACCTATCACTGGAACAGCGAGACGTTCTGCCTGGCGGCGGCGGCGCGGTACTGGGCGTACTGGTCGAACCGCATCTCCAACGCCGATCCGCGGCACGCCAAATGGTCGGGATATACATCGATCTATTTCTCGGATTCCAATGCCGATGGCCGGCAGGATTCCAGCGAGGTGTGCCGGGTCAGCGGCAAGGTTGACGCCGTCCGGCTGCCGAAGGAGGCGTATTACGCCTATCAGGTGATGCAGGACGATCGGCCGGCGATTCATATCATCGGGCATTGGACGTATCCGCCGGGGACGAAAAAGACGATGTACGTCGTCTCGAACTGCCAAGCCGTGGAGTTGAGCGCCAACGGCAAGACAATCGGCCGGGCGGATCGTCCGACGGATGGATATGTTTTCCCGTTTCCCGGCGTGGTTTGGACGCCGGGCACAATCAAGGCGGTCGGATATGACGGGGGCAAGGCGGCTTGCCAATGCGAACTGACTACTGCCGGGCCGGCGCGGGCGGTGAAACTGACGGCGATCGCCGGCCCCGGCGGCCTGCACGCCGACGGGGCGGACGTGGCGCTGTTCGACGTGGAAGTCGTGGATGCCGCGGGCCGGCGATGCCCGACGGATGAAGGACGCATCGACTTCGCGGTCAGCGGCCCCGGCGTGTGGCGCGGCGGATACAACAGCGGCATCGTGGACTCGACCAACAACCTGTATCTCAACACGGAGTGCGGGATCAACCGCGTGTCAATCCGATCGACGCGGACGCCGGGAACGATCACCTTGACCGCCAGGCGGGACGGGCTTGCGCCGGCGAGCATCGAGGTGACGTCATTGCCGATTGCCGTGGACGGAGGCTTGTCGCCAGCCGAACCGCGCCGGGGTCTGCCGGTGCAGGTTCAAAATTAAACGCATTAGAACCCCTGCTGGGCGATTTCGACGGCTTTGAGCATGGCCTTGGCCTTGTTCATGGTCTCTTCGTATTCGTTTTCGGGGACGGAGTCGGCGACGACGCCGGCGCCGGCCTGGACGTCGAAGATTCCGTTGCGCCAGACGATGGTGCGAAGAGCGATGCAGGTGTCCATGTTGCCGGAGAAGTCGAGGTATCCGACGGCTCCGCCGTAGGGGCCGCGGCGGGTGGGTTCCAGTTCGTCGATGATCTGCATGGCGCGGATTTTGGGCGCGCCGCTGACGGTGCCGACGGGCAGGCTGACGCGCAGGGCGTCCAGGGCGGTCAGGCCGTCTCTCAATTCGCCGGTGACGTTGCTGGTGATGTGCATGACGTGGCTGTAGCGCTCGACGGTCATGACGTCGCTGATGCGGACGGTTCCGACTTTGGCGACGCGGCCAACGTCGTTGCGGTGCAGGTCAACGAGCATGACGTGTTCGGCGCGTTCCTTGGGGTCGGCCAGGAGTTCGCGTTCCAGGGCCTGATCCTGCTCGTCGGTTGCGCCGCGGGGCCGGGTGCCGGCCAGGGGGCGGCTGGTGACGATGCGGTTAGAGACGCGGCAGAGGATTTCCGGGCTGGAGCCGATCAGCGTGCAGGCGGGGCTTTTCAGATAGAACATGAACGGCGAGGGATTGATGATTCGCAGGGCGCGGTAGACGTCGAACGGATCGGCGGAGGAATTGACGCGCAGGCGCTGGCTGGGGACGAACTGGAAGATGTCGCCGGCCTTGATGTATTCCTTGCCGGCGCGAACCATCTGCTGGTATCGCTCGCGGGTGCAATTGGTGGAAAAGGCGAGGGAGAGCGGGGCCGTGGGATCGATTTCGCCAAGCGCGGAACTGGGCGGCTGATGCAGGCGGGAGACGATCTCGTCGACTCGGCGGCAGGCGTCGCGATAGGCGGACTCGGCGTTGCCGGCGCCGACCTCGGCGTTGGCGACCACCTTGATGGTTTTATCCACGTGATCGAAGATCACGATCTCGCCATAAAGCGCGAAGAGGAGATCGGGGAGTTTGCGGTCGTCGGGGGGAGGCGAGGGGAGCTTTTCTTTTTCGTAATATCGGATGGTGTCGTAGCCGGCGTATCCGACCAGTCCGCCGGTGAAGGCGGGGAGATGCTTGTCTCGATGGCAGGATTCGGCGGGCAGGAGCTTTTGCAGATCGGCCAGGGGATCGGCGGTGGTGAATTCATTGGGGGATTGGCCGACGGGCTGGATGGAAGCGTGGCCATCGGCCACCTGATAGACGAGGCGAGGCCCGGCGGCGATGAAGCTGTATCGGCCGATCTTTTCTCCGCCGACGACGCTTTCCAGCAGGAAAGCATGTTGCTCGCGACCGAGGACCTCGAAGGCGCTGACCGGAGTGAGGCGGTCGGCCAGGAGCAGGCGATAGACGGGGATGATCTTGGCGGTCCGGGCCGAAACGGAGAATTCCTCGAAAGTGGGGAAATAACGTCGCATGTGTGCAAATCAGAAGGTAAGAGGATTGGGGGGAAAGGTCAAAATTCACCCCCAAGGGCGATTGCGGTCTGGAGCCACCGGGGCGGCCGCCAGGGGCTGTCGCATTTGGGGAATTCAGGCCCCGATATTTTGGACATCATAAATCTACAAAAACACTTTCCGGGGCGGTGACAACGAGGCGGTTTTCGATAGCGTGAGGGGCCGCGGTGTCAGCGTCGGCGCCCCAAAACAGACAAAAATTCGGCGGGTCGGCCGAACGTCGCGCCAGCACGCGACGGAAAATAGGAAATGGGCATCGCTCGACCGTCGGAAAAACCATCTCCCTCTATCTCTATAGCCGGGAGGTGAAAGTTTTGGGCGTGTTTTCCCGGAATTTTTGCCGTCGTGGTAAAAACTTTTTGGGGCTCTTTATCGCAACAAAGGGATCTATGATTGCGGGGTCAGCGTCCGAAGGTAGTTGATTACAGTCCAGCGATCGTCGGCCGAGAGAAGTCTCTGATTGGCCGGCATTGGAGAGTGACCTTCGCTGATCTTCCAGAACAAGGCGCCGTCGCTCTGCTGGCGCAAGGCTGGGTTGGTCAAGTCGCTCGGTTTCACGGTCAGGTTCACGGCGGCAGGCCCGTCACCCTTGCCCGTGTCGCCATGACAGAACACACAGTTCTGAGCATACAGAGCGCGTCCGGCGGCGATGGTCTCGGCAGTCGCGGAAATGGGGTTATGCTGGGCGGCGGCGGCAGGGGGAACGGACGTGCCGCTCAGCGTCGCGGGGGGCGGCGTGGTTTGGTCCTCACTTGTGGACAAATTATTGCAGGCCGCCAGCAGGCCGAAGCAAAGTGCCGCAGCAGCCCGTCGCCCATTCGCCGCACGAAACAGTTGCCGTGTCATGAATGGCCTCCATCGCCAGCCCATCGCCTGGGCTTTTTTGGTCCGGGTCCGGGATTTCCCGTTTGGACTTTTGCCGGCGAACGCCGTCAGCATTTTCGCATAGTGTAACGCGTGGCACGCGCCCCGTCGAGCGGGAGGAACCGGGGGAAGTATGGTCCAGCCGCCGCCAGAAGGACATAAACCAGGGTGACCGCTTTATGCCCTCGCATGCGACTTTATGGAAGATCATTTGGAGACGATTGACAGCCAGTTACGCAGGGCTGAGATTCCACTGCCTGGCGCGAGCGGCCAGGGCTTGCGCGTGCGTCGGCCAATCATGGAGCGTGGCCGGATCGAAATCCGCGCCGTTCGGCCAGACCAAGGTCTTGACCTCGGGATCGATCCGCACCTGATTGAAAACCGCCAAGTCCCGCAACGGGCCGAAAAGCTCGCCGGCAAGCACCGGCTGAAAGTCGATGACCTGTTCGGTGGCATCGTCAAATTCCACGCGCAGGGTATAGGGGGCTTCGACCTTGAACGACCGGACGCGGTGCAATGGGTGTTTCATCGAGAGTGGTTCCGGCATCAGAGAATTATACCACGCGAAGACATGCCGCAGCACGGGCACATCAAGCCGCTGACCACTCACAAAGGAGGGCCTGGTATTCCTTCTTGTTTCTTCGCGGGACCCGGCGTTCAATCGCCGGGACCCCCTTCGCTCCTTCGCGATTGGTCTTCTCGGAGAAGCGCAACAAAACAGTGGAGCGATGGAAATCGCGGGGATTTCGTTTAGTCTGTTCAGCCATGCCGTTCGAGATTTCCACGATCCGGCGGTTTTCGGCGAGCCATCAGCTTCGATTGTATGATGGGTCGGTGGAGCCGCTGC
>JBEKIV010000257.1:0-5726 GCA_050011595.1 Tepidisphaeraceae bacterium
GAGGGCCCCATCAAATACGCCCTGGCCGCGATTTTCTTTCTCATCGCCCTCTGTTTCGTTTACCGCTCGTTTTACGGCATGCGCATCCGCAGCCACTCGCAGGAAAATGCCGCCCCAGAGCCCAAACCGAACGGCCAAGGGCCGAAATCGGCGTCGGCGGAAGCCTATTCGCACGCCGGCCGCACATGAAACGCGGTTGCGTGACCGCAGTCGGCTACCAGACCGTCGTGGGCCAACCCCAAACCGTAGGGGAAAGTCCTAAGGGCCAATTAGGGAATCGACCGTATGGTCCGCATCCGACCTGCCGCCGATAATTTAGATGAGTCAATTCATTATTGTGGAGGAGACACTATGGCCATCCGTCGAATTTGCGATTTTCTGGCGGGCAGCGGCATGTCGTATTCCATCTCGACACACGCCCGCGCCTACACCGCGCAGGAGGTGGCCGAAGCATCCCACGTTCCCGGCACGTACATGGCCAAGACCGTGATCGTGTGGATTGACGACCAATTGGCCCTGGCGGTGATACCGGCAACCAGAGCCCTGGACCTGGATTCGCTGCGAAGCCAGTCGGGCGCGAGCAAGGTGCGCCTTGCCGATGAATCGGAATTCGTCAATGTCTTCACCGATTGTCAGCTTGGGACGGCTCCGCCGTTTGGAAATCTCTTCGGCCTGAGAACGCTGGTGGACCTGAAGTTGGCGCTCCAGGAATTGATCGCATTCAACGCGGGGACTCATACGGAAGTGATTCGCATGAAATACTCCGATTACAGCAGTCTGGTCAAGCCGCTGGTGTTGCACATTTCCGCCGGTCCGGTCGGCGCCGCCCCGAGAATGCGATCCAGACCACGACCCAATCACTTCATTGCCGCAAGACGCCGCGAAAGCGAAGAAACCTTTGGTCAAGTGCAGGCCGAATGCTCGTACACTCCACAGCAACACGCGGGCTCGGATTAAAACGGGAGGCCCGGTGAGCATCTCCAGCGGAAAGGGAGCACCCATGAAAACGTCCGAACCGGAAGATGGATTGGTAGTGAACGACCAAATTGTCGGCTCCACACGGGCGATGCTCCGTCGCCGGGGAATCAAAACGATCAGCCTGGTCGGTCCGCCGAGATCGGGCAAAACGGCGTTGCTCGAACGCACGGGGAGCCGGCTTGCCAGCCACGCGCAGGTAGGCGTGCTGGTGGGCAATCCCGCGGCCGGGCAAAAGTCGACGCGCCTGGGCCGTCTCGGAATTTGCGCGTTGCCGCTTCCCGGCGGCGAATTGGACGCCCCGTGCGTTCACAAGGCCATTTCCATGCTCGATCTGGATCAGATCGAATTGCTCCTGATCGAAGGCAGCGGCGACATGCAAAACCTTTCCCAACGCAACCATGGGCAGGATTTTTGTGTGAGCGTCTTCAGCGTCGCCGACGGACCCGACCAGCCCAAGTCATTTCCCCAACTGATTGCCGCCGCCGACCTCGTGTTGCTGACGATGGTTGACTTGCTGCCGACCACCGCGTTCGACCTGCGGGCGTTTCTCGATCAGGTCAACAAGCTTCGGCCTGACTTGCCGGTAATCCAGGCCTCCGTTTTGCAACGGCATGGAATCGATCTCTGGCTGCGATGGCTTGAGACGAACTGGCTCGGCGGCCGATGGACCGATGGGACGGCCGAGCCGCCGGTTCCTCCATTTGCGGACCTGGAACTGTAGCGGTGGAGGGGATCGGTCGGTCCCTCTATGCCACGATCACGTGCATGCACAAGAGCAACCCGCACAGCGCGATGGCGGCGCCACCGAGGCGGACGATTTGTTTTGAAGCCAGCTTCCCGCTGGCCAGGCCCAGCGCAATCCCGATCGCGTGCAACGTCGCCGTGGCGATGACGAAGCCAAGGGCGTATCCCAAGGCAGAAGTGCCCTTATGCATTTCGGCCGCATGGGCGAAGCCGTGGAAGATCGCGAAGAATCCAACCAACGAAAGGGAAGCGGACGTGGGGAAGCGGCCGGCGGCGGCGACCATAAGGCCGAGCACGAGGACGGAAGCCATGATTCCCTGTTCGACCCAGGGAACGCGCACGCCGGCGAAATTCATGAGGCCCCCGCCGACCATCAACGCGACGAATGTCGCCGGCAGGCCCCAGAGCATCTTTCCGCCGATCTGCGTGGCCAGCATGCCGACGGCAATCATGGCCATGATGTGATCGATTCCGGAAAATGGATGCGCCAGCCCCGCCGACAGCCCGCCGCCCGCGCCGTGGCCGGGATGAGCCTGTGCAACCTGGACCGCCAGAACAACCGCGGCTGCCATCACGACCGCATGGAATGATTTTGAACGCATGACTGTTTCTCCTTATTGTTTGTTTTCATTGCCCGCTGTTGTTCCAGCCAGGCAAGCCAAAGTTCCATCCCCGCCCCCGTGAATGCGGACAGTTCAAGCAACTGGACGTTGGGGTTCAGCCGGCTCACGTCGTCGCGAAAGAGTTGCAGGTTGAACGGCAGGTGCGGCAACAGGTCGGTCTTGTTCAGCAACAGCAGCGAGCATTCCTGCACGATATAAGGATGCTTGGCCGCCTTGTCATCGCCGCCGGTCGTGCAGAACATTCCCACCTTGACGTGCTGACCCAGATCGAACCCCACGGGGCAAATCAGGTTGCCGACGTTTTCAATAAACAGCAGGTCGAGGCTGGCGACGTCGATTCGCGCCATGGCCTCCATGACGTGATGAGCCTCGAGGTGGCAGCCGGTGCCGGTGTTGACCTGGACCACGTGATCGGTGAATCGCGCCATTCGGTCGGCATCGCGTTGAGTGGTGAGATCGCCGACGATGACGCCCACCCGAAGCCGCGGCGTCAGCCGGGGCAGCGTGGCCTCGATGAGGGCCGTCTTGCCGCAACCGGGGGCGCCGAGCAGATCGATCGTGAAGACCCCCGCCTGCCTCAGCCGGTTGCGGTTGAGAGCCGCCATCTCGTCATTGAGCTTCAATACGTTCTGAACTACCTGGACCTGCATGATGAACTCCCTTCATGCGTCGGCAATGGCGTGTCAACGTCATCGACTTCGATGGAAACCAGTTGCAGTCGATCGCTGCCGGACGGGCGCACCTCCGTCGAGCCGCAAGAGCACGGTCCCGTCGCTTCGGTCGATTCCCATTCCGCTCCGCATTCAGTGCATCGCACGTTCCAGGGCAGGATGGTCAATTCCAGGGCGATTGGGCCGGCGGATTGCTCCTCCATCAGCGCCTGCCAGGCCCACTGCATCGACTGCTGATCGATGGCCCGTAAAGGCCCCGCGCAAACGCGCACGGTCCGCAACGCCGCGCCCTTCGGCACGTGACGCCGGGCCAAATCCAGGATCGCGGGCGCAATCGACATTTCATGCATGACAGCGCTCCAGGTCTTGTCCGAGACGACGGACGGCATCCGCCACGCTCTGAAGCAATCCGGGCAGCGCCCGGCGGACTTCCGTTGAGAGCGTTGGGCGAAAGTCGAAGTCCGCGGCGCCGATGCTGAACACCAGCGCCTCCGGAGCATGCCCGTAAAGATCGCGGGCCAGACGCAACAGTCCGCCGGGGCTTTGATGGTGGCCGATCGTCCCGTCGGCTCGATCCAGCGGCTGAACGACTTTCTGACACACCTGTCCGGGCGCAAGCCGCTCATCGGCATCAATAAAGATCGCCCGCTTGGCCCGGCTGATCGGTTCGGCCAATTCCGGGAGCAGTTGATGGACCATCAGGACCGACGCGAGTCGCCGGGGCAATCGCCGGGCCAAACGTCGCGCCGCCGCCCAGCCCACCCCGTCGTCGCCGCGGAGGACGTTTCCATAGCCGATGACCAGCACCGGCGCGTCAGTCGCGATGGATTTCATGCACGACCTCTCCGCTGGAGTTGGCCAGCTCAATGTGCAACGGCATTTTTCCCAGGGCATGCGTGGCGCAGGAAAGACAAGGGTCATAGCATCGAATGACGGCCTCCACGCGATTGAGCGCGCCCTCCGAGATTTTGCCGCCGCCGACGAACTGCTGCGCCGCCTGCAAAATTCCTCGATTCATGGCCAGGTTGTTGTGGCCCGTGGCAATGATGAGATTTGCCCAGACCATCAGGCCGTTATCGTCGATGCGGTAATGGTGAATGAGCGTTCCGCGCGGGGCTTCGGCGACGCCGACGCCCTCGAGCCGATTGGGACGCGCCCGAGCTCGCACTTTCTTGTCGAGAATGTTCGGATCGTTCAAAACACGCTGCATCATTTCAATGCCGAAGATGATCTCGATCAGCCGGGCGTGGTGGTAATGGAAGGAGCTGAGCACCGCGCCTCGCTGCATTTGCCGAAATTCGGCCCATTCCTGATCGGCGATGGGCGTGCCACAGTTATCCACCAGATTCAACCTCGCCAGCGGCCCCACGCGATAAATTCCCTCCGGGTAGCCCAACTCCTTGAAATAGGGGAACTTCATGTAGCTATAAGGCTCGACCGCCTCGGCAATGAGTTCCTGGTAGCGCTCGGGCGGAAACTTATCGATCAGGATGTCGCCTTTGGAATCGACGATCCGAAGCCAGCCGTCATAGTGTTCCAAACCGCCCGTCTCAGTCACCAGGCCCATGAACAGGGTGGGGAAGTTGGCGAAAGTCCGCGCCTCCTGCGTGAAGCCGACGGCGATGCGCTTGTACCACAGCAGCGTCCGCTGCGCGATCTCCAGCGCTTCGGGCAGCATGGCGAGCATTTTGTCGCGATCCTCGGCCGCCAGAGGCTTGTTGACGCCTCCGGGAACCGCCCAGGGTGGGTGAATCTTCTTGCCGCCGAGGATTTCGATGATGGTCTGGCCGATTTGCCGCACGCGAATCCCATCCCGAGCCAGCTGAGGGTTCTCCTGCATGACGCCGAACAGATGCCGTTTGGCCGGATCGGCGTCAAAGCCCATGAGCAGATCGGGCGACGACAGGTGAAAGAAGCTCAAGGCGTGCGATTGCACGATCTGCGCCAGATTCATCACCCGTCGCAGGTTGGCGGCGGTCTCGGGAATTTTCACGGCCAACAGCGCGTCGCACGCCTTGGCCGAGGCCGTCAGATGGCTCACCGGGCAGATGCCGCAGGTGCGCGCCATGAGCGAGGGCATCTCGGTCAGCGGCCGGCCTTCGCAAAACTTCTCGAACCCGCGGAACTGCGTGACGTGGAACATCGCATCGACCACCTCGCCGCCGTCGTTCAACTTCAGCGTGATCTTGGCGTGGCCCTCGATGCGGGTCACAGGATCGATGACGATGTCGCGTGGCATTGCGTTCACCTCTCTACCGGCCGAAGCGGGTTACAGACCCAACGTTGGGCGCCCGCCCGGCGAGCAACTCGCCAATGACGTAATAAATGGCGTCGGCCGGCGGAGGACAGCCGGGCACGAAAAGATCGACCTTCACCACTTCATGCACCGGCCGGACCCGCTCCAGCAGAACCGGCAGGTGCTGCGTCGGCTTTTGCGGCTGCAAATCCACGTTTTCCTTGTACGCGCGATCCAAGGCCGCTTCGACGCCGAACGGATTGCGCATCGCCGGAACGTTGCCCGTGACCGCGCAGTCGCCCAGCGCGATTAGCATCCTGGTTCGCTGGCGGATCGCCAGAATCTTGTGGATGTCCTCGTCGGTGCTCACCGAGCCTTCCACCAGCGTCACGTCCACGTTCTCGGGGAACTGTTTGCAATCCACCAGCGGGCTGTAGACCAGGTCAATGAGCGGCGCCAAATCCAACAGCCGCT
>JBEKIV010000258.1:0-5721 GCA_050011595.1 Tepidisphaeraceae bacterium
CCTGCCCGCCTTTGTCTTGATCGCCTTATCCAACGCGTGAATCTGTCCGAACGTGGCCCGATTGGCCTCGAAACCCACCCGCTTCACCTTCGCCCCCAGAATTGTCTGGGCCAACGCCGTGTCCATCTTCCCTTCTCGGAGCACGACCTTTAGCCAGCCCGCTTCAATATCCACCTGTTCCTTGTACCGAAAATCCGTCACCAGCCGGATTTCGTCGGCCGTGACCAGACCGATCGAATCATCCCCAGTGAAATTCGTAAGATACGCCAGATCAGCCGGTAACGTCAGAAGTAAACCGTCCAGGTTCAGCCTGTTCATGGCCGCGCGGACGGTTTTTTGCCGGACTTTGAGGTAGGCCTTGGGTTTGCTCGCGACGTTGGTCATCAGGCGGCCATCCGTCCTGCGCGCATGGCCGTGCGGAACGGTACTGGACACCCGCCCGCCTTGTCAACGGACCCCGCTCCCTCCGCTTCCCTGGGGTGTCCCCAAACATCCAAGTAATAGGAACCGGCCGGTCCTCCGGCCGCTCTTGGGCACCCGGAAGTTTGGGCACACCCCGTCCCCTCTTCACTTCCTGCCAGCACTCCGCACAAGCGCCGGATTGAGCGACCGCCGATGCTTTTTCACCGCCAGATCGATCGCCAATTCGATGGCCGCGCGCATGCTTCCCGGATTCGCCCGGTTCCGTCCCACGATGTCGAACGCCGTCCCGTGATCCGGGCTGGTGCGGATGATTGGCAATCCCAAGGTGACGTTCACCGCCTGATCGAACGCCAGCAATTTCACCGGAATCAACCCTTGATCGTGATACATCGCCACCACCGCGTCGAAATACCCGTCGCGAGCCCGCATAAAAATCGTATCCGGCGGATACGGGCCGCTCACGTCCACCCCCTGGTCCTTGGCCATCAGGATTGCCGGCTCGATGATCCGCTCTTCCTCATCGCCGAACTGTCCGTTTTCGCTGGCATGGGGGTTCAGTCCGCACACCGCGATCCGCGGCTTTGGAATGTCGAACCATTCCACCAGGGCCTGATGCACCAATTCGATCGGTTGGAAGACCGCTCCGATATTCAACTTACCCCACAATCCCATCAGCGGAATGTGTACCGTCGCCAGCACCACCTTCAGCGGTCCTCCCGCGAACATCATCGCAAACCGCCGCGTCCCCGTTCGCTGGGCGAACAATTCCGTATGCCCCGGAAAGTGAAACCCCGCCAGCTTCCAACTCTGCTTGGCGATCGGGGCCGTCACGATCCCATCGACGAGTTTGCGGTTGGCCGCGTCGATGGCGTCCAGGCAAAACCGCATCGACGCCTCGCCCCCCATTTTGCTTGGCGCCCGGATGGCCGTCCCCAGCATTGAATATTGATCGTAATCCACCACCACCACATCGTGCGGATAGTTCCGCAGCCGGCCGTTGTACTGGTCACGCCACCAGAATACGTCAAACTCGGCAATGTCCGCCGCGTAGTGCAGCAGTTCGTTCATCCCATAGATGATGAAATGTGCCTTATGCCGCAAGACAGGATCGGACAACGCCTTGACGATCACCTCCGGCCCAATCCCGGCAGGCTCGCCCATCGTGATTCCTATGGTGGGGCGGTATTCCATATTCAACGGCGGTACGCTGTACCGCGGGTTCGCTAAAACATTCTACCCGCGCCAGCACGCCGAGGCACCCTTTTTCATCGGCTCAATGAATCCAACGCATGTCCCCAAAATCCGGTATGATTGCCAGATGGCCGTATATCCTGAACCCCGCCGGCCAATACACAAACACCGCTTTCCCTAGCAAAAACTGTTCCGGAACTCGCCCCTCCGCCATATTGTCCAGCCCCTCATGCGGTAAATTGATCGGAGCATCCCAAAATCGCGCGTCCCTGCTGATTGCCGAGTTGTCCCCCATCACAAAATACTCGCCCTGGCCCAGGTGGACCGGATTGTCCGGCGTGGCGGTGTGCAGCCCGTTGGCTTTCACGTTGGTGTAATAAACGTCCCGCCACAACGCCACGTGATCCAGCGTGCACTTCTGGCTCTGGGCCTCGATCTGTGCCTCCCCCGGCTTGCCGCGCACATGGGCGCGATTGTTGTATTGATCGATGAGCCACCGAACGTTCGGCTCATAATCCATCGGATCAAAAACCTCCTGTCCGTTTAACCGCAACGTGACCCGGTAATCCACGTTTGTGAATTCGACGTTGATCGGCCGATCGCCCCGGATTCCCATCGCCGAAAACGATTTTTGCCAGGTCGTGATTTCCCCCGAACCGCTTCGATGAATCAGCCGCACCGTATCGGGCGTAATCTCGGCGGTAAACGTGTGATCCACGTCCTCAAACCGCGACAGCGTCAGCCGAAGCGCCCCGTTTCCGGTGATCCGGCTGTAATACGCCGTCAGCTTCAAATCGGAGACGGGATTGGCGTTTTCATCGTCGGGCGATCCGACCGCCCCCGGCCGGCGAATCACCCCGGCCGCGCCGGTGTCGTAAACAAGATAATCCGTCAATGTCTGCGTCGTGCTGTTGGCGTTGGGGTCGAAACGCAGCGTTCCCGTCCCATCGGCATTGTCGAATTCAAACTGCCGGCCCTTGGATACGTCCCATCCGGCGCCGTCCGGCTTCCAGGGCTGCGCCCATTGCGGTCCTACGTCGCGCTGGCTCTCGTGCGGATGGAAATCGTTGTCATACACCAGCCGCCACAACGCCTCCTGCGCCTCCCTGGACTTCTTGAGAACCTCCCATTTGCCTGCCGATGCGTTCCACTTGTAAATATCCCCATCCAACACCATCAGCTCCTCACCCGGCAATCCCACCAGCCGCTTGATGAAATTCTGCTGATATTGCGTCTTCTTCGGATCGTCCGGACTTTTGAACACCACCACGTCCCATCGCCGCGGGGGATGCAGCAGGTAAATGTATTTCAGCACCAGGATCCGATCCCCAAAATTCACCGGCGTTTGGTCCTGCGGATTTAACAGCTCCCGGTTCCCCGGATCGAACCGCGGCGGGCCGGCGATGTAGCGCCCGCAATTCGGACAATAAACGTCCGTTGCCGGAAACGCGTCCGGCGGCGTCCGCATCTCCTCGTCCTCCGAGGGGCTGTTCGATGAATAATTCACCGTGAACGTCCACCCGCAATCCGGACATTGATAGCGCAGGTGCGCCCCCAGCAGCGTCGGCGCCATCGAACCCGTCGGAATCACGAACGCTTCCACCACGAACGCCCTGAAAATGAACGCCAGGATGAACGCCACCAGGATCGATTCAATTGTCTCTTTGACGTTGGTTTTGTCTTCCGCCGGGGCGGAAGGGTCCGTGGAGTCTATTGGCGCCGTGCCGCTCGGTTCACTCATGGCCTTTGGATGGTAAGCGATCGCCCCTCAGAAGCAATGCGGAAGGCAAAGCAATGCGGCTGACTGGAGTTGAACCAGCACGGGTTGCCCCACAAGAACCTGAATCTTGCGCGTCTGCCAATTTCGCCACAGCCGCAGGCGTAGCCCACGAATCTTAAATCCCCGGAAGCCCGCGTCAAGAAAATGCGCAGTACAATGCCCATTCGATGAAAGACCACGCCCCCCAGAACTTCGCCCCGCGCATCGCCAACCGCCGCGCCCTGCACAATTATTTCATCACCGCCAAGATCGAATGCGGCCTGGCCCTGCTCGGCAGCGAGGTCAAATCCCTCCGCCTCGGTCGCTGCCAACTGGCCGAATCCTTCGCCCGCATCGAACGCGGCGAACTGATCCTCCACGGCTGCCACATCGACCCCTACGAAAAAGCCGCCATCGGCCACGACCCGCTCCGCGAGCGAAAACTCCTCGTCCACAAACGCGAACTCCGTCGCCTCGAAGCCGAATCCGACCAGAGCGGCGCCACCCTGATTCCCCTGGCCATCTATTTCAAAGACGGCCGCGCCAAGCTCGAGCTCGGCGTCGCCCGCGGCAAACAACGCCACGACAAACGCGCAGCCATCAGGGAAAAGGAGCAGGCTCGCGAACTCCGCCGCGCCATGACCCGCCGCCAATAAGCGGCCTGCCGACTTCAGTCGGCAGGTCCCCCGCAGTTCAGACACCGCTCAATCCGCCCCAGAGTCTTCTCCTTCCCCAGAAACCCCAGCGTCTCAAAAATCGGCGGGCTCACCATCGTCCCGCTCACCGCCACGCGAATCGGCTGCGCCACCTTCCCCAATCCCAGTCCCGTCCCCTCGCAATATTTTTTCACCGCCTCTTCAACCGTATGCGCATTCCACTGGCCGATCCCTTCCAGCACCCCGCGCACCGCCGCCAGCGCCTTTTCTCCCTGCCCCTCGTTCTTCCGCAGCACCTTCTCCACCGCATCCGCCTGATATTCGATCTCCTCATCCGCCATGAACAAAAACCGGCTCTTCTCTTCCACCTCGCGCAGAATCCTCATCCCCGCGTTCATCTTGAGCACCCGTTTCAATTCCTCATCGGTTGCCCGATTCATCGGCGACTTCGGATTGACGCTCAGAAAATCCCGCATCGCCGCCAGCAACCGCTCCTCCGACGCCCCCGCGCACGCCTCCGTGTTGAACGCCAGCAATTTCTCGCGGTTGAACTTCGCATTCGCCTTCCCGATCCCATCCAGCGAAAACAGCTCCACCATTTCCTTGACGCTCATTCGCTCCTTGTCCCCGCCGGGACTCCACCCCAATAGCGCCAGGAAATTCAGCATCACTTCCGGAAAATACCCGTTGGCCCGGAAATCATGAACCAGCACCTCCGGCAAATCGCGCTCGCTCAACCCAATGGCCCGCATGACCTTGGCCTGTTCTTCCAACTCCAACTGGCGCCCGTCGTCCGCGAGCCACCATGCGGCCCGCTCGGCCGGTATGCCGAGCGATTCGCCGATTCTGTTCCTCAGCCAGAGATTCGCGTGATGCCGAATCTTCTTATCCCGGTCCCGCTTGCCCATTTTGCTGCCGTCGGTATTCAGGATCACCGGCAGATGTCCATAAATCGGCCGCGGATACCCGAGCGCCTCCTGAAGCGCGATATGGTTTACCGTGTTCAGAAGATGTTCCTGTCCCCGCAGAATATGCGTGATCCCCATCTCCGCATCGTCCACCACAACCGCGAAATGATACGTCGGCATCCCATCCGTCTTGCGGATCACGAAATCCTGCACCTGGCTCGCCGCCAGCACGATCTCCTTCCCCAATACCACGTCGTCAAACCGATATTCCTTCATCGGCATCGCAAAGCGAACGACCGACGCCCGGCCCTCCGATTCGAATTTCCGAATCTGCTCCTCCGCCAGATTCGGACGCTTGTAGATATACGCCCGCTTGGCCCGCTCGGCGATCTTGCGCTGCCCGTCCAATTCCTCCGGCGTCTCATACGCCTTGTACGCCAGCCCGCGCGAAATCAAATCCTCGATCAGCCGGTTATAAATCTCCACCCGCCCGGACTGATACATCAACTGCCCGTTATCCCAATTCAGTCCCAGCCAGCGCAAATCCTCCAGCACGCTTTTGACGGACTGCTCCGTGCTGCGCGCCGAATCCGTATCCTCGATGCGAAGCAAAAACGCTCCGCCCGCATGCCGCGCCAATAGCCAACTGAACAGCGCCGTTCTGGCCCCTCCAACGTGCAGATATCCGGTCGGCGACGGCGCAAATCGCGTAAGGATTTTGTTCATTACAGCGGCTCCCAAATCTGTCGTTAGTCATTTGTCATTGGTCATTTGTCATTTGTGT
>JBEKIV010000259.1:0-5859 GCA_050011595.1 Tepidisphaeraceae bacterium
TCACGCACTCGGCCACCGATTCGATGATCGACCGCCGGATGATCCCGTAGGGGATCTCCTCGATCACGACGGTCGGCTTGCCGTTCTTCGGCTCCTCGACGGACATTTTCGCCTGGAGCGTCAGCCGACCCCGGCCCGTCTTGTAGCCCTCGACGATCCCATCCCGGCCGCGAATGATCCCCGCCGTCGGGAAATCCGGGCCGGGCACAATGCTCAGCAGCTCCGCCAACTCGCATTCCGGATGATTGATCACGTGCACGATCGCGTCGCAAATCTCGCGCAGGTTGTGCGGCAACAAATTGCACGCCATCCCCACCGCGATCCCCGTCGATCCGTTCACCAGCAGATTGGGAAACTTGCTGGGGAACGGAGCCGCCATCCGCGCTTCCGTATAACGCATCGCCGCCGGGGGATCGCCGTCCGTGCTCCCGAAATTCCCCTGTCCGTCGATCAGCGGATACCGCAGGTTCCAATCCTGCGCCATCCGCACCAGAGTCGGATAAATCACCGCCTCCCCGTGCGGATGATAGTTGCCGCTCGTATCCCCCGCGATCTTCGCGCATTTGCGGTGTTTGCTGGCCGGACCCAGGTTCAGGTCGTTCATCGCCACCAGGATGCGACGCTGGCTGGGCTTCAGTCCGTCCCGGACGTCGGGCAAGGCCCGGTCCATGATCGTGCTCATCGCGTAGGTGAGATAACTGTCCTGAAGTTCCTGCTCGATCTGAAGGTTTTCTATCCGATCGGCCGGCGGGGTTGCTTCTGCCATGAAGCGGGAAATTCTATGCGATTTTCACCCAAAAATCGAATGGGGAAGTGGCAAGTTGCAAGTGCAAGTGGCAAGTAAATTCAAGCACTCGATTTCCTCCCCAACTTGCACCTTGCAACTTGGTACTTGCAACTCGCCCTTATACACTTCCCGCCCGTGCCGATTGATCTTTCCCCCTATCACGCGGTTCTTCTCGATCTCGACGGAACCCTCTGTTACGAGGACCATCCGCTCCCCGGCGCCGCGGAATTCATCCGCAGGCTCCAGGATCAGCGAATCAATTACGCCTGCCTCTCCAACAGCACCTCCAGCCCCCTGCGCGTCGCCACGCGCCTGGCCCAAATGGGCGTCGAAATCGATCTCGATCGCATCTACACCGCCGCCGCCGCCGCCGCCGATTACGTCCTGGCCCGCTTCCGCGGCCCCAGCAACCCCCGCCCCCGAATCTTCAACCTGGCCACCAACGGCTTGCAGGACATGCTCGACGGCCTGGTCGATTGGGTCGAGACCGACGCCGAACCCTGCGACGCCGTGGTCATCGGCGCGCCGCCCAATTCCCACGCCACCCCCGAGCGCCAACGCCTGGCCCTGCGCCTTCTCCGCAAAGGCGCCGCCGCCGTCGGCATCTGCGCCGACCGCGTCTATCCCAGCGAACGCGGCCTGGAACTCGGCTGTGGCGCCCTCACCTGGCAACTCGCCTACGCCGCCGCCGTCGAACCCGTCTTCTGCGGAAAGCCCCAGGAAATCTTCTTCACCGAACTCTGTCGCCGCCTCGGCGCCCAGCCCGATTCCTGCCTCCTCATCGGCGACAACCTCGAATCCGACATCGAAGGCGCCAAAGTCCTCGGCATGCGCACGATCCTGACCCTGACCGGCGTCACCCGACGCCGCCATCTCGCCAACCTCCCCCCCGAATCCCAGCCCGATCTGGTTGTCGAAGATTTGACGGAGTTACTGTAACACCTTGGTGTTAAGAGAAACTCACAAACGACACCTCCTCTGCGACAATTTATCGCATCATTTGTAGAAAAATAGGTAATTCCCCTATTGCAAAATCGAGCGGTTGGTAGAACATACCAGTTGAGTGGAGGCAGCGGGGTAGTTTCAACGCGTTTCTCCACTCCGAAAATTCAATCAAGTCGGAGAAGCCAGTATGAAACATCGTGCTGCTCGTCGAAACGGTCGGATCTCCAATACCCTTGATTGCCAAAGGGTGTTCCCACTCACATACTGTGAGCCGCTTGAAAGCCGAATGCTGCTAAGCGCAGTCTTGACATCTCCATTATTAAACGATGTTCCAGTCGGTCCCAATGTGGCCGCGGCCAAATTGGTCGCAAGTGTCGATTTGCTAAACTCGATTGGCCCGTCGGTGTCGATTGGGTTTCCGGCCACAGCACCTCAGGACATATCTCCGCCAAGCGGTCTGTCCGCGACAACAAATCTTTCCAACGAGGTGATTGTTTCTTGGAATGCTGTGTCAGGAGCGAAAACCTACCCCGTTTATCGCAACACAACCAGCGACGGGGCCACGGCCACCGAAATCGGCGATCCAACCGGCACCTCCTACACCGACACTTCTGCGACACCCGGAACCACGTATTACTATTGGGTGGAGGCAGACGCTGGAACAGGGTCCATCAGCAATCCGGCTGGCCCAGTCACCGGCGAGGCTCAGTTTTCGCCACCCACCGGTCTGTCGGCGACAAACAATCTCACCAACGAGGTAATTGTCTCCTGGAACGCCGAGGCGGGCGCGACAACTTACCCCGTGTACCGAAATACGACGAATAATGGGGGCACTGCGAGTTATGTTGGCGATCCTACTGGAACCTCCTTTACGGACACCTCGGTGACGCCGGGAACTCTCTATTATTACTGGGTAGAAGCTGACAACGGCGCGGGGTCCATCAGCAATCCGGCTGGCCCAGTCACCGGCGAGGCTCAGTTGTCGCCACCGACCGGTCTGTCTGCGACAATCGGTCTCGCCAACGAGGTAATTGTTTCCTGGAACGCCGAGGCGGGGGCGACAACTTACCCCGTGTACCGAAATACGACGAATGACGGGAGCACTGCGAGCTATATTGGCGATCCTACTGGAACCTCCTTTACGGACACCTCGGTGACGCCGGGAACTCTATATTATTACTGGGTAGAAGCTGACAACGGCGCGGGATCCATCAGCAATCCAGCTGGCCCGGCCGAAGGCTTCGCCGACTTGCCGGCACCGACGGGGCTGACTCCGACGGACCTCAGCAACGGGATTAAGCTTTCATGGACCAGTGTCGCCGGGGCCACCTCCTACGTGATCTTCCGGAACACTAACCCGAGCGGCAGTTCGGCAAGCAACATTGGAAGCACCAGCAATACGACTTACACGGATACCACAGCGGCCTCGGACACCACCTACTATTACTGGGTAGAGGCAGCCAACAGCGCCACCGGCATCAGCAACTTTCCGGCTGGCCCGGTGAGCGAAGAGGTGCTCACCAGTGTTATCATGGGTTCCGGCGCTGAATACACGGTTATCGGCGAGCCGGGCTCGCAGACTCTGGAGGTTTTAACCGGCACGGTGACGCTCACTAGCGACTTGTCCGCCTTGCTTCCAAATTATTCCCTCCAGATTGAAAACGGCGCGAGCGTGGTTCTGGCGAGCGATCAGCATATCGGAGCTTTGCAACTGCTCGGGAGCGGAACCCTCGATATGAGCAGTTACTCCATGTTCATCAACTACGGGTCGAATTCCGACCCCATCTCCGCCATCGCCGGATATATCAAGAGCGGCTACAACAGCGGCGGATGGAATGGCCAAGGGATCATCTCCGTAGCGGCACGAACGCCCACCAACGGCCTGTACTATGGCCTGGGCTTTGCGGACTCGGCAGACGCCAACAACCCGGCTGGACTCTCCAGCGGCCAGATCGAAGTGAAGTACACGCTGCTCGGCGACGCCAAGCTGGCCGCCACGGTCAATGGCCCAGACCTGGCCATCGTGGCGGCGAACTTCAACCAGAGCTTCACCGGCTGGGACCAGGGCGACTTCCAATACGACGGCGTAGTCAATAGTCCCGACTTGGCCGAGGTGGCGGCAAATTACAACCAGGGCGACAGCGGAGCATCGGTGGCATCGTCGGCCGCGGTCCTGAACGTGCCCGCCGCTTCATTCACCTCGACGGTGACAACTTCCACTACCGAGTCGACCAACACGAAGACAACCGCCGCGACGCCAATAACGCCGAAGTCCAAGCCGGTCGGCGTTTCCAAGGCGGTTATTACTGAAACGACGACCAGGAAATCGAAGGCTTCCGCCGTGACGACTTACGCGGCCAGTGTTGTGACGGTCCCCTCCGCCGGCTCGACGGCGACGCCGCAGAATATCAACAATAAGGACGCCAAATTCCTGGAGGATCGATAAGCGTTTACGACCGCTACGTTGGGTGCAGTCAATATGAAGGTCACATCCGCCGCCACCTCGCCAACCTCCCCCCCGAATCCCAGCCCGATCTGGTTGTGGAAGACCTGACGGAGCTGCTCTAAATTGCGCCGGGTGAATCCGCGACGGAAATCCGGGGCTACAGCCCCGCCGCTGGCGGAGCGTGGGCCTATCAATGCGAGCAAACCGGCGTTTGGGGCACAAAATTCAGAAGAAATTCAGGTGACTGCGTTTGCCGCCGGGGATAGAATCCCGGACAGATGTGAAATAATGGCGGTACGGGGTCTTCGTATTATTGAACTGTGCAATCCATTTCGACCGGCAATCGTCCTGTGCTCTGGAACGGAGGACAGGGGGTTCGGCATGCCGGGCCTGGATAAACGCGTGGAAAGAGTCCGG
Organism: Tepidisphaeraceae bacterium; assembly: GCA_050011595.1. Taxonomy (GTDB): domain Bacteria; phylum Planctomycetota; class Phycisphaerae; order Tepidisphaerales; family Tepidisphaeraceae; genus PALSA-1353. The sequence continues at coordinate 4,596 of JBEKIV010000259.1, forward strand.
CGATTTGCCTGCCGACTCGAGCCGCTGGACACGCGCGTTCTTTTGTCGGGGTCTTCAACGGCGCCGCTGGACACTTCTGGATCGCCCCAGGGTCTTTCGCCGGCCATGATTGAGCAGGCCTACGATCTCAGCAATATCGTCTTCCGGACGGGCGGAAAAACGGTCAGCGCCAACGGAGCGGGTGAGACGATCGCGATCGTGGATGCCTTCGGAGATCCGAACATCGCCAACGATCTGGAGACTTTCGATGCCAACTTCGGCATCACCAACGACAACGCCTCGGGCCAATTCGTGCTGACGGTAGCGACGCCGCAGGGCGCCGTGGCGACCGACGGCGGGTGGGGGCAGGAGGAATCGCTCGACGTGGAATGGGCGCACGCCATCGCGCCGGAGGCGAACATTCTGCTGGTGGAGGCGCCTGCGGCCAGCATCGAAGCGCTGACCAGCGCTGCCGCCTGGGCCGCGTCACAGACGGGCGTCGTCGCCGTCTCGATGAGTTGGGGCGCTTTTCCCGAATTTGCAGGCGAAACCTCTTACGACCACGACTTCACCACTCCAAGCGGACATGCCGGAGTGACGTTCGTCGCCGCCTCCGGGGACAATGGTGTGGCCAACTATCCTTCCACGTCCCCCAATGTCCTGGCCGTGGGCGGAACGACCTTGACGGTGGACAGTTCCGGCAATTGGATCGGTGAATCCCCATGGATCGATAGCGGGGGCGGATACAGTCCGTATGAGGGAACCACCAAACCGGATGTCGCCTACGATGCCGATCCCAACACCGGTTTTCTGGTATACGATTCGCTCGCCTATAAGGGGTCTTCCGGTTGGCAAGTGGTCGGGGGCACGAGCGACGGCTCGCCGCAATGGGCCGCCATCATCGCGCTGGTGGATCAAGGCCTATCGCTGCGCGGCCTGGGCTCGCTCGACGGCCCCACGCAAACCATCTCCGATCTCTACAATTTGCCATCCGGCGATTTCAATCAAGTGAGCGGATCCGGCTTCACCGGCCTGGGCAGCCCCATCGGCGAGTCGATCATATCCGCCCTCGTCGGCGGAGGGATCACCTCGGGAGGCTCCTCGGTCGGCTCATCGCCCGGCGTCGCCTTTGAGTTGGCGTTCAATCAGCAGCCGACCAACTCCGTCGCCGGCAACGCCATCACCCCGGCCATCACCGTGGATGTCGAGGACTCCGACGGCAACATCGTCACTTCCGACAATTCGACCGTGACAATTACCCTCGCCGGCGGACCCGGCGCCCTTA
>JBEKIV010000260.1:0-5660 GCA_050011595.1 Tepidisphaeraceae bacterium
CGTTGCAGGCATCCGCCGAGATTGTTGTGCGCTTCGGGCAGCTCCGGCTTCAGCGCGGCGATCCCTTGGTAGACTTCAATCGCTTCATTCAGCCTTTCGGCCAGATAGAGACATCCGCCAAGGACATTGAGCGCATCCACGTTGTTCGGCTCAAGGGACAGGACCTGACGGCAGAGCTTTTCCGCGGCGAGGGGGTTTCCCGCCTGATATTGGGCGACGGCGGCCTGGAGGGTTTCGTGAGCGGCATGATCCGGCATAGATCGTTGCAGGGATGATACCGCATTTACGTGTTGCGTTTCGGCCGCTTCATCAGAATTGGCAGCGCCGCCAAGGCGACGGCGAAGCTGGCCGGCTCGGGAAGTGCAATGTTTCCGGCGAGATATTGAACCAGGACGTTGGCCTGGGGTGATCCCAGGCCGGTGGTCTCATCGTAACCGGGACCGGCGGAATAGAGGCCGTTGGTGCCGCTGGTGATGTCGTGAAAGGCCTGGTTGTAGAGGGGAGTTCCGACCAGGGCATACAACATGGGCAAAGTCTGACTGGGGCCGTCGAGGGTGCCCAGACCGTTGAGTTCGCGGCCCTGATCCGCGATGGCGAATAGAGCGGCCCATTGGGGGGTGCCGGCGCTGGTGCCGCCGATGGGCCCCTCTTCGAGTATGCCATTGAGAGTCACATAGATGTCAAAGCCGGTATTCGGATCGGCGTCGTAGGCTACGTCGGGCGTGGTGCGGAATCCGGTGTTTTGCACCGCCGATTGATAAGCCGGCTCAGGCTCATATTGGCTGGTTCCCCCGCCGGTGGTGCCGTATTGGTCGTTCCAGACGGTTTCGCTTTGGTAGGCGTTGTTGGCTCCAAGCGTCAGCTTCGTGCCGCCGACGCCGACGACGTTCACGGAGTTGGCGGGATGGCTCGGCCCCGCGGAGTCGCCGGCGGCGGCGACGAATGTGATTCCCGTATGGCCCTCCGGCGTGGTGTAGTAGCCCTCCTGTGAAGGGTCCAGGGAGGTTTCGAAACGCGTATAACTCATCGAGACAACCGACACGCCGCTGGTGTTCGCGGCTTGACCGACGGCGGAGTAGAGATCGCCGTCCGTGGGGGAATTGGCCTCGACGACGAGGATGTTGGCGGCGGGAGCAATGGCGTGAGCCCATTCCACGTCCAGGTCGGTCTCGATGGTTTCCGAACTGGTCGTAGCGGTCGCAGGCGGCCCTCCGCCGTTTTCTCCGACCACGGAAAGCGACCAGCCCGATCCCGGATTGGACAGTCCATACGCGGCGTCGAAGTTGCCGAGGTCGGTGTTGAGGGTGAGATCGTTATCGACCTCGATGAGGGCGATGGTCTGCCCCGCCCCGTTTCCCGCAACGGCGCCGCCGTCAAAGGTGATTTGATTGAACCCGTATGCGGTCACAATCTGCGCGGGCATGAATCCCGAAAGCAACCTTCGGCCCTCCAGGGCCTCAAACAAAACGAGCGTCCCCGCCATACGGGTGATTATTGTCCAACTCCGCGCTTCGGGCCAATGGAAATCCACCGAAAAAACCTCCCGCCGCATTCATCCGGCGCGGCGGACCGATTCGGTATGGGACGTTGTGGGTGAAATTTGGCAGAATTGGGGGTTTGGGCTATCCTCCCCTGCCGGCCAGCGTGACGTACAATTTCAGCTTCCCCGCCGCAGCCGCCATTTCAGGAGCGGGCGAAGTACCGTCAGGGTCGCCAGGTAGATGCAGGCGATTCCCAGGGCCATGACCAGGCCCAGGCTCTTGAGGCCCTGGTGTTGCGCCAGAAGCCAGAAGAACCCGAAGCTGCTCGAGGTGATGAACGCGCACAAAAGCAGGGCGCGGTCGCTGACGTCCCAACGTCGCCAGGCCCGCCGGGGATGCGTTTTCGCTTCCAGGTATCGGTGGACCATGAAAACGCCGTATTCATGGCCGGCGCCGATCAGGATCGGCAATCCGAAGAAGTTGGCGAAATTCCAGCTTGCGTCGAACAGCCCCATGAGGGCGACCAGCATCGGCAAACCCATGGCCAGAACGCTGATGGCCGCCAGCGTCGGCGCCAGCCGGCGGAAATCCAGCAGCACCAGCCCGAAGATCAGCCCCAGCGCGTACAGGGTGGAATGGAAAAACGCCTGATGAATCGCCTCCACGGTGTGATAAACGTTGGCGGCGATGCCGGTGACGTGGGGAGCCCCGGGCGCCTTGGCAACGGCGGACTCGACCACGCCCACGAATTCGTTGAGATTGGAGTCGTCCCAAAGGTCCTTGGCGGGATAAATGTACAGGGCATACTCGCCGTCATCGCTGACGTAATGGTTCCGCAATTGCCGGGGCACGGCGGCCACGTCCAGCGATCCGGGTTGAAACCCGTCGATCAACTCGCGCACCTCGGCGACGAAGATTCGCTGCCAGTCCGACAATTGCTCCGCGGCGACCAAGGCACGGTCGCCGGACAGATGATCCAGATCATCGGCGAATTGACGGAGCGTCTGTGCATCGCGGGTATTCACCTGCTGGAAAATCGCCGCCAAATCGCGCGACTTTTTGGAGATCGCGGGAAAATCGGTTGCACCGACCGGGGTGGGGTTCGTCCACTGGATGGACGGGACCTGGGCGGCGTGTTGCCTCAGCCAGGCCGCGTTGTCCTGGGCATTCAGAATGCTGTCGGTCGAGGCGACGACCGGCAAACCGGCAACGGCGGCGCGGACCTGCCGAAGTTGATCGAGGTCTTTCGACAACACCACCGAGACCCAGGTTTGCAGGGTGCGGACGAGTTTGACCGATGGCAGTTCCGGGACCTGGAGTTTGATCAGGTCGGGATCGAAATGAACGCGGGGCATGTAGCGAGCGCCGGCCAGCAGCAGAGCGGCCCAGACCGCCGGCAGCGCCAGCCACCGGGCGCCCGACTTTCGCATGGGCTTGTAGCGCTTGGAGACGTCCAGGGGCTTCAACTTCGGCGGGAAGAGGGTCAAGAGGGCGGGAAGCACGACGTAACCGGCCAGGAGGCAGAGCAGCAATCCGCCGCCGGCGATGATGCCGAGTTCGGCCGCGCCCTGGAAATCCGTGAAGACCGCGACGAAGAACGCCCCGGCGGCGCCGAGGCAGGCGGTGTTGATCGGGGGGCCGACGTGCTTGAACACGCGGACCCAGACGGCATCGGCGCGCTCGTATCGCCGCGCTTCAAGGCGATAGCGCGACAGAATCTGCACCAGATAATCCATCCCGATGCCGATGAGCGCGATGAGAAAGACCAGCGACAGGAGATTGAGTTGTCCGATGGTTGCCGTCGCCCAGCCGAAAGTCCAGGCGATGCCGACGCCCAGCGCGATTTCCGCCGCCAGCGCCAGCCAGATCGAGCGCCACATCACGACCATGCCGAGGAAAACCACGATCAGGGCGATGATTTCCGCATGGTGGGTATCCCGGTTGGTGGTGCGCATCTCCTCCGCTTCCAGCGCCGGCCGGCCGGTGATTCCGATCTGAAATTCCGGAAAATCCTTCCCGGCGTCGACGGCGGCGTCGCGGATGGCGTCAACCGTGCGCGTGACGCTGGTCAGCGATCCAAATTGGCGCACCGGGAAAACCTGCACGAGGATTCGATAACGCGAGCGGTCGGTTTCATCGGGAACGTAGAAATAGCCCAACTCCGACGGATTGGCCGCGCGGAGGGCGCGGAAATCGCTGACGCCGTCGCCCACGCTCAGTTTTTTCCCCGGCTGACGGATCGCCTGGTCCCATGACTCGGCCAGATGAGCGATGAAGTTTGCCGTCTGTTCATCCGGTTTCAACGCCGCGCCGGACAGGGAGCGTTCGACGGGGTTTCGGCCCAGCGCGGAGGTGATGGGGGTGGGGGCGGCGCCCCAGATCGCCGCCAGTTGTCCCAGCCCTTGCGCCGCGGCGAAGCGTTGGGGCAGTTTCCCGGGATCTTCAAACAGGACCGCCTGGGTTCCAAGCTCCTCCAGGGGAATCCGGCAATAGGCGTCGATGACCTGGGGAATTCCCCTAAGTCTCTCGGTGACGCGATCGGCGGCGGCGGTCCACCGCGCCATCGGCGGCTTCGACGCCGGATCGCCCGGTTCGATCACGACGTAGACCGCTTCGTTCTCCCGGAAATGGCTGATAAAGTGAAGATAATCGTGGAAGAACCAGGGCTTGGATGAAAAAAGCTGGTTCTGGTCCGTCGAGACCGTCAACCACCCGATCGCCGCCCCGCCGCACGCCGCCGCCGTCAGGAAAACCACCGCCAACGTGGTCCACGGATGACAGACGATGGCGAGGACCGCGATGAGAATCCGGCGATAAAGAAATTCCATGTCAGGCGAGCATGGCGCGTTTGGCCAACCCGGAAACCGTGTCCCAGGCCGCGCCCGGGATTCGTTGAACGTCCACCAGCACGTCCTCGATGGCCGTCAGGAACCAATCCATATCCTCCCGGGTGGCGATCATCGGCGGAAGGAATTTGATCACCTCCGTGTGATACCCCGCCACCTGGGTGAGGATGCGGTGCCGATCCATCAGGGGGATGATAATCATCTGTCCGAAGACGCCGAAGTTCAGCTTGTGGAGCATGTCCCAAGCCATCTTGAGCTTCAGCGACGATTGCGGGCGGGCAAAATCCAGGCCGAACATCAACCCCTTGCCGCGGACGTCGGAGACGAACGGGCAGGCCTCGGCAATGGGGCGCAGCTTTTTCATGACGTAGTCCCCCATGGCGGCGGCGTTTTCGACCAGGTGGTCCTCCTCGATGACGTGAAGGCTCGCCAGGGCCGCGGCCATGGCCATGTCGTTCTGCCCGAAGGTGTTCGAATGGACCACGCAGCGTTCCATCGAACTGAAAACGCTATCCATGATCCTGGGCGTGGTGATGACCGCCCCCACCGGCACGTACCCGCCCGACAGGGCCTTGGCACAACAGATAATGTCCGGCTCGACGTCCGGCCAGTGCTGGAAGGCAAACCATTTGCCGGTGCGGCCCAGTCCGCATTGCACCTCGTCGGCGATCAGCAGGCTGCCGTATTTTTGGCATAGCCGCTGCGCCTCGACCAGAAAATCATCGCAAGCCACCTCGCAACTCTTGCCCTGCACGGCCTCGACGATGAACGCGGCCGCCTCGCGGGTGCTCAACTCTTTTTCCAGGGCCGGCAAATCGTTGAAGGGGATTTTCCGCCCGCCGGGGATCATTTCTCCGAACTGTTCGCGGAAGAATTGATCGCCGTTGACCGAGAGCGATCCGAGCGTCAGGCCGTGGAACGCGTGATCGCAAAAGATAATGTTCTGGCGTCCGGTGGCGCAGCGGGCGAATTTCAAGGCCCCCTCGACGGCTTCGGTTCCGCTGTTGGTGAAGAAGACCCGCGACAGTCCGTCTGGAACGTGCCGAACCAACGCCTGCGCCGCCAGGCCCGATAGAAGGCCGCAATCCATCCGGACCAGATTGGGGCGGTCCATTTCGATCAGTTGTTTCAGAACTGATTTGATCTTGGGATGGTTTCGGCCAAGGGCGAAGACGCCCCAGCCGGTGAGAAGATCGAGATATTTATTGCCGTCTTCATCCCAGAGATAACACCCCTGGCCGCGAACGTAATGCTTATCGAATTTGATGGCGCGCAACATCTTCACAAAGGAGGGGTTGAGATGCTGTTGATGAAGCTCGAACGCTTGTCCGTC
>JBEKIV010000261.1:0-5641 GCA_050011595.1 Tepidisphaeraceae bacterium
TACGTCCGCGGAAAAGAGGGTTGTGCCTGCCGATTTCAGGGCTGGAATCCGCGTTCCTGTTATGGAAAGCGAGCCCACCCTGAGATGTGGGTAAGGATGAGGCAGCGCCGTGGGCGTTCCGGGCGGAAATCGCGCGGGTGGATTTTGACCGGCGTACACCGACTTGCAACGTGCTGTAGTGTTGCCCGGGAGAGAAGGAACGGCGGCTTGCGGTCACAAAAGCGAGAACTGTCCGTTGGCGATGCGATACAAATACCACACGATGACCATGGCGGCCGCGACGTGGAGCGCGGATTTGAATATCGCCATTTTTTCGCCGTCGAGCGCACGAATCATATATCAAACCATTAATTAGTCGGTTATCCGACCCTCGTACTTTATTGGCAACGCAAGTCCAGAAGGCAGGCTACTTTGTCGGCGGGCTTGTAACCGTCAGCGGGGACGACGCCATGGACAATAGCCAGCGCACCAGATTCTCGCAGGCCTTTCGATTTTCGATCGGCAAGGTGGGCGTCTTCACGTCGATGTATTCGTTGTAAAACCACGGGTCGCCCACGGCAAAGACGAAGCCCTTTCCGTAATGAGACGTGGCCATGATGACGTCCGTCCCCTCTGCCCCATCCTGTTTGGGGGCGGTGAGCAGCACCTGCGCGGGGTCGTTGACGGTCAGCGTGCAAATCTCCTTCAGGTAGATCATCTGCACGTCCTTGAACAGCGGATGGTCGGGAAACTCGCTGAACGTCCCGCGCGCCATGTCTTTGTGGGTTGGGACTGTATTGCGCAGATCGCCGTTGAACTTGATCCCGAAACACTGGGCAAGCAGATTGAAATGATCGAATTCGCAGTTGTTTCTGTCGTTGGCGAAAAGGGCCAGCACCCCGCCGTCGTTCACCCAACCGGCGATGGCGTTGGCATCTTCGGGCCGGATGTAATTCGGTTGGAAGTCGGCGGCGTTTCTTACCGTGCTGGGGTTGACGATGATGTAAATGGAGAACCGGTCGAGGTCCAGCCGGGTCGGGGCCCTGGGCAGGCTCGCCAGACTCGCGCCGTATTGCTGCCAGACCTGTCCGAACTTTGAGTATCCCGACAGCTTGGTGTCATCCCAGATGTAATGGAACTGGGTGCCGTTTTTCACCTGATGATTGAAGAAATAGTCCAGGGCGACGACCTTCCCTTGTCCGATTTCCAAATCGGCCGGGGAAGGCTGGGAAGCGGGCACCGGCAACTGCGCGAAGGCCCCGGCCGACACGACTAAAACGACGATGATAGCCGCCCACGATTTCAATATCGCTGACATGATGGTCGCTCCCTTATTGCTCCGCCTGTAGCGGACTGCTCGGCGCGGAAAAACGGAATTCCGTCACCTGCCGGTAGACCTGGCCCGGACGAAGGATCGTGTTGGGAAAATCCGGATGGTTCGGGGAATCGGGGAAATGCTGGGTTTCCAGACAAAACGCCGCGTGGGCCGCATAGACCGCCCCGCCCTTTCCAACCAGCCCGCCCAGATTGTTGCCGATGAAAAAATGCACGGCCGGCTCGGTCGTCCAGCATTCCAGCAGCCGCCCGGAATCCGGATCGTACACCTGGGCGGCCCTGACTAAATCGGCCTTGGGATTGTTCAACACCATCGTGTGATCGTAACCCGTGAAGGGCGCGGGAAGCGAGCCGATGTCCCGCCCGATCGGTTTGGCGCGGGTGAAGTTGAACGGAGTCCCCGCGACGGTGGCGATTTCGCCGGTCGGGATCAACGCCGCGTTCACGGGCAAATAATGGTCCGCCCAAATCTTCGCGACGTATCCCAGCACGTCACCGGAGCCATGCCCGCCCAGGTTGAAATAGCTGTGATGGGTCAGGTTGATCGGCGTCGGCTTGTCCGTGGTGGCGTAATACTGAATTTTCAGCCAATTGTCGTTGGTCAGCGTGTATAAGACCGTCACGTTCACGTTGCCGGGAAAACCCTCCTGCCCATCGCGATCGAGAATGGTGAATCGGACGGTCGGCCCATCGGGCATGACGCCGGTGTCGGCATCCCACATTCTTTTCGCCAGGCCCTTGAATCCGCCGTGCAGACAATTCATCCCCTGATTGAGCGTCACGGCATAGCCGACGCCGTCGATGGTGAACGTGCCGTTGGCGATTCGATTGGCGTAGCGCCCGGCGATGCAGCCGATGAACGGGCCGCTCTCCTGGTATTGCTTAACATCGTCGAAACCCAGGACGACATCCTCCATCTTGCCGTTTTTATCCGGCACGAAAAGATTGGTGACGATGGCGCCATAATTGATCAGCCGGACCGAAGCGCCCTTGTTATTGGTGAGAACGTACTGCTCGACGGGCCAGCCCTCGAGCGTTTGGCCGAAATGCTCTTGTTCAACCGGCCGCGCCGACGCCACGCCCGCCTGAAGGCTCGCCAGCCAAACGATCGCAAACAACGCCGCGCGGTTAGCCGATGCGCCGATCATGTCCTTCTCCTGCCGTGTCAGTTCAAACTTCGCCGCTGCGCGCATGATATTTCGCCGGAGCCTGCCGAGCAACTTATCGTCGGTCTATACTTGAAGCCGGACATCGGCGAGAATGCCGCCGCAACATGGAACGAAACAGAAAAAAAAGGGGAAATAAGCGCTCCGCGCTTCGCATCGGCGTGACGCAAATGGCCTGCACGGCCGATCCGGCGGTCAATCTGAAGAACCAGCTTGCGCTGGTGGGCCGCGCCGCCCGATCGGGAGCCAGAATCGTCTGTGCCCAGGAGCTGTTTCGCTCGCAATATTTCTGCCAGGTGGAGGATCACCGGTTCTTCAAACTGGCCGAGACCATCCCGGGTCCGAGCACCGATGCGCTTGCGAAACTGGCCAGGAAACATCGCATCGTCATCATCGCCTCGCTGTTCGAGAGGCGGGCAGCGGGCGTGTACCACAACACCGCCGCCATCATCGATGCCGACGGCTCGATCCTTGGCGTCTATCGCAAGATGCACGTCCCCGACGATCCGCTGTATTACGAGAAGTTTTACTTCACTCCCGGCGACACGGGGTTTGTCGCCTGGCAGACGAGATATGCCAGGATTGGCGTGCTGATCTGCTGGGACCAGTGGTTTCCCGAAGCGGCGCGGCTGGCGGCTCTGCAAGGAGCGCAGATTCTGTTTTATCCGACCGCGATCGGCTGGCATCCCAGCGAAAAGGCCGAATACGGCAACGCCCAGCATGAGAGCTGGGAGTTGATCCAGCGCAGCCATGCCATCGCCAACGGGTGTTACGTCTGTGCGGCCAATCGAATCGGGATCGAGAAGATCCTCGGCCCCGATGGCAAGCCGGTGAATGACGAGGGGATTGAATTCTGGGGGCAGTCGTTCGTTGCCGCTCCCGACGGCCAGATCGTCGCCAAGGCCGCCAGCGACAAGGAAGAGGTTTTGATCGCCGATTGCGATCTGGAAAAAGTGGAATTCAGCCGGACGCATTGGCCTTTCCTGCGCGACCGGCGGATCGACGCGTATGGGGATTTGACACGGCGATTCGTGGATTCTCCATCTCGGAGTACAAAGCGATGACCAGCGAAGACATTCGAGCGGAACTGGAACGCCAGCCGTTTATTCCGTTCAGGCTGCACATGGTCAGTGGTAAGACCCTGGACGTAACGGTCGCCACCTCAGTTGCATTGCTTCAAAACGCGATGTGTATTTTGGAGCCGCCAGTGGACGTAGCGAGGGAAGGCGATTACAACGTCGCGTCGATGCGAAATATCGAGCGTCTGGAGCGTCTTCATAAGCCTCGCGATTGATGGTGAAGCCCATGTTAAAGGAAGAAGTAAAATCCGAATTGGGACGCGATCCATTTGTGCCATTGAGATTGCATTTGAAAAATGGAAAGACGTTTGACATCCCATTTCGCGAGGTGGCCCATGATTTGGGTTACGGCCTGGTCGTCTTTATCGGGCTAAGACAAGGCACTCGCCGGGCCAAGGGGGTGGCCACTTACTTCTATGACGACATCCTGCGTATCGAGCAGCGGCCGGCAAATCGGGGCCATCGACGCCGAAAAGCATCCTAGGAAATGGCAAAGATCAAAATCCTCAAACAAACCCCGGCGTCGCTGGGTTATGCTTTCCCGCCGGAATGGGGGCCGCATGAGGGAACGTGGTTCAGTTGGCCGCGGCCGGAGGGGATTTCGTTTCCGGACAAATATGACACGGTTCCGGAAAACGTGGCGAGAATCTTCCGCCAAATCTCGCCGCGCGAGAAGGTACACGTCAACGTCCCCAATGAAAACTATGAGCGATTGGTCAAAGGGCAATTGAAGGAATGCGGCTGCCCGCTTGGGAACATTTTTTTCCATCACGTCAAGACCAACGAATGCTGGTGCCGCGATCATGGGCCTGCGTTTGTGAAAAGCGGCCGGTCGTTGGCCATCGTGGACTGGAAATTCAACGCGTATGGTGGGAAATATCCGTCCTACGAGGATGACGACGCTGTTCCAACGCGGGTTGCCGAGGAACTTGGCCTGCCGGTGTTTTATCCGGGGATCGTGATGGAAGGCGGGTCGGTCGATTTCAACGGCGCGGGAACCATACTCACCACGACCGATTGCCTGCTCAATAAGAATCGCAATCCCCGGCTCGGTAAGAGCGGGATCGAGAAATGTCTGAAGAACTATTACGGCCAGAAGAAGGTCTGCTGGCTCACGGGAGCAATCGCCGGCGACGACACCGACGGGCATGTCGATGATCTTGCGCGGTTCATCGGTCCGCGGCAGATCGCGATCGCCCTGGAGGCGGACGGCAAGGACGCCAATTATTCGCCCCTTCGCGAGGCTCGCCGCCAATTGGAACACCTGACGGACCAGGCCGGCCGGCCGTTCGAGGTCGTGGAGATTCCCATGCCGGCTGCGGTGGTGCACGCCGGCCGGCGTCTGCCGGCAACGTACGTGAATTTCTATTTCGTTAATGGGGCTTTGCTGGTTCCCACCTACCGCGACCGCCGCAATGACCGAAAGGCCCTGGACATTCTCCAGCGGCATTTACCGAAGCGCCAAGTCATCGGAATCGATTGCGTCGAGTTGATCTGGGGGCTGGGGGCGATTCATTGCCTCAGCCAGCAGCAACCGAGGGGGTAAAATCCGAAATCCGAAATCCGAATGACGAATCAAGCCCGAAATCCGAATGACGAAACGGTCGTCATTCGGATTTCGGATTTCGGATTTTCCTCACGTCCCACCCATCCGATCCGAAATCGTCTTCTCCGGACCGGTCTTCTCCGGCGCAGGTTTCTCCGGACTCGCGGCGGCGGGCGCCGGCTCCTGCACCGGCTTTTCGACGTGGTTCTTGTCGAGGATGAAAACAACGACCGAGATGACGCTGGTCCATAAGCCGCTTTTGTCGCCCTCGGCGGTTTGAACGACGGCGCGGGTTTTGACGATGTCGCCGCTCATCCTGTATTGCTGTTCGCGTTCGTCCCAGCTCTTGTCGGCCTCGAAGGGAATGCCCAGCGTGGTCGCCAGCATCGTGGCCGCCAGGTCTTCGCAAAGGTCTTCCGTTTTCTTCTCGGTCATTCCGTAGCCGTGATGCTCGGCGATGTATCCGTGGGCGTGGTTTCGCGGAATCGCCAGGCCGATGCCGGCGCAAATCAGCCGATTGGGTTCGTCCGTGGCGG
>JBEKIV010000262.1:0-5601 GCA_050011595.1 Tepidisphaeraceae bacterium
GTCCGATCGGTTCGGCACCAGATAGCTCTGGTAGATGTCGTAGGTGAAGACGGTGTTGAAGGCGGTGACGTTTCCAGCCATGCCGGACATGAACGACGCCATCAGCGCGGTGAGTCCCAGCCCCAGAAGGCCGTGGGGGAAATAGCGGGCCAGGATCATGGGCGTGGCCATGCTGTAATCCGGTCCGGACTTGTCCTCGGTGAGAGGCAGGAACGTTCCACCGGATTTCTGCTGCACGATAATGGCGATGATGCCGGGGAGGATGACCAGGGCGGGAAAGAGCATCTTGGGAAAAGCGGCGATGAGCGGCGTGCGCCGCGCGGCGGACATCGAGTCGGCCGCCATCGCTCTCTGCACCACCAGAAAGTCCGTGCACCAATATCCAAAGGAGAGTACGAATCCCAGCCCGAAAACCATGCTGAACGCGTCGACGCCCATGGGGTTGTCGGCGGCGGCGGCCATGTGACTCCAGGAGGAGGTGTAGGTGCCGGCGGGGAAGTGGTTCTTGATGGCGACCAGGTCCAATTGGCCCACAATGGCGTGCCAGCCGCCCATGTCACGCAAGCCCAGATAAACGATGGGGAGAAACCCAAGAACGATCAGGAAGAATTGAAGGACTTCGTTGTAGATCGCGGAAGTCAGGCCCCCGAGGGTGATGTAGATCAGCACGATCACCGCCGAGCCGAGAAGCGCGGCGTTGAAGTTCCAATTCAGGAGCAGGTTCAGGAGCTTGGCCAGGGCGTACATGGAGATGCCGGAGGAAAAGACGGTCATCACGGCAAAGCTGAAGGCGTTGAATCCGCGCGTCTTTTCGTCGAAGCGCATCTTGAGGTATTCCGGCACCGATCGGGCCTTGGAGCCGTAATAGAAGGGCATCATGAAGATTCCGATGAACACCATGGCCGGAATGGCGCCCACCCAATAAAAGTGGCTGGTCATGATGCCGTATTTGGCGCCGGAAGCGCCCATGCCGATGACTTCCTGCGCCCCCAGGTTGGCCGAGATGAACGCCAGCCCGGTGATCCACGCCGGCACCGATCTTCCCGAGAGAAGGAAGTCGCCGCTGGTCTTCATGAACCGCGTGATGATGAAGCCGATCCCGAGCACGAACGCGAAATAAACCAGGAGAATCACGTAATCGACGTGTCCCAGATTAATCCGCACATCGGCCAAAGACATGCAATGTACCATTCTCGTTTCCTTCCCTGACTCCCCGATTTTTCCGCCGCGGCAGATTTTACAAATCCCGAATTATTCAGCAAGTTAGAATTGAATTGAACTTCAGTCGCTTTTAAGCGGCGCCACGCCTACGATTGCCTCCAAGGAAGATCGCGTGGATTGTGCAACTCTCACAACAGGTGCAATATGAAGGTCGGAATCATCGGCTCGGGTGATGTCGGCACGACGTTGGCAAGCGGATTTCTCAAGCATGGGCATCAGGTCACGATCGGCACGCGCGACGCATCCAAGCTGGCCGATTGGGCCAAGAAAAATTCCAACGGCCGCGTTGGAAGTTTAGCTGGGACCGCAAAATTTGGGGATGTAATCGTGCTGGCCGTGAAGGGCGGGGCCGCCGCCGATGCCCTCCAGGCCGCTGGGCCGGCAAATCTCGCCGGGAAGACGGTCATCGATGCCACCAACCCGATCGCCGATGCCCCGCCCGTCAACGGCGTGCTCAAATTCTTCACGACTTTTGACCAGTCCCTGATGGAACGCCTCCAGAGCCAGTTCAAGACCGCCAATTTCGTCAAGGCGTTCAACTCCGTCGGCGCGGCCGAGATGGTCGATCCAAAATTCCAAGCCGGCAAGCCAACCATGTTCATCTGCGGCGACAACGAGGCCGCGAAGAAGACCGTGACGGGCATTCTCGATCAATTCGGCTGGGAAACGGCCGACATGGGCAAAGCCGAAGCCGCCCGGGCTATCGAGCCGCTCTGCATGCTCTGGTGCATCCGCGGATTCCTACGCAATCAGTGGAACCACGCATTCAAGCTGCTGACGGCTTGAGAGATCAAACCGCGAAGTTCGGCAAGATAACGGAGAGGCCGGGATTCGAACCCGGGATACGAGTTTGACCCCGTATAACGGTTTAGCAAACCGTCGCCTTCAGCCGCTCGGCCACCTCTCCGGCTTGTGGGAAAGGTAAACGAATCCCGCGAAAAAACAAGCGGCGAAGCCTCGCTGGGCCCGAGGCCCTCCAGTGACGCCCGTTCGTCATACCCCGGACCCCGTCGATCTTTTCCGACGTTGACGGCTGTGAGAGCGTCTCTTAACATTTAGCGAACGCCTCACGGAACTCGATTTGTTTTTATCGGAGCCTTGATGTTTCCTCGACGCAAGACGCGAAAAGTTGTCATTGGCGATGAGTCCCACGGTTTCGTCGGCATCGGCGGGGACGCCCCGGTCGCGGTGCAAACCATGACCTCGGGATATACCTGGGACATCGATAAATGCGTGGCGGAGATTCACAAGCTGGCGGCGGCCGGGGCGGACATCGTGCGCGTGGCCGTGCCGGAAAAAAAGGACACGCTCGCGCTCAAGGAAATCCTGCCGCGGGTAAACGTGCCGATCGTCGCCGACGTTCATTTTCACTTTCAGCGGGCGCTGGAAGCCGTCGAGGCCGGCATCCACAAGATCCGCCTCAACCCCGGCAACATCAGCGACCGCAGCCAGGTCAAAGACGTCATCCAGGCCTGCAAGGCCCGCAAAATCCCCATCCGCGTCGGCGTCAACGAAGGCTCCATCGTCGAACGAAAAGACAAGCAGAAGCGCATGAAGGAACTCGGCGGCGTCTTCTCCAACAATAAGCACGGCCATTTCCTGGCGATCATGATCGCCAAGCTGGAGGAATATCTCGAAATCTTCCACGAGGAGGATTTCCACGACGTCGTCATCAGCGCCAAGAGCATCGACCCCGGATTGGTAATCGACGCGTACAAGGAAATCAGCCAGCGATTCGATTACCCGCTGCACCTGGGCGTGACCCACGCCGGCCCCAAGGAAACGGGGACGATCCGCTCGGTGGTGCCGCTGGGCCACCTGCTGTGTAGCGGCATCGGCGACACCATCCGCATCAGCTATGCCAACGATCCCATCTACGAAGTGGAGGATGGTTTGGAATTGCTGTACGTGCTCGGCCTGCGGACGCGCGTGGGAGCGGAATTGATCGCCTGCCCCACCTGCGGCCGAATCCAGGTCGATCTGTTCAAACTCGTCCAGGACGTTCGCAAGCAATTGGCCAAGGAAATCAAGCTGCCGATCAAGGTGGCGGTGATGGGCTGCGTGGTAAACGGCCCCGGCGAATGCGAAGGGGCCGACATCGCCATCTTCGCCGGCGACCGGAAAGGGATCATCTACGTGCAAGGCCAGCGCGTTGCCAACGTTCCCGAAGAACAAATCCTCGAACGATTGCTGATCGAATGCCGGCAGTTCGAGCAGAAAGTGAAACGCGGCCAAGCGAAGCTCGGCGAGAAAAAGGTGGATATTCTCCCGCCCGACCCGATTGGAGAACTCGGCAGCGGATGGGAAAAGGTGGAGAAGGATCGACGCTCTTTGCCGGTGGTGAGCTGAGTTCCGGGCTTTATTCGCGTCCTTCGCGCCTTCGCGGTAATCTGTATTTGAGGCCCGCCTGCGCATTCGGCGACCCCAAGAGATAAACCACGAGGGCCGGGAGGCTTTGCCTGCCCGAACGAAGGACACGAAGCGTAAGGCGTACGCGGAAACTGTTGGACGACCTGCGTCGTTCCATCGGCTCCTTGTAACCGCGCCCGCGAAAGACTGGTATACTGTCCCTTGGAGAACCCTCATGAAACACATCTATCATCTGTTCATTTTCGCGGTGGGGATTGGCTTGGGAATCTGGATCGGCGTGAAGTTTCCGTCGCAGGCCCAAAAAGTGGCGGCAACCGAGGATCAGCAAGCAGCCAGGATTCAGGCCGCCGTCTCGCAGGAAAAGATCACCCTGCTCCAACAATTCCTCGGCAAGAGTAATCCGGATCAGGCCAATGCGGACTTCAAGCAGATGCTGAACGACGAAAAGCAAAAGCTCCAGAACGCGACGGCGAAACTGGGGAATTAACCTGCGGGGCGATGTTCGACTTTTCCTGTCCTCAATGCGGAGCGCATTTCGAGGTACGAGACAACCTAGGCAGGACGCGCGATCTTTGTGATCAATGTCATTGCGAACGACGGGGACGCTTGCTGCGGCGATGTTCACGCACCAAGCGGTCCAGGTCATCCATCGTGATCTTGTCTAGCCACCGCCGCCGTTCATGCACGTAGTCACCGGCACCCACTCCGAGATCACGAAGAAAACGCAAGTAATCCACTGGACCGAGCTTTTCCAAGAGCGCCTGGTTGCCGCGCCGTCGTACCTGATTTATCGGCGTTTGTTTTGTAACGATCATGGCTTTCGCACCTCACGTACCCAATCCAGCGGATTAATTACCCGCACTTTTAGCCTCGTGCCCAGTCTTTCCGCCCGCCGAATCATTCTATCATCGGTTGTCAGCAGAACGTCACATAATCCCGATTCGGCGCTAGCTATGTGGGCCGCGTCCATCACTTTGAAACCTATGTCCACCAATTCCAGGGTCCGGGCCCGCTCGCGCTGGCCGATTCGAATGTATTGTCTATGCGCCCTCCTCGCCGCATCAACAGCTTCGCGGCGTCGCAACTCTCTGCACTGGTCCGCCTCCAGGTCAATGGCCTCACTCCAGACTAATTCCGCAGTTCCATTGTCTATCAATCGCATCACGGTGAGCACCGCGTCGGCCTCGAATTGGTTGCGGTCGATCGTCGGATCGTCCTGCTGCCGGTTTAGGCTCGAATTGTCGAGGTACACTCTCATTCGCCTCGGGAATCATACTGAATCTAATCTTGCGAGCGACACTTGCGTCTGTACTGGTTGCGCGAATTGGGTCGCGTTGCAGCCCCCAGGAATCTCGAATAACTTCACTTCGAGCCCACCACGTTTTGCACGTGCCGCGTTTGGGCGTCTCTTGAATCGATTCTCCACGCGGGATTGTCGGCGAAAATGTTCGGCTTGGCGAGGCCCCATTTCCACAGGCGGTATTGCAGGCTGGTGCGGAGGACGCCGAAGCCGTAAGTGACCGACCGGCGGAAGTTGATCGAACTGGCTTCGCGGAAATATTTCGTCGGGCAGGAGATTTCGCCGATGCGGAAATTGAACGCGGCGAGCTGGGCAATCATCTGATTGTCGAAAACGAAATCGTCGGAATTGGCCAGCAGCGGCAATTCACCGAGGATCTTGCGGGAAAACGCGCGATAGCCGGTGTGGAATTCGGTGAGCTTAATGCCCAGGAGCAGATTCTCGACGGCCGTCAGCGAACGGTTGGCGAGGTATTTCCAGATCGGCATTCCGCCGCGCTTGGCGGAGCCGATGCGGGAACCGAGGACGGCATCGTACACGCCCGAGGCCACCATCGCGGCCATCGCGGTGACAAGGCGGGGATCGTACTGGTAATCGGGATGGACCATGACGACGATGTCGGCGCCGGCGCGCAGGGCTTCGTAATAGCAGGTTTTCTGGTTCCCTCCGTAACCGAGGTTTTTGCGGTGGAGGATCGTCTTGACGCCGAG
>JBEKIV010000263.1:0-5591 GCA_050011595.1 Tepidisphaeraceae bacterium
TCCCGGCGGAAGCTCCTACGACAGCACCGACCTGGATACGCTACGACTGCGCTGGCGTCTACAGATCGGGCGGCGGCTGGCGGGCCAACAGGTCTATTTCAGCCGGATTCCGACCGAGTATTACGATCCTTATCCCTACGGGTATTACGCGCCGCCGCCGCCGCCCTTCTTTTGGTGGGGCCCAGTTGTGGTCTTTCATCGGCGTTAACCGAAGCTACGCGATAACTGAGGCTACTGGGGGCCGTCGGCGGGCGGCAGGACGTTCTCGATGTCGCCGGCGTCGGTGGCGCCCTCGAAATCCATCAGGAAGTGGATGTTTTTCATTTTTTCGTCGCCGACGCGGCGGCGAAGCAGGTTTCGCGCCCGCCGCGGACCGGTCCGGCGCGAGACGTGGATCAGCACGATGTCGCGATTTTTCAGCCTGTCGATGGCCTCGAGGAAATGGTCGAGGTGAAGGTGTCGCCCGACCTTGGCCTTGTGTTTGTGGTCGGCGTCAAAGAAGGTGCATTCGGTGATCAGCACCTCGGCGTTTTGCACGTCGGGGTGATCGAACACTTCGCCCATGGTGGTGTCGCCCAGGTAGGCCACCAGCGGCACCTCCACGCGGTATTGAATCTCCTCGCCGCGCTTTTTCAACGCCACCAGCTCCGGGCCGGTCATGCCGACGTATTCCTGTTTGAGCTTTTCGCGCACGCTGATCAGCGAATATCCCAGGCTAGGACCCCCGTGATGGGTGGCAAAACAGCGGATGAGAAAATCACGGCGGACCTGGTGAACGTCGCCCGGCGACATTCCCACCAGGGTGTACGGGGTCGCCTGGCGTTCGACGTCGCGCCAGCAGCGCAGCACCGCATCCACGGGCTGCTCCAGTTCCCACGGCAGCAGGATCGTTCCCGGCTTCATCCCCTGAAAGGAACGCTGCGAGAGGTAGTAGGGGAGTCCCGCCACATGATCCATGTGCCCGTGCGTGAGGCACACGATGTCGCTGGTGAGGGCGAAATAGGGAGATCGCCCGATGTCGAAGCAGACGTTCAGCTCCGGCACCTGCACGAGCGTTTCCTCGCCCGCCACGCTGTAGCCAATCAGGCTAATCTGCCCGAGCGGCAGCTTGGCGAATCGCTGAACCAGGAAGGATTTTTCCGCCATGATGGGTGCTTCAACGGCGGAAGGCAAAGCCTCCGCAACGGAAGGCAAAGCCTCCGCACAGGCGATCAAAACCGGATTTGCCGATCGTTGATCTGATGTTGCTCGAGATAACGCGCCAAAATCGAAACGTATCCGATGGAGATCAGCGGTAAATCCGCCAGCCCCAGCTTATCGCGCGCGGCCGACACGTCCCGCGCGGCCGTCACGTCCGAGGCGCTTTTGCCTTCGATTTCCACATAGGTTCCAAGATAGGGCAACTCATCCAGCGCCACCTCGCAGCCGCTGAATGCCCACGTCTCGCGGCGCTTCTCGAAGGAGAGCGTAAGCTGATAGCCAAGATTCTCCAACATCTTCCGCACCGCGCCGGAATCGTCGGCGGAGAATTCGGTCTCTTCCCGCATTTTGAATTGCGCCTTTTGCCGGGGGCCTTTCATGGTGACGGTGCACCGGCTCTTGCCGCTTTCGTCCACCGTGGTGCGAATCCGCAGCCCCTTGTCCGAGGATTGCAGGGAACGATCGGGCGTATCGAAAAAGCCGTTGGTTTCCAGTTCCTTGCCGATGCGCGCGGCCCCGGCCGCCTCCAGTTTCCCGCGGACCGCGGCTAAATCCGGCACCTTGATTTTCGCTTCGATCTCCAGGGCCATGGCTGCCGATCATTTTACGACAAAACTCACCAGTTTTTTATCGACGTAAATCTGCTTGACGAGCGTCTTGCCTGCCAGCCAGGGCTTGACGCCGGCCGTCTCCCTGGCGGCGGAAAGAACCTGTTCCTGCCCGGCATCCGCCGGTACGGATATCGTGCCGCGCAGCTTGCCGTTTACCTGCACCGGCAATTCCATCGTCGATTCAACGAGTTTTGCCGGGTCGTACTTGGGCCACGGATTTCGCGCCAAACTTTTATCGTGGCCCAGTTTGCTCCAGATTTCCTCCGCCAGATGCGGCGCGAACGGCGCGAGCATCAGCGTGAAATTCTCCGCCAGCTCCGACGGCACGCCATCGTTCAGCCGGCCGAGCTCGTTATTCAGCTTGATCAACTCCGCGATCGCCGTGTTGAACCGCAGGGATTCAACGTCCTCGGCCACTTTCTTGATCGTCCGGTGCATCTGGCGATCCAGATCGTCCGGGACGTTGCGGCGCACGATTTTCGCCGGCTTGCCCGCCTCATCGTCGCCGACGAGGTTGCGATACACGCCGTTCAGGAATCGCGACATCCCGACGATGTCGCGCGTGTTCCATGGTTTTTCCGCTTCCAGCGGCCCCATGTACATCTCGTAGAGCCGGAACGTGTCGGCGCCGTAATCGCGCACGACCTCGTCGGGATTCACCACGTTGCCGCGGCTTTTGGACATCTTGTAGGCATGCGCATCAACGCGTATGGCATTATCCGACCGTAGAACGAACGCGGCGCTTTTGTTTTCCACTTCCGTTTCGTCAATGGATTTCAGTTCGTACCGCTCGCCCTGGATTTCGATGGATCCCTCGGGTTGCAGTATTTCTGAATCTCCGAAGACCTGTTCCCACGACAGCGGCTTGCCTTGGGGCGTTGTGACAAGCCGAAACTGCATCGGGCCCAGGATCGTTCCCTGGTTGATGAGCCGCTTGAACGGTTCCGGCGTCGAGACGTGCCCCAGGTCGTAAAGCACCTTGTGCCAGAAGCGCGAATAGAGCAAATGCAGGACCGCGTGCTCCGCGCCGCCGACGTACAAATCCACCGGCATCCAATAGCGCTCCTTGGCCGGATCGACGAAACGATTCGGATTGGCCGGATCGATAAACCGCAGGTAATACCAGCAGCTTCCGGCCCATTGCGGCATGGTATTGGTTTCGCGCACCGCCGGCCGGCCGTCGAGCTTCACGTTGACCCAATCCTTGGCCTTGCTCAGCGGCGGCTCCATCGTTCCGGTGGGGCGGAAATCCGCCATCTCCGGCAACGTCAGCGGAAGCTCGTTTTCCGGAACGGCCCAGGGATTTCCCTGGGCATCGAGAATGATTGGAAACGGCTCGCCCCAATATCTCTGCCGGCTGAAAATCCAATCCCGAAGCTTGCATTTCACCGAGCGCCTGCCCACGCCCTCCGCCGCCAGGACGTGGGTGATCTGTTCCTTGGCCTGGGCGGTCGGCAGGCCGTTGATCGCCAGGCTATCGACCGAGATTCCATCCTCCTCGAACGCCCGCCCGGCGGGGGGCTGGGACCCGTCGGCGGGCTTCACCACCGTCCGGATCGGAAGATTGAATTTGGCGGCGAATTCGTAATCCCGCTGATCGTGCGCCGGCACCGCCATGATCGCGCCGGCGCCGTAGCCCATCAGCACGTAATCCGCGATCCAAACGGGAATCTTCTCGTCGTTGACCGGATTGATCGCGTAGGCGCCGGTGAAGACGCCGGTCTTGTCCTTGGTTTGGGCCAATCGGTCCCGCTCGGAACGCGCGGCCACGGCCCGCCGATACGCCGCGACGGCGGGGCGGTTGGCCGCGGACGTGATCCGCTCCACCAGCGGATGCTCCGGCGACAGAACCACGTAGGTCGCGCCGTACAACGTATCCGGCCGGGTCGTGTAGACGGTTATGGTCAGGTCGTTATCTTCCTCTTGTTGCGCTGCCGACGTGGCGGGGGGGATGGTCGTGGGATCAATTTCAAATTCCACCTCCGCCCCGACGCTCTTGCCGATCCAGTTGCGCTGCATCTCCTTGAGCGATTCCGGCCAGTCCAACGACTCCAGATCGTTCAGCAGCCGCTCGGCGTAGGCGGTGATGCGCAGCACCCATTGCCGCATCGGCTGCTTGACCACGGGAAACCCGCCGACTTCGCTCTTGCCGTCGATGACCTCTTCGTTGGCCAGCACGGTCCCCAACCCGGGGCACCAGTTGACCGGGACCTCATCCATGTACGCCAGGCGCTGGCTGTTGATCACCTCGCGCTGCTCGCCCTCGTCGAGTTCGCGCCAGACGCGCTCGATGCGCACCTCGCCGGAAATGGCCTCCAGCCCCTCCGCCGCCGCGTTCAGATGAATCGTCCCGTCCGGCGCGACCACGAAGTTCTCGTTTTCCAAGGCGTTGACGAGATGGGAGATCGGCCGCGCCTTGTTCTGGACGGGGTCGAAATAGCTGTTGAAAAGTTGCAGGAAGATCCATTGCGTCCAGCGGTAATACGCCGGGTCGGTCGTGTCGATTTCTCGGTCCCAGTCGTAGCTCAGGCCGAGCATCTGAATCTGGCGGCGGAAGTTGGCGATGTTCTGCTCGGTGGTGGCTCGCGGGTGGACGTTCTGTTTGATCGCATATTGCTCGGCCGGCAGGCCGAAGGCGTCCCATCCCATCGGATGCAGGACGTTGTAGCCCTTCATTCGCAGGTAACGGCTGACGATGTCCGTGGCCGTGTACCCCTCCGGATGACCCACGTGAAGCCCCGCACCGCTGGGATACGGGAACATGTCCAGAACATAGGCCTTGGGCATCTTCCCGGCCTGAGCCGGCTCTAACGTGCGAAATGAGCCGTTTTTCAGCCAATATTGCTGCCATTTCTTCTCAATGGCGGTGAAGTTGTAAGCCATGGCGGACAATATAACCGCAACTGCGGGCGGGATAACAGGATGGGGAATGAAACAAAATGCCGAATGCCGATTGCCAAATGCCGAATGGAAGAGGGGACCACGTCGTTATCTCTTCTTCTATTCGGCATTTGGCATCCGGCATTCGGCATTTCTCGCCCATTGGGCATTTCTCCCCCTCTTTCCCATTTTCTTTCAATTCCCCAGCCCAACGCTCCGATAACTCTAATTGAGCAGCCAGATCGCCTAGAAGATACCAACGGAGGTAGCATCACATGTTGACCCTTTCGCAACCCATGGCCATCAATGAGGCGGGCGCCGACAGTGGAATCGAGCGGCGACGCGGGCTGCGAATACAACAGACTCGGCCAATCAAGGTCTTCGAGCCTACCGGCTCCCGCTATTTCGGCGGACAAACGCAGGACGTCAGTTCCACCGGCCTTCGCCTCAAGCTGCCAGCCTCCATGCCCGTTCGCCCCGGCAAGCTGCTGAGCATCCACGTCGGTCTGAGCGAAACCGGCCAGACACTGGCCAACCGCCGGAATATGATCCCCGCCCGCGTGGTGTGGGTGAATCGCCCGCGCCAAACCGATGCCAGAACCCTGTCGATCGGCGTGGAATTTCTGGCCAGCATTTCAGCGCAACTTGATGCGGCGTGAAGCGGGCGAAAGAGCCGATACTCGAAACCCGAAATCCGAAATCCGAATGACGAATCAAGCCCGAAATCCGAATGACCAAACGAAGACCGTTTCGTCATTCTGGTTTCGGATTTGATTCGTCATTCGGATTTCGGATTTCGGGTTTCCGCGCAGCGGGATTCGGATTTCGGGTTTCTCATTGCACCTCCGCCCCTACCGGCGATACATTTCCCCCATGCCCGAAAAGATCATCCGCGATCCG
>JBEKIV010000264.1:0-5573 GCA_050011595.1 Tepidisphaeraceae bacterium
CTGAGAACGGTTAATGTCCGCCGGCGTCCGACGGGAACCGCACCTTCACCCACAGGCCCGACGGCCTGTCCGCATCGTTGCTCATTTCCAGCCGCACCGTCTGCTTATCGCTGGCCGCATCCACTTCCGGATCGAGATAAATTACCGTTGCCTTCAGCCAAGTGCCCGGATCAGTCTGATATTCCACCAGCGCCGGGTCGCCCAGCTTCAATTTCAGCCCCTGCGCCGACGGAACTTTCACCTCCACCCACAGCGGATCGTTGGTGACCAGCGTGAGCGCGCCATCCGGCTTATTCGGATCGACGACCTCCCCCTCTTGAATGCTGATCTCCTTGACCGTTCCATCCACGGGGCTCAAAAGCTGCATCTTGTCGATCTTTCGCGCCTGGATGTCCACGTCCGCCAGCAACTTCTCCCGTTGCGTCATGCTGTTGCGCAACACGGCTTGCTTCTGCTGGTAATCCAGCTTTGCCTCCAGAACCTCCGATTCGCTGGCGCCCCCCCCGGCAAGACTCTTTTGCTTGTTCTCAAACTCAACCTTCCGCGCGTCCAGGTCCGCCCTCGCCGCCTCGATCGCCGCCGTCGAATCCGCCTGAATCCGCAGCGAGCGCAATTGCAAGGCTTCCAGGTCGGTATCCTCGCGGCCGAGAAGCTGGCCCTTCTTCACCACGTCGTCCGGCTTCACCAGCCATTGCCTGACGATCCCAACCTCCATGAACGACGGCTTGGCCGTGTGCGACGGAATCGTCCGCGCCACCATCCCGGGATCCGAGACACCATTGGAGTCATCCGCGCCCGCCAACGGCAAGATTCCCAGGATTGCCGTCGCCATGACGCTCCGCCCAAACCATTTTGGAAAGATCATCGAGTATAACTTCCTTCTGGCGACCCAATTCATCGGCCCTGAGTCCCTCTCGCCCCAACGCGGCCGAACCCTTGAAAATACGCGCCGCGACCGCCGATGTCCATAGAAAAGCCCCCTCCCCCCACATTAAAAGCAGCTTCCCATGCTTCGCCGCGTTCCACTTTCTCCCCCAAAGCCGCGGGACGTTCGTCCCGCGGGCCGCACTTTAACACATTGTAATATATATACTAACGATATCCAAGCCGTTCCAAGTCTTCTTCACTCAATCCGAAATGATGCCCAATCTCGTGCAGAACGGTCACGCGCACCTGGCGGATCAGCTCTTCCTGGTTGTGGCAGACGCTCTGGATCGGCTCCTGGAAAATGTAAATCACGTCGGGAATCGTGCCGGAATCTTCCACGCTGCGCACGGTCCGCGGCCGGCCGACGTACAGGCCCAGCAACGTTCCTCCCCGGCGCACCCGGGCGCGCCGAAGCTCCCCCTCGCTCGGATTGTCCTTCACCTCGATGGGGACTTCCTCCAGAAACTTGGCGAATTCCTCCGGCAACTCCTCCACCGCCGCCTCCACCAGCTCCCCGAATTGCGCTTTGCTCACCCGATACGCCACCGCTAGAATCTCCTGCCGCTATCGTACCGATTTGACGCCAGGACGATATCCTTACGTTTCGGAGGTATTTCCAACATGCGGCCAGCCCTGTCTTGTTGTCTTTTGTTGTTGGCTGCCGGATGCGGCAACCCTAGTTTTCTCATCACTCCCGTCTCCGACACCTACGAATTGCAGAAAGTCACGGTGGCGCCGGGCTCGAAATCCGACAAAGTGGCCATTGTGGAAGTCGAGGGAGACCTTCTCGACGAGCGCACCGGCGGCCTGTTCCAGGCGGGCGAAAATCCGCTCAGCCTGTTCGTGCAGGAATTGAACCAGGCGGCCGACGACGATTCCGTCAAGGCCGTGGTTCTGCGCGTCAATTCGCCGGGCGGCTCCGTTACCACCTCCGACACGATGTACGACGTCCTTTTACGCTTTCGAGCCAAAACCCACAAACCCGTCGTCGCCGCCGCCATGGAAGTCGACGCCAGCGGCGCTTACTACGTCTCCTGCGCCGCCGACCGCATCGTGGTCAGCCCCACCTCCATCGTCGGCAGCATCGGGGTCATTTTCGAATCGTTCAATTTTCAAACCACCCTGGACAAAATCGGCGTCGAGGTCAATGCGATCAAAAGCGCGCCCTTGAAGGACATGGGCTCGCCGTACAAGCATCTGACTCCCGAAGCGCAAAAGGTCATGCAGGACATGGTCGACGAATATTATGGCCGCTTCAAGAACGTCGTGGCCACCAGCCGGGGCATCAAGGATGCCGCGACCCTCGGCTTGGTGACGGACGGCCGCGTCTTCAGCGGCGATCGCGCGGTGGCGCTGGGCCTGGCGGATCAGACCGGCCGGCTGGACGATGCGATCGACTTGGCCCGCAAGCTCGCCAACGTGCCCGCCGGCGAGGTCATCATGTACAAACGCCCCTACGGGTATTCAGGGTCCATCTATGCCGAGATGCCCATGCCGACCCCCAGGAGCAACGACATGAACCTCAAGTTGCCGATGAGCGATTGGTTGCCCAGCGGGTTTTATTACTTATGGCAGCCGTGAAATGGCATGATTGAAATTACCTGCACAAGCTGCAAGAGAGTTTTGAACGTTGACGATGCGTTCGCCGGCGGGGTTTGCAGGTGCCAGTATTGCGGGACTATTCAGACCGTCGCGGCCAAGGGGTCGGCCCAGAAAGCCGCGGCCGGCGCGGGCAAGGGTGGTGCCAAAACCCTCTTTGAAAACAAGGCCCGCAGCGCGGGCGCTGGCAGCGGCAGCGGCCTGGAAGACCTGGCCGACGTCGTGGAGAGCAGCGGATTGTCCGACTCCCGCCTGCGAAAGCCGCCTTCAACACCCCCGGCCGCGCAGGGACAAAACCTCACGCCGGTCCTTGGCTTGGCGGCGGCGGTCATCGTTCTCCTTTTGGTGGTCGTGCTCGTTTTGGTCTTCCGCAACCCGGCCACGCCGGCTCCCATTCCCGCCCTGCCCAATTCCCCCGCGATCATTCCTCCTCCCGCCCCCAGCCCCGAGAAGTCCGCCGCCGCCAGTTTCTGCGGCATTCCCATCGATCAACCCGTCGTCGTCTACGTCATCGACAACGGCGCCAGCTCCGCCGACGTCTTCGACTCCATCAAATCCGTCCTGTTCAAGTCGATCGAATCGCTCGGACCCGACCGGCGATTCCAGGTCCTCTTCTGGAACCCCGACAGCGACACCTATCCCGCCGATCACACCACTTTCGCCTTCGCCGTGAAGGATAACATCGACGTGGCCCGGAAGAAGTTGCAGGACGTCACCGCCGCCGGCGCCACTGATCCGCTGGCCAGCCTGAAAATCGCGTTCGGCGACAATCCGGGGCAAGTCATTCTCGTCACCGCCAAGGCCGGCGATCTGGACGATTCCCTGGTCGATCAAGTGATTCAACTCCGCGGCAATTCCAAGGCTCCAATCGACTGCGTTGCGATCAACGGCCTCCCCGCCGACAAGGTCCTGGCCAGGATCGCCGCCCAAACCGGCGGCAAATTCCTCCCGCTCCCCGAAGCGCAGCTCAAAGCCTTTTCGTTCTGATCCGCCAAATCCCCGAAAATTGTGCAACGGATTCATCGGCATTGCCGATGAATTTGCAAAGGTTTATAGCCGGTTTTTTATCAGACTGCTCGGTCAGGTCAAAACCCGCAAGTTGCCTGGGCTTTTATCATGCGTTCCAACCGGAAAATCGTCGTTCTCACCAGTCTTGTCGCCCTGCTTTCCCTGGCCAGCGCCCTGCTGCTGTTCCTGGCGCCGCCCCCCCTGTCGGCGGAGGGTTTCAACAGCCTTTCCGCCTCGGACCACGGCCCGTTCCTTGACGAAATCTTCAAAACCTCCGTCCTTCCCAAAGTCGAGCGATGGAAGTTCATCTACATCCATCACTCCGCCACCTCCGGCGGCTCGGCGCATAGCCTGGCGCTCCCCGGCGTCGGATTGTGCGATCATTTCGTGATCGGCAACGGGGACGGATGCCAGGACGGCGAAATTCAGATCGGCCCGCGCTGGAACGCCCAGCAGCCCCCCGCCGCCCCGCCCGGCGTCGATTCCATCCAGCCCACCTGCATCAGCATCTGTCTCGTCGGTGATTTCGACCATTCCATGCCCACCCCAACCCAGGTCCGCCGACTTTCCCAACTCGTGACCACTCTGCAAACCCAGTTCCGCATCGGCGCCGACAAGGTCATCATGCTCAACGACACCGCCTCCGCCTCCAGCGTCGGACGGTACTTCCCGGTAACGGCCTTCCGGGACCAGATTTTACCCTGAAGCCGACCCCATCCGGCACACCGGCGGGACCGATTATTCTTCTTGCTATTTACCTCACCTTTGCTTAGCCTACCTTCAACTTAATGGTTCGCGCGGGTAGCGTCTCGCACCAAGGCTGATGCGTTCATAATCCCTTGTTATCACCAACCTTGGGCTGTCCCCCAACCCTGCCGTCCGTCCAGCAGACTTGGGAAATGACGCTACTCAGGATGGAAATCTGTACATGGCTCAAAAGCTCCTCCAGTATGAAGTGTTGGAGCGCTTGGGGGAAGGTGCGCGTAGCGTCATCTACGCTGTCAGCGATCCCCGAACGCGTCAGGTCTACGCGCTCAAACACGTTCTGCGCGTCGATAAAAAGGACGACCGTTTCATCGAGCAGATGGAAACGGAGTTCGAGGTTTCACGCCACTTTAGTCACCCCAATCTTCGCCGGTCCTTCGAACTAAAAATTGTCCGCAACATCCTGATGCAGCCCAGGGAAGCGTTCCTTCTCATGGAACTGGTCGATGGCCGGCCCCTGGACGTGCGCCCACCGCGAGACATGGTGGAGATCGTCGATACCTTCATCCAGGCCGCCCAAGGCCTCAAGGCCATGCACTCACTCGGCTATGCCCATTGCGATATCAAGCCCAACAACATCCTCCGCGCCGATCAGGGCAAAGTGAAAATCATTGACTTCGGTCAGGCTTGCAAGATCGGCACCGTCAAGGAACGCATCCAGGGGACCCCCGACTACATTGCTCCCGAACAGGTCGCCCGCAGGCCCATCAGCGCCCAGACCGATGTCTTCAATCTGGGCGCGACCATTTACTGGACCGTGACCGGCACCAACATTCCCACGCTTTACACCGTCAATAAAAAAGGCGACAACAGCTTCCTGCTCGACCAGACGATTCAAACCCCCTTCGATCTCAATCCCGCCGTTCCGCCGGGGTTGTCCAATCTGGTCATGGAATGTATTTCCACTCGCCCAGCCAAACGCCCCGCCGACATGGACCAGATCACCATGCGCCTGGAACTGATCAAACACATCATCACCAGCAAACCGACCGCAACCGACTCCTCCGACGATTCCACCCTCGGCCAGACCGCCTGATCGCATGGCGAACCGCCGAAGCCTTCCTATACTGGATCAAACCACTTATCCGGAGCACCAATGGCCACCAGCATTGAAAACCCCCGCAAGATCGTCCTGGCCTACAGCGGCGGGCTGGACACCAGCGTTATCCTCCCCTGGCTCAAGGATCGTTATCCCGGCGTCAAGCTCGTCGCCTTCGCCGCCGAACTCGGCCAGGGCGATGAACTCAAAGGCATCGAGGAAAAAGCGCGAAAAA
>JBEKIV010000265.1:0-5462 GCA_050011595.1 Tepidisphaeraceae bacterium
TTACGGGCTGCGGCGGAAAACATGAATGTCCCCTTATCGATCCGCGGCGGAAAAGATGAATGTCCCCTTATCGATCCTGCCGGCACCAATTCCGCCACATTTGCCGATAGGCCGCTTCAACATTGCGGGCGAAACGCGGGGCATCCATGAGGGGCGAAGCCCGCATCCGCCCGCGCAGCGTCCGGCGCAGTTCGGCCAGTCGCGGCAGATCCCCGGCAAGGTCCGTGGCGATCTGAACGTACTGTTCCGGCGTTCGGGCAATCAGTTCCGTCAGGCCCAGGTTGGTCAATTGCGAAAGCCCGGCTCGTCCCACCACGGTCTGGCCTACCAGCGTAATAACTGGAACGCCCATCCAAAATGAGTCCAGGCTGGTGGTGTGGCCGTTGTACGGGAAGCTATCCAGTCCCACGTCGATGCGATGGTAAAGCTCGAGGTATTGCAGATGTGGACGGCGGGCAATCAACTTGATGCGATCGGGGTGGATTCCTTCCCGTTGCATCAGGTCCAGGAGCGATTGACGATGGCTTCCTTCGGGACACAGCATCATGAATCGCGACCGAGGGATGGTCTTGAGGACCTGCGCCCAGAGCCGCAGGACGGGCTCGTTGATTTTGCAGAAGTTATTCAGGCATCCAAAGGTGACGTGGCCATCGGTTTGCGCGGGCGGCGGGTTGACCGCCAGTTCCGTAACCAGAGGCTCGTAGCACCAGAAGCTGTCGGGCAGACGGATTGACGTCTCCGAATAGAAATGGTCATTCAATCCCGGCGGGTCCAGATAGGGATCGGTGAGGCGATAGTCGATGGCATCCAGCCCCGTGGAGCCGGGATAGCCGGCAAAGGTCACCTGCACCGGGGCCGGCTTGTGAGCGAACACCACAAGGCGATTCTTCGCCGAGTGCAGCGTCAAATCCACCAGAATGTCGATCCGGTCGTGCCGAACCAGATCGACGGCCTGGGAATCGGACAACCCTGCAATGCTGCGCCAAACATCCGCGTAGCGACGGAATTGCTCGGTGAGCGCATCGGCGCGGACCAGGTTGGCGTAACAGAAGATCTCCATTTGCTGATGATCGTGCTCGCGTAAGAGCGGCAATAGATTCTGGCCGACGATGTGCTCGCGGAAATCCGGGGACACATAACCGACGCGTAAACGGCGGTCGGGGTCGCGGTTGTTGGTGTGCGGCTGAATGAGTTTCTTGAGCGGCTCGGCGTGCTGTTGGTTCCAGCGCCGGTGTTCCTCATAAATCATCTTGGCGTCGTAGCCGGGATGAAAATGGAGGGTGAAGACCAGGTTGCTGAGCGCCGGGGCGTCATCAGGCGTAAGCCGAATTGCCTGACGATAGAGACCGATGGCCTCGTCAAATCGCCCCAGGTCCTTCAGGGCATTGCCGAGGTTGTTGTATGCCTGGGTAAGATCAGGGTTGAGCCGAATGGCCTGGCGATGGCACGCGATGGCCTCATCGGGTTGCCCCAAGGCCTGCAAGGCGATGCCGAGATTGGTGTATGCTTCAGCGTCATCAGGCTTGAGCCGAATCGCCTGCCGATAGGCGGCGATGGCCTCGTCAAACCGCCCCTTTTCTTTAAGGGCATTGCCGAGATTGCTGTGCGCTCCGGCGTAATCAGGCTTGAGCCGAATGGCCCGCCGATAGGAAGCGATCGCCTCATCCAGTTGCCCCAGGGCCGTCAGTACGTTGCCAAGATTGTTGTGGGCCGCGGCAAAATCAGGCTTGAGCCGAATGGCCTGCCGATAGGAAGCCATCGCCTCGTCAAGTTGCAGGTTGTCCTTCAGGGCGTTTCCGAGATTGGAGTGCGCTTCGGCAAGATCAGGCTTAAGCCGAATGGCCTGCCGATAGGCCTCGAAAGCCGCGTCAATTTGTCCTTTGGCCTTTAAGGCGTTGCCGAGATTGCACTGGGCTTCGGCAAGATCAGGCTTGAGCCGAATGGCCTGCCGACAGGCGGCGATGGCCTCGTCCATTTGTCCCATGTCTGCCAGTGCGTTGCCGAGGTTGCTGTAAAAGATCGCATTGGTTGAACAAATCGCGATCGCCCGACGGATGAAATCCACGGCCGTGTCCGACCGGCCGGCCTGTATGGCCAGCACCCCTAACAGATGTAAAGCATCCGGATGATCGGGCTGCTGGGCCAAAACCTGGCGGTATATCCTCTGGGCCTCCGCCAAGCGGCCCGCCTGATGATGCGACATGCCGAATTCGAGTTGCTGCTGGAGATTCATGGGGCCGGGCATTGTAAACTCGAATTTCCGCCCTGCCGGCACCAATTCCGCCACATCTGCCGATAGGCGGCTTCAACATTGCGGGCGAAACGCGGGGCATCCATCAGGGGCGAAGCCTGCATCCGCGGGCGCAGGGTGCGGCGCAGCTCGGCCAGCCGCGGCAGGTCCTTGGCCAGGTCCGTGGCAATTTGAACGTACTGTTCCGGCGTTCGAGCGACGAGTTCCGGCAGACCGAGATTGGTCAATTGCGACAAGCCGGCTCGTCCCACCGCCGTCTGGCCCACCAGCGTGATGACGGGTACGCCCATCCAAAACGAGTCCAGGCTCGTCGTGTGGCCGTTGTAGGGGACGGTATCCAAGCCAATGTCAATGCGGTGATAGATGTTCAGATATTCCCAGCGAGACTGTTTGGCCACAAACTCCATCCTTTCGGGGCCAATGCCTTCCCGGCCCAGCCGGTCCAGCACGCGCTGGCGCAGGCTTCCCTCGGGCGCCAGCAGCAACAGACGCGAGGTGGAGAGGGTCTTGAGAACCTGTGCCCACAGCATCAGCACCACGTCGGTTACTTTGCGAGGGTTATTCAGGCAGCCGAAGGTCACGAATCCCTTCTCCAGACACGGCGGCGCATTGATCGCCGGCTCGCTGGTGAGGGGATCGTAACACCAAAACGTATCCGGCAGACGGATCGAGCGCTCCGAATAAAAAGGGTCATCAAGCCCCGGAGGGTCGAGGTATGGATCGGTAAGACGATAGTCCACGGAGTCCATTCCGGTCGTGCCTGGGTAGCCCAGCCAGGTGACCTGCACGGGCGCCGGCTTTGCGGCGAAGATCAGGAGACGGTTGTCGGCGGTATGGAGTTTCAGATCGACCAGAATGTCGATCTGGTCCTCGCGGACCTGTGCCGCGACTTTCGCATCGGGTTGCCCGACGGTGGTGCGCCAGTGCTGAACGTGATCCTTCATTTGTTGCGTCACGTTGTCAGAATTAGCCCGCAGGGCATAACAAAATACTTCAACCTGCCGCCGATCGTGGTAACGGAACAGGGGCAATAGAAAAAAGGCGGAGGCGTGATCGTAAAAGTCGGCCGAGACATACCCAATGCGCAAGCAACGCTCGGGATCACGGTTGTTTTGGTGTGGCTGGATGAATTTCTTGAGCGGCTCGGCGTGCTGTTGGTTCCAGCGGCGGGCCTCCTCATAGATCATCCTGGCGTCGTAGCCGGGATGATGATGGAAACTGAAAACCAGATTGCTGTGGGCTTGAGCGAAATCAGGCTTGATCCGAATCGCCTGCCGATAGGAAGCGATGGCCTGGTCAAGTTGTCCCACACCGTTCAACGCAGTGCCGAGATTGTTGTGCGCTCCGGCGAAATCAGGCTTGAGCCGAATGGCCTGCTGATAGGAAGCGATCGCCTCGTCAAGTTGTCCCATGGCCATCAATGCGCTGCCGAGGTTGTTGTGGGAAAAGGCATCCGTTGATGAAATGGCGATTGCCCGGCGGATCAAGTCCAGCGCCGCGTCATATCGCCCCGCCTGCCCCGCCAGCACGCCCAACAAATGCAGGGCGCCGGCATGATTGGGATTCCGGGAGAGGATTTCACGATACGCCGCCTCCGCCTCGGCCAAGCGGCCGGCCTGATGATGCGACCAGCCGGATTCGAGTTGGTCCTGGAGAGTCATTCGAACGGGCATTGTAAACCCGAATCCCCGCCCATCGCGCACCAATTCCGCCACATCTGGCGATAAGCGGCTTCGATATTGCGGGCGAAGCGTGGGGCATCCATCAGGGGCGACGCCTGCATCCGCGGGCGCAGAGTGCGGCGCAGCTCGGCCAATCGCGGCAAATCCTCGGCCAGGTCCGTGGCGATCTGAACGTACTGCTGCGGCGTCTGGGCGATGAGTTCCGGCAGGCCCAGGTTGGTCAATTGCGACAGCCCGGCGCGTCCCACAACCGTTTGGCCCACCAGCGTCACCACGGGAACGCCCATCCAACATGAGTCCAGGCTCGTGGTGTGGCCGTTATACGGGAAGCTGTCCAGTCCCAGGTCGATGCGATGGTAAAGCTCCAGGTATTGAAGACGCGGACGGGCGGCGACCAACTCGATGCGATCGGGACTGATCCCCTCCCGTTGCAGCAGGTCCTGCAGCGCTTGACGATGGTTCCCTTCCGGACAGAGGATCATCAATCGTGATCGATCAACAGTCTTGAGCACTTGCGCCCAGAGCCGCAGGACCGGCTCGTTGACTTTGCAGAAATTATTCAGGCATCCGAAGGTGACGTGGCCGGCGGTTTGCGCGGGCAGCGGGTTGACCGCCAGTTCCGTAACGACCGGCTCGTAGCACCAGAAGCTGTCGGGTAGGCGGATTGACGTTTCCGAATAGAACTGATCGTTCAACCCCGGCGGGTCCAGATAGGGGTCGGTGAGGCGATAATCGATGGTGTCCAGGCCCGTGGAGCCGGGATAGCCGGCAAAGGTCGCCTGCACCGGGGCCGGCTTATGAGCGAACACCGCAAGACGGCTATTCGCCATGTGCAGCGCCAAATCCACCAGAATGTCGATCCGGTCCTGCCGAATCAGATCGACGGCCTGGGAATCCGACAGCCCCACAATGCTGCGCCAAACATCCGCATAGCTTCGGAATTGCCCGGTCAACGTATCGGCGCGGACCAGGTTGGAGTAACAGAAGATTTCCATTTGCCCATGGTCGTGCTCGCGCAAGAGCGGCGACAGATTCTGGCCGACGACATGCTGGCGAAAATCCGGCGACACGTAGCCAATGCGCAAACGGCGGTCGGGGTTGCGATTATTGGGATGTGGCTGAATGAACTTCCTGAGCGGCTCGGCGTGCTGTTGGTTCCAGCGCCGGTGTTCCTCATAGATCATCTTGGCGTCGTAGCCGGGATGAAACTGAAGGGTGTAGATCAGATTGCTGTGCGCCGAGGCGTAATCAGGCTTAAGCCGAATGGCCTGCCGATAGGAAGCAATGGTTTCGTCAAGTTGCCCCATGTCCTTCAAGGCGTTGGCGAGATTGTTGTGCGCTTCGGCAAGATCAGGCTTGAGCCGAATGGCGTGGCGAAAGGAAGCAACGGCCTGATCGAGTTGGCCGATGTCCTTCAAGACGTTGCCGAGATTGTTGTGCGCTTCGGTGTAATCCGGCTTGAGCCGGATGGCCTGGCGATAGGCGGCGATGGCCTCGCCAATTTGCTGCTTGTCCTTCAATGCGTTTCC
>JBEKIV010000266.1:0-5384 GCA_050011595.1 Tepidisphaeraceae bacterium
CCGCAGCAAAATCGACTGCGCCAGGCTGCTGACTGGAAAAAGCTCCGAAACCCCCTGCAACGCGCCGAGAAACAAGGCCTGCCAGATATTCATGCCCCAGAGACTACGAAACGAACCGCCGATTGCCAAATGTGGGGGAAGTGCAAGTTACAAGTGCAAGTGGCAAGCCGGGAAAGACTTTAACTTGCCACTTGCACTTGCAACTTGTACTTATTGGCTTCTATCATGTCCCTCTGGAGGCTCACGGGCGCCCCATGGTCCTTCTGATTCTCAGAGCGCTGTTCGTCCTGCTGATGGCCGCCATCGGCTATTACTTCGTTCAGAAGGACGTCGGCCTCTTCCAGATTCCTTCCTGGCTGATGCTCACCATCATGTTGAGCGTCGGCGTCCTGATCGTCTGCATCGACATTCTTTCCCCCAGGCGAAAACTCGCGATTTTCTCCGGCACGTTTTTCGGGCTTATCGTCGGCATGATCACCACCTATGGTTTCAGTTTGGCCATCCCGCTCCTGGCCGACACCTACATGCCAGGTGCCTCCGATGCCCAGAAGCTGGCGATCTCGAAAAATGTCGACATCGTCATCGGCGTGGTATTTACCTACCTGGCGATCAGCTTCGTCCTTCAGACCAAGGACGATTTCCGCTTTATCATTCCCTACGTGGAGTTCAGCAAACAGACCAAGGGTTCCCGCCCCATGTTGCTGGATACCAGCGTCCTGATCGACGGCCGCGTCGCCGACATCGCTGAGACCGGCATCCTGGAAAGCCGGCTGATCGTTCCCCGCTTCGTCCTCAGCGAATTGCAGACCGTTGCCGATAGCGGGGACAAGCTCAAGCGCAACCGCGGCCGGCGGGGGCTGGACGTGCTCCAGCGCCTGCAAAGCAACAAGCGCACCGAGGTCATCATGTACGATTCCTCCGTCCGCGACGCCGGGCCCGAGGACGTCGATGCCAAGCTGATGAACCTCGCCGCCGAACTCAACGGCCGCGTTCTCACCAACGATTTCAATCTCAACAAAGTCGCCAGCCTTCGCGGCGTGGACGTGATCAACATCAACGATCTGGCCAATGCCCTCAAGCCCGTCGTTCTCCCCGGCGAACGGATGACCGTCCGCCTGCTGAAGCCCGGCGAATCGCCCGGGCAGGGCGTCGGATATCTCGTGGATGGAACCATGGTCGTCGTCGAGCAGGGCCGCCCCCACCTCAACGAGGAAATCGAATTCACCGTTACCAGCGTCCTGCAAACCAGCGCCGGGAAAATGATCTTCGGCCGGTTGCCGCACGAAGCGCCCTCGAAAGTCTCCTGAACCATTGCTCGGAACCCCCATGCCCGAATTTGCCGTGATTCTTCCCGCCGCCGGGCGTTCGACGCGGTTTGGCGGGCCGGCCAGCAAGCTGTTCCAGGTTCTGGATGGCCGGCTCGTTCTCGAGCGAACTCTGGCCGCCTTCGCACGGAGATCGGATGTCGTCCAAATCGTCGTCGCCGCCGGCGACCCCGACGAGATGCGCCGCCGCATCAACACGTTCAACGGAAACATGCTGGCCAAAGTGGGGATTTGTCCTGGGGGATCGTGCCGTGCCGAAAGCGTCCGCGCCGCCGCGCGGGAGTGCCGCGATTCGATCGAATGGGTCGCCGTTCACGATGCCGCCCGTCCGCTGGTTTCCCAGGCTTTGATCGACCGGACCTTTCAAGCCGCCCTCCTTCACGGCGCCGCCGCCGCCGCGCTGCCCATTCCTCTGACGATCAAGCAAGCCACCGGTCCGCTTCCCGCGCCGGTGCGCCAAACCCTTCCCCGCCACGAACTCTGGGCGATGCAGACCCCCCAGGTCATGCGCCGACAGGATTTGCTCGACGCTTTTGCCGCCTGCAAGCTCCCGCTCGATCAGATCACCGACGACATTCAACTTCTGGAATTGGCGGGCAAGCCCGTCTGGCTCGTCGAGGGCGAAGAGCGCAATCTGAAAATCACCACCCCGACCGATCTCCAGATTGCATGCGCTCTGGTTGCCAAAGAGTAATCCGCACCGGATAGTGCCCGTCGACGGCATGGCCCAACTCACGATCCAACAAGCCTTCGATCTGGCAACGCGGCACCACCGGGCCGGGCGGTTGCACCAGGCCGAGCAGCTTTACCGGCAGGTCCTGGCCCGGCAGCCGAAGCATGCCGGTGCGATGCAATTTCTGGGAGTGATTGCCCATCAGGTCGGGCGGAATGACATGGCGGTGGATTTGATTCATCGGGCCATCGCCCTCAACCCCGACAACGCCGATGCCCACAACAATCTCGGCAATGCCCTGAAAGACAAAGGACAACTCAATGAGGCCATCGATGCCTATCGCCAAGCCATCGCCCTCAAGCCCAACTACGCCGAAACCCACAACAATCTCGGCAGTGCCCTGAAAGTCAAAGGCCACCTCGATGAGGCCATCGCCGCCTTTCGCCAGGCCATCGGCCTCAGGGGCAACTACGCCGAAGCCCACAGCAATCTCGGTATTGCCCTGATAGGCAAAGGCCAACTCGATGAGGCCATCGCCGCCTTTCGCCGTGCCATCGCGCTGAGGCCCAACATTCCCGAACTCCATAGCAATCTCAGCAACGCTCTGAAAGACAAGGGGCAACTCGATGAGGCCATCGCCGCCTGCCGCCGGGCCATCGCACTTAACCCCAATATTCCCGTGGTCCACATCAATCTCGGCAATGTCCTGAGGGACAAAGGACAACTCGATGAGGCTATCGCCGCATTTCGCCGGGCCGTCGCCCTTAACCCCAACTTACCCGAAGCCCACAGCCATCTCGGCACTGCCCTGATAAACAAGGGACAACTCGATGAGGCCATCGCCGCCTGGCGCCATGCCATCGCCCTCAATCCCAACTTCGCCGAAGCCCACTTCAATCTTTCCGTAGCGCTGTTGGAGCGGGGGGATTTTCAAGAAGGCTGGGAAGAGCATGAATGGCGATGGAAATGCAAGGATTCTCTGTCCCCCCCGCGAGATTTCGCGCCGCCGCAATGGGACGGCTGCCCGTTGGAAGGCCGCACCCTTCTGCTCCACGCCGAGCAGGGCTTGGGGGATGCCCTTCATTTCATCCGTTACCTTCCGCTGGCCGCCCAGCGCGGCGGGAAAATCATCATTGAATGTCAGGCCGAACTCCAACGGCTCTTCCAGAGTGTTGCCGGGGGATGCCAAGTCGTGGCCCGAGGCCAACCCCTGCCGGCCTTTGACCTGCACTGTCCTCTGCTAAGTCTGCCGCATGTTTTCCGGACGAATTTCGCCAACATTCCCAATATCGTGCCCTATCTGCACGCCGATGCCGAGGATGCCGGAAGGTGGCAACACCGGCTGGCCGAACATCGCCCCCTCGTGAGGGTGGGCCTGGCATGGGCGGGAAATCCGGACAATAAGAACGATCGCAACCGCTCGATCAAGCTGGCAAGTTTAGCGCCGCTCGGCCAAGCGCCCGGCGTGCGCTTCTTCAGCCTTCAGAAAGGCGAGGCGGCCGCTCAAGCCAAGAATCCGCCGCCGGGCATGGAATTGGTCGATTGGACGGCGGAGCTGAAGGATTTTGCCGACACGGCCGCATTGATCGCCAATCTGGACCTGGTCATCGCGGTGGACACCGCGGTGGCGCATCTGGCCGGTGCCATGAACAAGCCGGTTTGGACGCTATTGCCATTCGTTCCGGACTGGCGCTGGCAGTTGGAGCGCCAGGACAGCCCCTGGTATCCATCGATGCGATTATTCCGCCAGCCCTGCGCAGGAAATTGGGACAGCGTCATCACGCGAGTAGTTGACGCATTATCCCTTGCGAAGGAGTAATCCGCACCGGATAGTGCCCATCCGCGGCATGGCCCAACTCACGATCCAACAAGCCTTCGATCTGGCAACGCAGCACCACCAGGCCGGGCGGTTGCACGAGGCCGAGCAGCTTTACCGGCAAGTCCTGGCCCAGCAGCCTCAGCATGCCGATGCGATGCATAATCTGGCGGTGATTGCCCTTCAGGTCGGACGGAACGACGTTGCGATCGGTTTGATCCGTCAGGTCATCGCCCTCAATCCCAACAACGCCAAAGCCCACAACAATCTTGGCAATGCTCTGAGAGACAAAGGACAACTCGATGAGGCCGTCGCCGCTTTTCGCCAGGCCATTTCCCTCAGACCCAATTCCGCCGAAGCTCACTACAATCTCGGCAATGCCCTGAAAGACAAAGGACAACTCGATGAGGCCATCGCCGCCTATCGCCGGGCCATCGCCCTCAATCCCAACTAGCCCGAAGCCCACAACAATCACGGCAATGCCCTGAGGGACAAAGGACAACTCGAAGACGCGGTCCCCGTCTATCGCCAGGCCATCGCCCTCAATCCCAACCCGCCCGAAGTCCACTACAATCTTTCGTTGACGCTGCTGACGCGGGGCGATTTTCAACAGGGCTGGGAAGAACATGAATGGCGATGGAAATGCAAGGGTTTTCCCTCCTCCCCGCGAAACTTCGCTCAAGGGCAATGGGACGGCCGCCCCTTGGAAGGTCGCACCCTTCTGCTCCACGCCGAGCAGGGCGTTGGGGATGCCATTCAATTCATCCGCTATTTACCGCTGGTAGCCCAGCGGGGCGGAAAAATCATCATTGAATGTCAGACGGAACTCCAACGCCTGTTCCAGACAACGGCTGGGAGATGCCAAATCGTCGCCCGAGGCCAGCCCCTGCCGGCCTTTGATCTTCATTGTCCCCTGCTAAGTCTTCCGCGGGTTTTCGGGACGAGTTTAGCCAACGTCCCCAATATCGTGCCCTATCTGCACGCCGATGCCGAGGATGCAGGGAAATGGCAACACCGGCTGGCCGAACATGCTTCAATCGTGAAGGTGGGCCTGGCATGGGCGGGAAGTCCGGCGCACAAGAACGATCGCAACCGCTCGATCAAGCTGGCAGGTTTGGCCCCGCTGGGACAGATATCCGGCGCGCGTTTCTTCAGCCTCCAGAAGGGCGAGGCGGCCGCCGAAGCCAAGACTCCGCCGCCGGGCATGCAGTTCGTCGATTGGACGGAGGACCTGAAGGATTTTGCCGACACGGCGGCGTTGATTGCCAATCTGGACCTGGTCATCGCGGTGGACACCGCGGTGGCGCATCTGGCCGGCGCCATGAACAAGCCGGTCTGGACGCTGCTGCCGTATGTTCCGGACTGGCGTTGGCTGCTTCAGCGCCACGACAGCCCGTGGTATCCATCGATGCGTTTGTTCCGCCAGCCCCGCATCGGGGATTGGGACAGCGTGTTCGCGCAAGTGGCCGATGCGTTATTCCTTTGGATCAAGGATCGAACGGGCCATCACTAAATCGGAAGCACCCATCTCAGCAAAACCTGGCATACCAGGTTCGCGTAAACCGCCGCG
>JBEKIV010000267.1:0-5314 GCA_050011595.1 Tepidisphaeraceae bacterium
GATCATGACCTTCGTCCCGGCCGGATACTTCATCACCGCATCCACGATCTGCGACGGCGACTGGCTGGCGATCTGTCTCCCGCAAATCCAGCAATGCGGCGTCCCCGCTCGGGCAAACAACACGCGCAAATAATCATAAATCTCCGTCGTGGTCGCCACGATGCTCCGCGGATTGGACGAAGCCGACCGTTGCTCGATGGCGATCGTCGGTGGCAAGCCCTCGATCTCGTCAATATCCGGCTTCTGCAACTGCTCGAGAAACTGCCGCGCATACGCCGACAGCGATTCGACGTATTTCCGCTGCCCCTCGGCATACACCGTATCGAATGCCAAAGTCGATTTTCCCGATCCGCTGATCCCCGTGACGACGACAAGCTGATCGCGCGGAATGTCCACGTTGATATTCTTGAGGTTATGCTCGCGCGCGCCCTTGATGCGGATGTATTTCAAGCTCATGGTCGGCGTACCTGAGTTGCTGCCGGAAATCGAACCGATCATTGTAGGAATCGCGGCGGGGGAGGGCAAAAGTTCAACGGCCGCGCTGGCGCGGCGCATTGGGGGCAACGGTCAGGGGTGGCGCGAAGACCCCAGGATGGCCATCCTGGGGCTTGCGGGCTTAACATTGCAACTATGCGCCGCGGGAAATCAGATGCGGATTGGATTGAAATCGTCGACGGCTGGAAAGAAACTCAATTAACACTTCGGAAGAAAATGCGGATCGAGCCGCTCGATCCGCTGCCGCGATTCGTGGCCGGGGCGGACGCGGCGTTCTCCGAAGACCAGCAAAAAGTTCTGGCAACGGCCGTGGTTTATGATCGGATTGAAAAGCGAATCGTCGAAATCGCTCATGCCACCCGGCCGATCGAGTTTCCCTATATCCCGACGTTCCTCAGCTTTCGCGAAGCTCCGACAGTGATGGAAGCGGTGGCAAAACTTAAACATGAATGGGGTGTGATATGCCTGGATGGTCAGGGATACGCTCATCCACGCCGGTGCGGATTGGCGGCGCATATCTCGATCCTTCTGGATTGCCCCGGCGTGGGAATCGCCAAGAGCAGGCTCATCGGCAACTTCGCCGAGCCGGCGGCTTCTGCCGGATCGTCCTCGCCGCTGATGGATGGCCACGAGCAGATCGGATTGGTTCTGCGGACACGAACCGGGGTCAAGCCCGTGTTCATCAGCATCGGACATCGGATCGAACTGAAATCCGCGGCCGATCTGGCGATGGCTTGTCTGGATCGCTATCGGATTCCCGAGCCGACCCGGCAGGCGGATATCGAGGTCGGGCGATTGAAAGTAAAAACCCGATAACTGCCCGTTCGGGTTATCGGACGAGCTATAATCGTTCGTTTTCAGAAACCGCGGATGTCGCGACGATATCTCCCAGTGCGGAGGCAAAGCCTTCCGCCAGCGTGCCGGATTGGAATGAACTGGAAAATCGGGATCATGGTTTTCGCGACCGGGTTGCTGGGCGGTTGTTATTCCCCGGACCCCAATTCGCTTGCCAGCGAATCTCCGCCCAGCGCGATACCGGCCATCAAGGACGCGGCCGACCGTAACGACCGCACTTCCATCCCCCGGCTGGTTCAGGATTTGGACGACAAAGACTCGGCCATCCGCTTCGCGGCGATCTCGGCCTTGAAACGCATGACCGGCCAGGATTTGGGATATCGGTATTACGACGGCGAATACGATCGTCGCGCGGCCGTCGAACGTTGGCGGCAATGGCTCAAGGATCAGGGTGGTCGTTAGTCATTGGCAAATGCAAAACGCGAATTAGCTAGTGACAAATGACTAATGACCAATGACAAATGACGAGACAATGGAAAATCACCAGCCACCCGGCTAATCTGCGTCACGTCCGCAAGGAATTGGAGGGATTCGCCAAATCCATCGGCATGGCCGATGAATCGTCCCAAGCGGTCGGCCTGGTGTTGAACGAAGCCCTGGCCAACATCATTCGGCACGGCTACGGCGGGGCGGTCGATAAGCCGATCCTGGTGACCGCTGAACAGGGCGACAACGAACTGCGGGTGGTAATTCGCGACTGGGCCAAGCCCTTCGATCCGTCGGCGATAAAGCGCAGATGTGAAGACGAATTGAAGCCGGGCGGCCTAGGATTGGTTTGCATCCGCAAATTGATGGACGACGTGAAGTTCGAATGTTTGCCGGATGGGATGGTTTTGCGGCTGACGAAGAAGCTGGTGTGACGATGGCGCATGCGAAATGGAACACGGACCTGGTGTCGGCCCCTCGAAGGGAGGGCGATGCCGTGATTGCCGAAGCGCGCGGCGAGATCGACCTGAACAACAGTTCCGAGTTGCGTTCCGCGATCCTGTCGATGCTCCACGACGGCGCTGCCAGGCGATTGATCCTGAATCTTTCTCAGGTTCCATACATGGACAGCAGCGCCGTGGCGGTGCTGGTCGAGGCGCTGCAGAAGCTGCGTCCGTTCGGGGGGCGGGTGATGCTCGTCGGCTTGCAGCCGCGCGTGAAGGGATTACTCGAAATCGCCCGGCTCGATTCGATTTTTATCCTGGCGGCCAGCGAGCAGCAGGCCCTGGCGTTTTGATTCGCCCTGACGTTGTGACATGTCGATGAACGTCCTTTTGCGACCGCTAGTCCTCGCGCTGAACTCGACGGCCGGATTCTTCCGGTTCATCGGGGAGTTGACCTACCTGATCGGCGACGCCGCCGCCGGCCTGGGGCGATCGCTCTTCCACCAACGGGGTCGCCGGCTCGGCTGGGCCAATCTCTGGGCTCAGATGAACCGCGTCGGCGTCCGCAGCATCTCCATTGTCTGCCTGGTCACGTTCTGCATCGGCGCAATTCTGGCGTTGCAGATGGCTCCGATCCTTCGCCAGTACGGCGCCGGCGACCGCGTCGCCGACA
This sequence comes from Tepidisphaeraceae bacterium, assembly GCA_050011595.1. Classification (GTDB taxonomy): domain Bacteria; phylum Planctomycetota; class Phycisphaerae; order Tepidisphaerales; family Tepidisphaeraceae; genus PALSA-1353. The sequence continues at coordinate 2,893 of JBEKIV010000267.1, forward strand.
TCATCTCCATCGCCATCGGGCGCGAACTGGGGCCCCTGATCTCCGCGGTCGTGCTGACCGGATTTGCCGGCGCTTCCATCGCCGCCGAATTGGGAACCATGGTCGTCTCCGAGGAAATCGAGGCCCTTGAAGCCCAGGCCATCGACCCCATCCGGTTCCTGGTTGTCCCGCGCGTCCTGGCCACCACTGTCATGATGGTCTGCATCTGCGTCGTGGGCGATCTCGTCGGTGGCATCGGCGGGATGGTGGTTGCCCACCTCTTTCTCGGCACCAGCGCCATCCAGTACTCCCATCACAGCTTCGACGCCTTGAAGCTAAAGGATTTCATCACTGGACTGGTCAAGGCCGGGGTCTTCGGCCTGCTTATCAGCGCCCTGGCATGCCGGCTCGGACTGGGCGTGACCGGCGGCGCACAGGGCGTCGGCGTAGCCACCACGCGCACCGTCGTCCTGACCATTGTTGCGGTGATCTCGGTCGATCTGCTTTTCACGGCCGTCTTTTACGTGCTGGGTTGGTGAAGCCATGTCCGAAGGTGAGGCCATGTCCGAACCCATCATCCAGGTTATGCACGCCAGCAAAACCTTCGACGGCCGGGGCGTCCTGGACGCCATCCGCCTGGACGTGATGCGCGGCGAAACGCTGGTGATCCTGGGCGGCTCCGGCTCGGGGAAATCCACCCTTCTGCGGCTGATGATCGGCAACCTGAAGTGCGACGGCGGCGACATCCTGGCCTTCGGAAAAAGTCTCCGAGCCATGACGCCGGCCGAGCTGGACGATTATCGCAAATCCGTCGGGGTGTTGTTCCAAAGCGGCGCGCTGTTCAATTCGATGACGGTTGCCGACAACGTTGCCTTGCCGCTTCGGGAACACACCGGACTGGCGGAGCACACGATCGACATCATCGTCAAGATCAAGCTGGAACTGGTGGGGCTGCGCCAGCACGCCGACAAAATGCCCGCGATGCTGTCCGGCGGGATGATAAAACGCGCGGGCCTGGCGCGGGCCATTGCCCTGGACCCCAAGGTGTTGTTTTACGATGAGCCATCCGCCGGTCTCGACCCCGTCACCAGCGCCGAGATCGATCAGCTCATCATCGACCTGAACAAAAAGCTCGGCGTCACCAGCGTCGTGGTGACGCATGAAATGGGTTCCGCGTTTCGCATCGCCGACCGCATGGCCCTGCTGGATCGCGGCAAATTCATCGCCGAGGGAACGCCCGAGCGGATGCGGACCCATCCCGATCCGCTGGTCCATCAATTCGTGCTCGGTCTGGCCGAAGGCCCGCTGACGGATCGGCGGCGAGCCGGCGGTTACGAAGAGGATCTCCTAGGACCCCTGGAAGGCATTTGAGCCATGGCCAAACAACGCAACGCGCTTCGTGCGGGCATATTCATGATCGTCAGCCTGGGGCTGATCGTTTTCGTCGTCATCGCCATCAGCGGCGCGGCCAAGTTCACCCAGGCGTTCACCACCTATCCCGTCGCGTTCTCGCTGCGGGATGACGTGGGCGGACTGCGGCCGGGGGACGACGTTCGCATCGGCGGATTCAAGGTCGGCGACGTCCGCGACATCCGCGTCGACCGGGCCGGCTCCGCCATCGTGGTTCTAATCAACGTTCCCGCGAAATATGTGTTGGCCAAAGATGCCGGAGTTCGCGTCGAGCGCGGCCTGACCGGCTCGTCGTCGATCAATATCGACAGCTTCGGCACTGGATCGTCCCTGGCGGCCGGCGAATATCTGGTCGGCCAGCCCGATCAACTCGCGGGATTGGAGCGCGAGTTGGCCGCGATGAGGCCCGACGTCAGCCAAATCCTGGGCAATTTGAAGGTCGCTTCCGGGAAGCTGAACGTCGATCTTGACAAGCTGGCGGCGACTTCCGACTCGCTGACCGCGACCGGATTTGAAATGACCTCGACCGTCCAGGGTCTGCGTGTCCGCGTGCCGGAAATCATCGACCGTTACCAGGGCGTCGTTGACGCCGCCGTGAGCATGCTTGACGCGGTGCGCCAGTTCGTCGGCCCCTCCAGCGGTGATTTCCATCAGACGCTGGCGAATTTGAATCACGTCAGCGGCGATCTGCGCGACCGTCTGCCGCCGGTGCTGGATCGGCTGCAAGCGGTGCTGGACAAGGCCGGCGTCGTCGTCGATCGGGCCTCGAATTCCATGCGGGACATTCAGGCGGCGGTGACCAACGTTCGTTCGGCCAGCGGCTCGCTGCGATCCATCCTGACGGACAATCACAGCCGGCTGGAAGAGATCATCGCGTCATTGAAAGCCACCGGCGACAATCTCAAGGATGCCAGCTTGGAGATTCGCCACAGTCCCTGGCGATTGCTCTATCAACCCAAGCCCGATGAGGTGGCCAATCTGAACATTTACGATTCGGTCCGTCAGTTCGCCGAAGGGGCCAACAGCCTCGACG
>JBEKIV010000268.1:0-5299 GCA_050011595.1 Tepidisphaeraceae bacterium
CCCCGAGGACCTGGGCCGAAGACATCGCTCCATGTACCTTCGGTTTTGCGACCGGCCTTTTGCCAAAGGGCGCCGACCTCGGGTCCGAGTTCTCCCCGCTGGGCCAGAGACAGCAACATGCTTGGAACGGCGCCTTTATAGGCTGATTCGGATTTTTCCGAATGATCTCTTGCTTCCGGCATCATGCCGATTTCATTTTCCACCTGCACCATGATGACGGTCTGCTCTTTGGCGTCGTAGTCCTTGGTCCAGCGCATGAGCGACGCAAAGGCCCGGGCATCCGCTTCATTGGCGGCGGCACTCTCGGGACTGACAATCTCCATCGTCTCGCCCGAGCTTTGTTTAGCCCGCTCAAAGCGAGCGGTATCGCGTTTCACCCAGCCCGGCGCGTAGCATGACATGCAGTTTTTCCACGTTCCGAACCACAAGTACACCAGGTGCAGCGCGTGATGCCGTGCACGATCGATCGCGCCGCCGACCAGGGAGAAATCAAACTTTCCATCCTCCGGCTCGATGAGATCCCAGTAGACGGGAAGCATGACGGTGTTCAAGCCCATTCTCTGGCATCGGGCCAATGCGGTTTCAAGAACGTCCAGATCAGAGGCCGTGGAGTTTCCCAACTCACCGCCCAAGGCAAGGAACGGCTTATTGTCGACGTATAATTGGGTGGCGTGGCCGGTTTGGCGCAAGTGCGGGATTGAGGTTGTTTCTATTTTCAAATCCTGAGAACAGGCAGCGCGCCAACACACGACAACAACGGCAACGGTAATGCCGACCAAGATCGCGGCCGCAGGATGGCCGTCCGGATTATTCCCGATCCACTTTCGCATTGTCGGTCATGATCGGCAAACCGACGGCGATGTCCAGCTTCACGTTGATGAACTTGATGTCCGTGGCATCCTGAACCAGGAACCCGCGATCGGCCTGAATGTTCACGTTGGTGAAGGTGATGTCCCGCGCCAATTGCTCGGGAAGTCCGAGGATTCTGCCGGCGATCGGCGACCGCGTAACCGTGAGATTCGTGACGTCAATGTCGTGGAAAAAGGGAACGTTCCGGGAGCGCCCAGTGGGTGCGCGGGGACCGACGTCGGTCGGGGCGTCGGCGTTGCCGTTGTAGAGCATGTTGATGTCGAAGGGCCGGGCCACATTTTTCATGGTGATGTCGGAGTAGTGGATGTCGTGCACATCGCCGCCGCGGCCGCGGACGGATTTGATCCGCAGACCGTGGTCGGCGCCGTCGAAGGTGCATCGGCGGACGAAGACATGGCTGACGCCGCCGGTGGTCCCGCTTCCGATCGAGATTCCATGGCCATGCAGGCAGGTCAGGTCTTCGATCAGGACGTCGCGTGAACCGCCCTGGATGGCCACGTGGTCGTCGCCGGTGTCGATTTCGCAGTTGCGGACAATGATGCGTTGTCCGCCGGGGTCGATGGCGTCGGTGTTGGGCGCATCGCTGGGAGCGAAGACGCGCACGTTTTCGACCAGGATGTCCTGGGATCGAGAACTGACGACCAGGTGATACATGGGCGAATTGCTGAGGGTGATTCCGTCGACGTGGACGCGCTTGCATCCGCGGAGCGCTACGAGCGTGGGCCGAGGATAAATCAGCCGGCCCGGCGGATATCGGCGGGCGGCCTTGTCCGACCAAATCCAAAACAAGGCGCCCGACCCGTCGATGGTGCCGCTGCCGGTGATGGCGACATCGGTGAGGTTGCTGCCGAAAATGACCCCGCCGCGCCCGAATTCGTCCAGGTCGTCCTGGGTGGCGCTGTCCGGATCGGGCAAGCCCCAGCCCGTCAGAGTTTCCGGAGTCTTGATGACGGCGCCGGCGTCGAGGTGCAGGTCGATATGGCTTGTCAACGGGAATGAAAGAGTCATAAAGGTTCCCGGCGGAATCTCCAGATGTCCGCCGCGGGCGCGGTTGATTGCCGCGACCGCCTTCTCGAACGCCTGGGTATTGATCGTCTTGCCGTCACCGACGCCGCCGAAATCCAGAAGGTTGAATTTGTGGTCGGGAATGACGGGCAGCGCCACCTTGACGTCGGCGGCCGGGTCGGCCGGGTGGGTTTGCCCTCTGGACATCGGGGCAAAAGCCATAACGCCGAAGCAGCCCAATCCCGTCAAGACGATCCATTTGCTGAAAACCATCGTTCTCTCGTTAAGAAACTGTTTCAAAACCGCCATCAACCGGGACAAACCCCACGGCGGCCGCGGAGGCATTGCCTTCCGCGCCGTGGGCGTTCCCGAACGGTGCGGGAGATATGAAAGAGCTTCTAAGCCTTCCCGCTCCGCTGGGATTCTACCGCGACGGCGTAGGTTCCGGTAATGCCGCGAACCCTTTTGCACCAAGCGGGGTTTCATTTTTCTTGAATCACGGCCTCCAATGTGCCGAAATCGCTTTTATCGGAGGAAGTGCGGTTATGACCATCGACTCAAGAACTTCAAAACACTATTCGGTCGTCGACGATGGGCGCGTCTTCACGGTCGCGCTTCTATCAAGTCTGACCTGGACGTTCCTGGGCGGCGCTCAGTCGGGTCCCGGCGCAGGAGCGCTGCAAACGCTGGCGGTCTCCATGATACTAATCTATCTCTTTGGCACACCGCTGGCACGGCTCGCCTACGTTCTGGCCGGGAAACGTCCCCTGGCGGCCCGCATCGCCTTCAGCATGACAACGCTGACAATCGTCGGCCTGATGGCGCGGAGTCAATAGCGGTCGAGAGTGCCGATAACTGGCAACACCTTCCTCGGCGAATCAAGTGAACTTCAACCATAACCAATTAAAATGGAGTTGGTTATGACCTTCCAGCATTGACCGACTGAATTGTGCCCCGGAAAAATTCGTCAAATTAGTACACCGCTCCTTATTAATCCTCCCACCCAGGACGATCACCTTAAACAGTACAGGCGTTACAGGCATCGCTGGTTCACCTTGAGGGATGGCCGGCAGATGCCTGGCAGCGCCGGTGCGGCTCTAACACGTCGTCTCGCCAAATCATGGGCCGCGCTTGCCAGGTTGGTCTTGATCGCCGCCCGAGGCTTTGATGGCGAATTATTGGCGGAAGCAGGCGTTGGCAGTCTCCTTGGGGCTTGTGACGGCGTCGGCCGCAATGGCCGATACCGTAACGAAACCTTCCACCCAGCCCACACCGCAGGGCTCCGCTCAATCTGTACCGGCCGCGGGCGATTTCAGCAATTTGTCGATTGAAGAGTTGCTCAACGTTCAAGTTTTCATCCCCGCGGGTCTCACCGCAACAGATGCCCGGCACTTGCCGGTTGACGTGACGGACCTTGACGCTCGCGACATCCAGGAATCGGGGTCAAGAGATCTGAATCAACTGCTGGAAGACTACGTCCCCAACGCCCAATTCATGCTGCACAACCAACTGGGTCCGCATCTTGGATTCGATGGAATCATCAGCGACCGCGAGGACAAATACCTTTACCAGGTGAACGGAATCTCGGAGAACAACACGACATTGATGGGTGCGGACATCGAGCGGGACCTGCCGTTGATGGGGGACATTCGGACGGTGGACGTGGTGACGGGCCCGGCCTCGGCGACGCTCGGCTCGGGCGCGCTGGTCGGAGCCATTGACGTGGAGCCATTCAGCGGGCTGACGTATCAAGGCGCGGACGTGAATTTTCGACAAGGCGTGGTGGATCAATACTCGGCGATAGAGGGGCGGTATGGGCATAAATTCGACGATACCTCCGGGTTGTTTGTGTATTACGGCCAAGCCGACGTCCAAGGGGCCGACGCCCCGTATTACATCGGGAAATCGTATCCCGCCGCCAACGGCCTGCCGGCCAATGCCGCCGGCCAATCGTATGAAGGGCCGAAGCCAAACTTGGGCCAGGCGGGGTTCAACGAACCCGACCGCAAGGCTTACGCCAGCTATGTGAACGGACCGTTCGAGATTTGGGCCCGTTACGTGCAGGACGGCGAACAAGACGAGCCGATGCGCGACATCTACACCTTCACACGGCCCGCAGGCGTCCCCCTGGACGAATGGACGGACGGCCGCCAGTTCGACAACGAGGAATTCACAACGGCGGTCAGTCTTAAGAAGGACCTCTCGCCCGAGTGGAACCTGGATCTTGAGCAAAGTTATCGCGTTTGGACGTACACGGACCAGCTGATGGGAGATATGACGGAGCCTTTGCAGCATGGACAGGAGTCCGAATTGTTCACGCGCGGCCTGCTTACGTGGACTCCTATCGCGTCGAATCAATTGGCCTTCGGGGCCGATTATTCCCACGAGTGGTTTTACGATCCGCCGTTTTCGTACGCGCTGGACAGCGCTCCGGTGGTTACGCAGCGAGCCTGGGAAACCAACACGATTTCCTTCATGGCGGAAGACCAATGGAAGATCAGCGAGCATTGGACGGCGTTCGTGAGTTTTCGGACGGACAAGAACACGTTCTCGCAATGGCTGCTGTCGCCGCGCGGGACGTTGGTCTACACACCAACCCAACGCGACACGATCAAGGTTATCGCGGGCCAATCGGTGCGTCGCGGCTCGGACGAGGAGCTGTGGGGGCAATATGAACGCGATGGAACCATCCCGAATCCGGAAACGCTTCGCAAGTACGAGCTTTCGTATGAACACAAATTGACGGATGAATGGCGCGTGGGCGGCAAAGGATTTTATGAAGATTACGACGCGATTGGCTGGGTCCCCAGCCTGTACCATTCGGCGCCCATCGGCGACTTCCAGATTGCCGGCGGCGAAGTGCAGCTGAGTTACGGCGACAAGCGCACTCGCGTCACGCTGTCGGAAGGCGTGGCGATGCTGGTGCATGCCTCGGTGCCCGCCAGTTTGCCGGCCGCCGGCCAGGGCATCACCTCCGAGCCCTATGGATTCGGCGACAACCTGGCGAACTGGGCGCCGTCGATCACCAAGCTGGCGATCACGCACGACTTCACGCCAAAATGGTCGGGCAGCGCATCGATCGTTTACTACTCCGGATTCCCCGGCGCGCAGGATTACGCCAACTACGCGGCCACGCTCGCCAAGGCCCCTTCGGGCGTGCCTCTGAGCAACTCCGGATATTCGACGCCCTATGGCCCGAATCTGTACGTGAATCTCGGCCTGGAATACCGCGTGTCAGACCATTGGACGATCCGCCTGGACGGCTACAATCTGGCCGCGCTGGTTGACCCGACGTTGTCCAAACGCAATTACATCCTCCGCCAATCCGAGTTCAGCATAGAGCCTGCGTCGATGTCTCTGTCGGTCCGTTACAGCTTTTGATTTTTAGTTTAGAGCGGGTTGCAGGTCAATGTGCATTTTCGCG
>JBEKIV010000269.1:0-5261 GCA_050011595.1 Tepidisphaeraceae bacterium
CACCGCGCCGTCGCCGCGGTCATCCATCGGCCTGGCTTCCTGCGGAACCGGGACGTTGCACAGTTCGAGCCGGCCGGACGGCATCAGTTCGAAACGAGGCTTTTGCCGAAGCACCGGCTTCAGCGTTTTCGGGTCATAGGCGGCTCGCGCGTCCACGAGATTTCTGCGGATGTTCTGAAGGAACGGCATCAGAATGACCAGGTCGGGGTCGAACGCCTTGGCCATGGATTCGAAAATCAGCAACTGCTGATCGGTCCCGGTTCCTTCCAGCGCGAAATTCATGACCTCGACGCCGGGCAACCGGCGTTCCATGATTTCGCTGAAACGCTGGTCGTTGGAGACGTACTGACCGGCGGCGAAGGAGTCGCCCAGCACGACGATGCGAAAAACGCCCGCGGGTTTGGCAATGGCGTATTCCCGCTCGCTGCGGATTCCAATGCTGTTGGTGACGAGCGTGTATTCACCGCCGCCCGGCCGAGGCAGAACCTGGCGGGTGTTGAGTTTGTAACGGTGCCCAATGGTGGGGTGGTATTCGACGTACGGCTTGCTGTCGACGTCAGCCGCGGGCGCCGAGGGTTCACCAGAGGGTGTAGATTTCATCGGGGACTCCCTGCTCGCGATCGGCCATCGAGGGCCTCCCCTCGCCGGCAATCGGCCGGCGGGGCGGCGCGTACCAACCGGCGATGATGGCGAGCATCGTCGCCAGCAAGGGGGAGCCTCCACCGATGCGCGGACCACTTTCCAACCCCTCGCGCGGCGCGGGCGCGCCTTCGACGGTCGACGCCTCGGAAAAATAGCTGTCGCGGCCGGCGTCCGCCTTGCGGACCAGCCAGTAACTGGCCGTGCCGGGGTCGTCCAGTTGCAGATGCGCGCGATGGTTCCGCCGGGTCAGCCAGGTCACCGGCATCAGAACGAAATACAGGATGGCCAGCAAGGCCCGGGTGATCCACTGCATAACTCAATCCAGTTTAAACGATGCCTTGTACTGTTCAATGTTGGGCAAATTCTCCTTGGGCTGTTCGTCTTTCAGCAGCACGCAATCTTCCAGCACCAGCACGTCCATGTGCGTGCCCATGAAGCAGCGGTAAGCGTCGGAGGCGGTGCAGACGATCGGTTCCCCGCGGATGTTGAAGCTGGTGTTGATCATCACCGGGCAACCGGTCTTGTCCTTGAATCGCTTCAGCAACCGGTAGTAGCGCCCGCCGGTGATCTCGTCGACGGTTTGAACGCGGGCGGAAAAGTCCACGTGCGTGACGGCTGGGATGGTCGACCGCCGGATGTTCAGCCTGTCGATGCCCTGGCGGCCGCGCATCGCCTCGGTGCTGTTGGGGTCCCGCTGCGATGGAATCACCGGCGCGACCACCAGCATGTACGGGCTGGGAATGTGCGCGGGCAGATCGAAGTATTCCAGGCAGTGCTCCCGAAGCACGCTGGGGGCGAACGGACGGAACGACTCGCGGAACTTGATTTTCAGGTTCATCACCTGCTGCATTTTTTCCGACCGGGGATCACCCAGGATCGAGCGCGCGCCCAGCGCCCGCGGCCCAAACTCCATCCGCCCCTGCACCCAGCCGATCACCTTGTCGTCGGCAATCATCGACGCCACTTTTTCCAGCAGCTCATCCTCGTTCTCGAACGCGCGATATTTCGCCCCGACGGAATCCAGGTACTGGCGAATCTCGTGGTCCATGCACCGGGGACCCAGGTAAGAACCAAGCTGTGAATCCTGCGGCAACACCTTGCGCGGTTGCGACAGCACGTGATGCCAGATCAACTGTGCCACCCCCAGCGCCCCCCCGGCGTCGCCGGAGGCGGGCTGCACCCAGAGGTTTTCGAACGGTCCTTCGCGAACGATTCTCCCGTTCGCCACGCAGTTCAGCGCCACCCCCCCGGCCATGACCAGATTCTTCGAGCCGGTCAGCTTGTGAACGTGCCGGGCGCAGCGGAGCACGACGTCTTCGCACACGACCTGAACGCTGGCGGCCAGGTCCATCTCGCGCTGGGTGACGCGCGTTTCCGGCTTGCGCGGGGGGCCTCCCATCAGCCGATGAAACTTCTCGCCGGTCATCGTGAAACCCTGGCAGTAATTGAAGTAGCTCATGTCCATCCAGAACGAGCCGTCTTGCCTGATTCGGATCAGATGGTCCGTGATCAGCTTGGCGTACTTGGGTTCGCCGTAGGGGGCCAGCCCCATGACCTTGTATTCACCGCTGTTCACGCGGAACCCCGTGTAGTAGGTGAAAGCGCTGTAAAGCAATCCCAGCGAGTGGGGAAATCGAATCTCGCGCAGCAGATGCAACGTGTTGCCCTTGCCGTGTCCCAGGGTCGTCGTCGCCCATTCGCCGACGCCATCCATCGTGAGAATGGCCGCCTCTTCAAACGGGGAAGGGAAGAACGCGCTGGCGGCGTGGGATTCGTGATGATCGGCGAACAGGTAGGGTCCCCGGTACTGGCCGTCCAAGGCCCGACTGATCTCCGCCTGGAGATGCAGCTTCGACCGCAGCCATTGCGGCACCGCCGTGACGTACGACTGAAAACTCGCCGGCGCGAACGCCAGCAGGGTGGTCACCAACCGGTCGAACTTGGGCCGGGGTTTGTCATAGAACCCCACGTAGTCCAACTGAACGGGTGTGAGGTTCGCCTGCTCCAGGCAGTATTTGACGGCGTTGACCGGGAAGCGATGGTCGTGCTTCTTGCGGGTGAAGCGTTCCTCCTGGGCGGCCGCCACGATCTCGCCGTCCACGAGCAGCGCCGCCGCCGAGTCGTGATAAAAGGCGGAAATTCCCAGGATGCGGGTTGACATGATTGGGTTGCCGCTGATGGTCCGCCGGAGTTCGCACCGACGCGGGATGGAATAACCCGCGGCGATTGGCAATGCAAGCCGCATCCTGGATGCAAACTCGCCTCAGATCATTTCCCAATCGGCGGGAATAAGATCGTCGGTCACCATTTCATGGCCGGGATAGGCCCATTGCCTCGGCGAAATCACGCGGCGTCCCGGCCGGCGATTGAGCCACGCCGCCCACCAACTGTAAGTGCTGGCGATGATATGGTGATCGCAGGCGCTCATCAGCATCATGTCCTGAAGGTCGTCGTGCCCTTCGGAGAAGTGCAGATTGTCGGCCTTGATGTTTTCCTTGCACCAGGCGATGTCGTTACCGGAATCCGAGAAAACGAGAAACTTGCACGATCCCGGCTCAAACTTTCCGATCGCCTTATGGATAAATTCCAAGCTCGTAGGCGGCCCGTAGACGACCTTGGTGTTTTTGAGCGTTTCCTGCGCATGCGCCAGGTCTCCCCGCCGAACGTGCACCGAGACAACCGCCGCGGTGCCCGTTCGCAGGCCGGACACATATTTCCTCGCGTAATCCAGGATCGCCGGATCGCGCGGCGTGAATTCCCGGCAAATGACGTCCTTGATATCAACGAAATATCTCTCGCTCTGCCAATATCCTGAAAGATAGCAGGGGGACGGCAAGTTGAGCACGTCCGGATCAAAACGATACCGCCGCTCCCGAAAATGGGTCGCCGGCCAGAGCAGGGTCGGCCAAATCTTGCGCAATCGCCGCACGATCCGGCTTAGCAGGGCGCTGTTGTTGTAGGGATCCCTCAGCGCGGCAATTTCCCCCGGTGTCGCGTGCTCGGCGGTGATGTTGAACTTGTGAAGTCCCACGTGGCGTCGGAAGGCGTCAAGACCGGGATGACCGCGGTTATCGCCTTCGGCTGCGTATCCCGACAGGTCGAGTTTGAGCGGGACGCCGCAAACCTGCGCCAGCCGCCGGGCCGCCGCATATTCGAACATCTGGTTGCCCAGCCCGCCGGCCAGACGCACGATAATCATCAGAACGACTCCATTAGGATTCTTTGCGGACAGATGAAATCAAACTCTCGGATGCGCGGTCGTTGTCGCCGGGCGTCGAAATTCGTAAAGCCCGCAGGCGTACTTCTGGCCCGCCATGTCATCGGGTGAGACGTTTTGCAAAAACTCGCCGGCGTCGTTCACCGCGCTGAATTCAACCAGTTCCAAATCCGTTAGCCGCTCGATCGGTCGCCGCGGGGGCCAGATTCGCTGTGCGTTGAACTGCATCTTCTCCACGCCCACCGGTATGCTGAAAAGCAATCGTCCACCGACGGCCAGCACGCGCGACAACTCCGCCAGGGTCTTGTCCGTGCCCGCCGGGTCCAGCGGGTCGCCGTAACGTCCCAAGCCGACGTGCTCGGCCGTATGCAGGCACGATAAGGATGCCAGGCTTCGATCCTCGATCGGCAGCGACAAGACGCTTCCCTGTCTAAACTCAAATCGCGGCAGCTTGAATGAGGGCGGACGAATATCCCAATAGACCACGGGGCAGATCGCGGTCAATTGCCCGACGAAACCGTCCAGCCGCGAACCGACATCGTGATGCTCGGTCGGCGGTGACTGCGACAGCTTCCGAAGCGCCCAGATGTCCTGGTGGAAATAGTGACCGCCGCCCGACTGGGTTGCGGGATCCCGATCGAACAGGACCGGCGCCACCTCGTTAAACGGCGCAACTCCGCCCATTGCCCGAAATTCCCGCCAATCTTTCAGGTAGCGCACGTATAGCCCCGGCAAACGCAGGCGGCGCAGACCGTGGGCGTGCCGGATCGGCTGAAGCAGTCGCCACAGGCCGACAAGTGCTTTATTGCGCATGCTTCATCCCCCTGTGAGATGAAGAGTTCGGACAGACTTTCGAGACGAACTTCCCAAACACCGCCTCATGCGAAAAATATTCTTCGCCAACGCGAATGGCGTTTCTGGCCAATTCAAGACGGCGGTGGGGATCGGACAATTCCAGCATTGCGGCTTCAATCGCGGTGGATGAATTTTCCTCCACGACCGCGGCGACGCCGGGGTTGGCCCGCGCCCAGCGAACCGCCGAGCAGTAATCCGGACCCTGAATCAACAACGGTAAACCGACCATCGTATAATCGGTCAGCTTGCTGGGGAAACTGATTTCAGCGCTCAGTCGCTCCGCGGGATTGAAGCTCATCGGAACGAATAAGACATCCACGCGTTCCCGCAGAATTTCGACGAGCCGCTGAAACGGAACGATCGGTTGCAAATCGACGTGCGCCCCGATCAGGCCGGCGCGAGTCGCTCCCTCGAGCGACATATTCGAAAAAATCAGCAGGCGATCCCCGCGCCTTTCAGCGATCCGGCTCAGGCTTGCCAGGCTTTGAACGTAAGAGGGGGTGTGAAGCGAACCGGCATATCCGTAGGTCAAGGGATGGTTCGTTTC
>JBEKIV010000270.1:0-5222 GCA_050011595.1 Tepidisphaeraceae bacterium
TAGTTCATAGCAGCGGGGAAAGGAGACACACCGCGCGATCGACGTATTCGTTGAGGACCGGCCGGCGCTTCCAATCGGCCAATTCGAGCGGGCGGGAATGTGACAGATAATCCCTTTGAATATCCCGCAGACGTTCGGTGATCGGCTGGCCATAGAGCAGCACGCTCAGCTCGAAATTCAGGCTGAAGCTGCGGACGTCGAGATTGGCCGAGCCGAACAGGGCAAAGGCGTCGTCGACGGTGGTGGTCTTGGCGTGAAGAAGGCCGCCCTGGTATTGGTGGATAGCGACGCCGGAGCGAAGGAGAGAACGGAAATGTGCCCGTCCGGCGGCGGCGGCGAAAAAATGATCGGGGTTTCGCGGGAGGATCAATTTCACGTCCACCCCGCGATCGGCGGCCATCATCATGGAAAGCACGGTCGTCTCATCGGGCACGAAGTAAGGGGTGGTGAGGATTAATTGGCGGCGTGCGGTTTGGATCGCCGCCAGCAGGAGCTTGCGATAGGTCGCATCGGGTTGGGATGGGCCGGTGGCAACCACCTGTGCGGGCACGTCCTGAGCCGACGGATCGCCGGGGGGAGCCTCGTGACGGTCGGGATAGGGGATTTCAATTTCCAGTCCGGTTTCAAACGCCCAGTCCTCGGCGAAGATGGACGCCAACTCGCCGACGATCGGCCCGGTGAATCTGCCGGTAATGTCAAACCAGGGATTTCCCCGGCGTCCGCCGTAATCCGGATTGATGATATTGTGGCTGCCGGCGTAGGCGGTCTGTCCGTCGATGATGGCCAGCTTGCGGTGGTTGCGCAAATCCATTCGCGCCAGCCGACGGCGCAGCGGCGCCACCGGCAACGCGGCGACCACCTCGACTCCCGCGGCCGTCAGTTCCTTTGAAAGCCCCTTGCGATGGAAGAATTGTCGTGATGCCAACCCATCGGCGATCACGCGGCACTTCACCCCCCGCCGGACGGCCGCGGCAACGGCGTAGGCCACGGAGCGGGCGGTCTGGTCATTGGCGAAGATGTAATAGAGTAGATGAACGCTATGGCGAGCGGCGGCGATGTCGGCGCAGAGCCGCCGGCGAAATTCCTCGGCATCGGGAAGAAAATCGAGGCGATTGCCCGCCAGCACCGGCAGTCCGCTGATCTTTTCCGCCTGAAGGATCATGGGCTGATAAGGCGGCGCGGAATCCGGGGTGGTTTGATGGGGGATTCGGCCGGCATGGCGGTCGGGATCGCGGAAGCGGGCGACGATCTCCCGGTGCCGCTGGGCGCGCCGGGACCCGAGGCGGCTTTCCCCCAGCAGGAGGTAGAGCACGAGTCCGACGTAGGGATGGAGGAAAACGATGCCCAGCCAGGCCACGGACGCCCCCGGCGCGAATTGCCGCCGCAGCACGACCGTCACCATGCCCGCGCGAATCCCCCATCCCACCACCGCATACACGAGGTAAAAGACAAACCAGGTCATTTCGCATCGGGGGTGTTGCGGATGGCGAATCTCAGAAGTTCCGCGCTGCTCTTGATGTTCAATTTCTCTTTGATGTGTTCGCGATGGGCCTCGACCGTTTTGATGCTCAAGAAGAGCTTGTCGGCGATTTCTTTCACGCTGCGGCCGGCGCCGATCATGCGGAAAATCTCCAGCTCCCGGTCCGTGAGCCGGTCCATCGGCAGCCCACCCCCGCGCTTCCTGCCGCGAACCATGTGCTGCAAAAGCGTCGCGCCCATTTTGCCGCTGACGTAGACTTCGCCAGCCAGCACCGTGCGGATGGCCGCCAGCAACGTTTCGGGCGATTCCTGCTTCATGACGTAGCCGCCGGCCCCGGCCCGCAAGGCGCGTTCGGCATACAACGATTCATCGTGCATGCTCACCACCAGGACCGGCAGGTCCGGCGATTGGGCCTTGAGCTCCTTCAGCAACTCGATTCCATCGCTGTCTTTGAGCGAGACATCCACCAGCACCAGATGCGGTTGGGACTCGCGAATGGCTCGAAGCGACTGGTAGGCGTCTTCCCCCTGGCCGATGACGATCAGATCTTCCTCGCCGTTGATCAACTGGGCCAATCCCTGTCGGACGATCGGGTGGTCGTCCACGAGAAAGATCTTTCTTTTGGCGGGCGCCGGCTCGGATGACTTGGCGGGGCCGGGCTTGGCGGAGGCGGCCTTAGCGGGTGTGGTCTTGCTCATATTCGACCCATCCTGCCTTTAGATTGAGAAACCGGCAAGTCTTTCCACCCTGAATATCGACGATTGCCCGAATTGCTGGAAGGGCTAAAGCAGATGTCCCCAACGCCGGTCCAGGATGGTTCCGGCCCCAAATATCTTCGAGGGCAGCACGCCTTGTGATTTAGCGCGCTTGGGGCCGCGGTTGCGCTTGCAATCCGGCATGACATTCGGCCGGGGCGCCTGGCGCGGATGAATTGGAAGCGCGGCGCATCCCGCCCCCGTGCTGGGATATTGCCGGCGAGTTGAATTCGGCTTGTGTCGCATAGCACGCCTGATGGTAATCCATCAGCCCGCTTATTATCGCATTGGGAATGCCTTCTGTTCATCGGGACGGCCTACGATTTGGACGTGAGGGTTTCCCCGATGGCAACGGGGCGTGCGGAATGGGCGCGGCCGATAATTTTGGGTTCTGGGCATTGGGAACCGGCTCAGACCTGATGGTGCAAACAACGACCGTGCCTCCGCCCTTCCGCTGATTGGCGGTGAAGCTTCCACCGATGACTCGGGATCGAAATTGCATCGTTTGCAGCCCCATCCCCACCTCAGCCTGGTGTACCCTGTTGGAACCGCCCAGGGCAAGCCCCTGTCGGACGCCGTCCGTCAGCGCCTTGCCCATGCCCACGCCATTGTCGGCGATGGCCAGCACCAGCGTGCCGCCCCGGGCCGCCAGGCTGATCTCGATGGCCCGCGCCTTGCCGTGCTTGATGGCGTTGCCCACGGCCTCCTGAGCGATCCGATACAGATGCGTGGCGGTGGCATCCTCGCGCACCTGGGCCACGCGGTCCCAGCGAAACGTGCACCGGACCCCGAAGGACTGCGATACTTTCGTCGCCAGGCTGTCCAGGGCAGCCCACAGTCCGGATTTCAGGTCCACGGGATTCAGTCCGCGAGCCAGATCGCGGGCCTGGCCCGCGGCGCTGCGCACGGACGCCGACAGATTGGACATCGATTCCCGGGCCGGCCTTGCGTCGGCCGGCAGCGTTCGCGCCGCGGCGTCAATCGCGAAGGCGATGCCGATCAAATCCTGACACAGGCCGTCGTGAAGGTCCTGGCCAATCCGTCGTTGCTCGTCGGCGGCGGCCTCCAGAATCTGCCGCTCCAGCCGGCGGCGTCCGCTCAAATCATGCAAGATCCCCGTGAATAGCCGCCGGGCGCCCAACTGGATCTCGCTGACCGACAGGTTCATCGGAAAGGTCGTGCGATCCTTCCGCAGGCCGGTGACCTCCCGGCCAATCCCGATGATCTTGCCGCGCCCGGTGCGAAGATAGTTGCGAAGATATCCTTCATGCTCTGAATGAAACGGCTCGGGCATGAGAACGTTGACGTTGGCGCCGAGAAGCTCGGACTGGCTGTAGCCGAAAAGTCGCTGAGCCGCGGGATTCGCCGATTCGATGATGCCGCGTTCGTCAATGGTGATGATCGCGTCGGCGGCGGTGGTGACCAGGGCCTGAAGGCGCTCTTCCCTGTCACGAAGCGCCATTTCAGATCGTCGGCGTTCGGTCGCGTCGCGCATGATGGTGGAAGCGGCGATGACGCGGCCGGCGGCATCCCGCAATGGCGACACGGACATGGAAACGGCAATCTCGCGACCGTCTTTGGTCAATCGAATCGTCTCGAAGTGATCCACCGGTTTGCCGCGGCGCAGTCGGCCGAGAATTCGCGATTCCTCGCGCAAACGGTCGCCCGGCACGATCAGCGTGATTTTCCGACCGATCGCTTCCGCCGCCGAATAGCCGAAGAGCCGCTCCGCCGCCCGGTTCCATTCCAGAATCCTGCCGTCGAGCGATTTGGCGATAATCGCGTCGTCGGAAGATTCAACGATGGCCGCAAGCCGCGCCACTTCCTCTGCATTGCCAATGGCGCTGCCGGCGCCCCGGACGTTCTTGCCCCGGTGAACCCCAAGCGCTCTCGGTGCGCGGCGATTTGGCATGGCAGACCTCGACCGGCAGCTTAGGGGGACAATCGATCAATGCTCCATTGGTTCTCAGCCATTCGAGTATAGCAGAACCGATCGTGCAGCCGGCTCGGACGCCCTTGCCAGAATTCGATTCGTTCCGGCTTCAGAAGATACCCGCCCCATTGCGGGGGAATGGCAATGTCCTTGCCGGCGAACCGGGCTTCGATCTGCCGGAACTTCGCCGCGATCTCCGCCCGATCCGCCACCACCGCGCTCTGATCCGACGCCCAGGCCCCGATCTGGCTGTCGCGCGGACGCGAATGGAAATACTCTTCGGATTCTTCCCGCGACAACGGCGTGACCGAACCGACGATGCACACCTGCCGCTCCAGGTCCGGCCAGTAGAAAACCGCGGCGGCGCGCGGATTGTCGGCCAGTTCGCGGCCCTTGCGGCTCTGGTAGTTGGTGAAGAACGTGAACCCGCGCGCATCCACGCCTTTGAGTAACACCACTCGCGCCGAAGGCTGACCGTCACGCCCGGCCGTGGCCAGGACCATCGAGTTGGCCTCGATGGAACTTCCCGCGACCAGCCCGTGGAACGCCTTGTAGAGATCGATGCAGAATCTCCGCAACCGGCCGCCGCTTTTGAACGAGGCGGCGTCAAACCAGCGTTGAAACTGAGACACGGGATCGCTCGCCAGATCGGCCCGGTCCAATACCCCCAAACCGTATTCCCTTCGCATATCTGAGATCGCCATAGCGGGGCAAGTCTATATTGGATCGCAACAGGCTGACAACTTCGCCCGCAATGACGCTTTCGGCGCAGCCGCGGCCGTTATCGGCGGTTTCCCTTACGCCAAGAGTGGGGATGCCTCCGATATTCTCCAGAATCTCAATGCTCGATATTGCGTTTTCATCGAAATTTCCGAGACGAAAGGAATTCCTTATGTCGCTTTCTTCGCTTTTCAAACGAAGTCCAACAGCCGCCCTTGCCGACGCCCATTTGCGCTGCCACTTGCTCCCCGCCGGGGCCACGGCCAAAGCGGCCGGACTCCGAATGCCCGACCTCAACCCGGCCCGCTTCGTCGGCAACACCACCGGCGGACAC
>JBEKIV010000271.1:0-5160 GCA_050011595.1 Tepidisphaeraceae bacterium
GAATCGGTGGCCGAGTGCGTGAAAAAAGACCTCATCAAGGACATTTCGGCCATCAACGACGAGAGCGGGCGGGAACACAAATGCCGGATCGTGATCGACCTGAAGCGGGATGCCGATCCCAACGTGATCATCAACCAACTCTATCAATATACGCCGTGCCAGATCACGGTGAGCATGATCAACATTGCCCTGGTGAACCGCCAGCCGCGGACGATGGGGCTGAAGGAGTTGATCCAGCATTTCGTGGAGCACCGGAAGGAAGTGATCACCCGGCGGACGCGGTTTCTGCTGAGGAAGGCGCAGCAGCGCGGGCATATCCTGGAGGGTTTGATTTTCGCGGTGTGCGACATCGACGAGGTGGTGAAACTGATCCGGGGGAGCCGGACGCGCGAAGAGGCGATCGGAAAGCTGCGGGAGCGGGCGTTCCGGATCGCGCCGGAACATCCGGCGGCGCCGCGGATTCCGGCGACGCTGATGGAGCGGGCGGCGAACCGGGGCGCGCTGCTGACCCAGACTCAGGCGGAGGCGATCGGGCGATTGCAGCTCATCCAACTCGTCGGGCTGGAAATCGAAAAACTGTTGGAGGAATATCGGTCGGTCGTCGAAGAGATCGAGGGATACGAAGCGATTCTGCGGGACGAGGCGCTGGTGCTGGACATCATTCGCGAGGACATCATCGAGATCAAGGAGAAATACGGGGACGATCGGCGGACGAAAATCGAGGGAAACGTCAGCGATTTCAACATGGAAGCGCTGATCGCCCGGGAAGACGTGGTGGTGACGGTTTCGCACGTGGGATACGTCAAACGGCTGCCGGTGGACACCTATCGCAGCCAGGGCCGCGGCGGGCGCGGCGTTCGGGGGTCGGAGGCGAAGGAAGGGGATTTCGTCGAGCATCTGTTCGTCGCCAACACGCATGATTACCTGCTGTTTTTCACGAACCAGGGCCGGGTGTATCAGCGGCGGGTGTACGACGTTCCGGAGTTGAGCCGGACCAGCCAGGGCCGGGCGGCGGCGAACCTGCTGGATTTCCAGGAGGGTGAAAAGATCGCCAACGTGCTGGCGATCAAGGATTTCACCGGCGGGGAGCAGTTTTTGCTTTTTGCGACGGCCAAGGGGACCGTGAAGAAAACGGCGCTGAGCGCCTACGCGAACATCCGCACGAGCGGGATCATCGCCATCGGGATGGAAGAAGGGGATTGGCTGATCGACGTTTCGGTGACCGGAGGGAAAGACCACGTCATCCTGGGAACCAAGAGCGGACTGGCCGTCCGGTTCGAGGAGACGGACGTGCGGGCGATGGGCCGGCCGGCGGCCGGTGTGACCGGGGCGCGGTTCAAGCGCGAGGGGGATGAGGTGGTGGCGATGCTGGTGGTTCCCAATGGCGATAATTCCGGGCTGAAAGTGCTGACGGGGTGCGTGAACGGCTACGGCAAGCGCACGCCGCTGGAAGATTATCCGGTCAAGGGCCGGGGCACGCGCGGAGTCATCAACATCGACGCCACCGACCGCAACGGAGACGTGGTGGGGATGAAACTGGTGACCGATGCCGATGAGGTGATGCTCATCACGGAGCGCGGAATCCTGATCCGGACCGCGGTTTCCCAAATCCGCGAGACCGGGCGAAACGCTGCGGGAGTGCGGCTCATCAAGCTGGACGAAGGAGACAAATTGGTGGCCATGGCCAAAGTGGATAAGGAAGAGGAGGAAGAAAGGCCCGAGGCGGCGAGGCCCGAGGCCGAGAAGCCCGAAATTCGAAATCCGAATGACGAATCAAATCCGAAATCCGAATGACGAAAGGACGTTCATTCGATTTCCATTGCTTTTCGTTTTGTCATTGATCGCCACGGCGGCGTGCGCGTGGGCGGCGGGGAGTTCGCTGGGGTTGTTCTTTGGGGGGTTATTCGTGGTGACTTTTTTGACGCCGGCGGGCGTCCTGCAACAAAAAACCCTTGTCGCGGCGGCCTTGGGTTTCATTGTGGTAATGGCACCGGTGGCGGGGGTTTGGCTGATCGCGGTCTTTGAAACGGAGGATACGTTTTGGCAATGGATCGAAGCGACGATGGTCCTGGCGGTTTATGCGCTGGCCATCGGCGGTATCGCGCTGGCGCTGGCGCGGGCGAAATTACCGGCGGTGTTCGCGGCGGCGCTGGCGATCCTGGTGGGCCTGGCATGGCTTACCTGGCCGGTGTGGCTTTCGGGGGCGCTGGTGCGGGCTGGATTCAGCGGGACGGTTCAACACCTCGTCTGGCTGCATCCTCCGCTGGCGATCAACGGGATTCTGACCGGCGAGCCGGCATGGACGGAAAGATCGTTGGCGTATCATCTGACGGATTTGAATCAGGACGTTCCGATCCGGTTGCTGGGAAAGGCCGGGGCGTGTCTGGCCGTTCACGGGGTTCTGGCACTGATGTTGTGGTGGGTGGGGTTTGGGGGCGGGGCATCGGCATTCTGGATGGATTCTCGGAAGGGAACGCCGCAGAAAAACCCCGGCTAGGATGCCGTTTCAAATCCGCTTGAGCTTTCCGAAACGCCCACGGCGCTGCCGTGGGGGTTATTCAGCGCGGTGACGGTTCTGAAACAGCCTCCAACAATTTGCCGGCGGACGCCACGGTTTGAAAACTGGGCAAGGCCGCTTAGAGTATGGGCGATGGCCGATAACCGTAGCTTGATCCGTTCCATGCCAATGGTGTGTCTGTGTGCGTGGCTTGTGCCCGGCGGAGGATATTTCGTCATCGGGCAACGGGCGCGGGGCGCGACGGTCGCGGCGACGATCATCGCTTTGTTCGTGGCGGGAATCCTGGTGGGAGGGATTCGGATCATGGACCCGCCGGGGTGGGGGCAGTTTGGATACATGAGCCAGCTCGTGGAAAGATACGACCGGCGTCGGCAGCAGCGGGAAGGGGAATACGCGCGGGTGGAGCCGTCGAGCAGCGAGGAGGAGGCCAATCCGGGCTCGGATGGCGACAAACCCGCGGGCCCGGCCCTGCTGACGGACCCGCTCGGCGAGTTGGCGGACAAACCGTGGTACGTGGGGCAGATTCTTTGCGGACCGTTGACGTTGGCGGCATCGGCGGTGTCGGTGCACGTGGCGCATCCACCGGCCGGCTCGACGGCCCTCGCCGCAGGCGGCTCGCAGGCGACGGTGGAAGGCGTGCCGCAATCGCATTCGCGGTCGTGGGAAATCGGCACGCTGTATACGGCCGTCGCGGGAATGTTGAATTTGCTGGTGATCATCGATTCGGCCCATCGGGCGAGCCAAGGCAAACATTAGGAGCATGGGGAATGATCACGCCGCTGTCTTACGTCATGTTTTTCGATCCGCTGCCGATCTGGGTGAAGCCGTGGTTTTGGCCGCTGCTGTTGTTGCCGCTGTGTTTGGCGGTGGCGGTGGTTTACAAATGCGTACGATGCCGGCACACGTCGCAGGTGCCGCGCGAGGCGACGGTGCTGTTCGTGACGATCGTGGTGGGGATGATTCTGGCGGCGGCGGCGCTGGCGGGGCTGGCGGCGATCATGGATTGAGCGGGGAATTGGGGCCGGGCCTGGTTGGGCGCCGGGCGATCAAAAAAATTCAGCTTGTGAACGCGCAGATATTCGATCTTGGCCGGAAAATCGGCGGGCCGAGGCGAGGGATAGATGGGAAGCCAGTGGCCTTGATCGGCCCGGTCGAAGTCGCCGGTGGACAGATAGGTGCGGATCCAAGTCTGCTTGTTGTAGCGGTAATCGTCCATCTGGTGCCGATCGTCAGGACTGACCAGAGCCGATGTATTGACCGCGATGTCCAGGGCGATAAAGACGAAGATGGTTTTGAGCCACGGATTGGGCAGCCGGTCAATCGACAGATAGGCGCCGACCAATCCGGGCGTGATCAGGGGAATATATCGCGAAGCGTTGAGACAAATGTCGCCGGCAAATGAAATCCGGCCTTCCACGGCGGCGAGCATAAACAGGAACGTGAAACCGATCATGGAGGCGGCGATGATGCTGCGAACGTCGCCGCTGGCGATCCTGCGGAACTGCACGGCAAAGGCGATCGTGAGCAGCGCCAGCAGCCAATAGCCGCAGATGGCGTCCCAAGGCGGTCTGACAAATTCGCAGGCGTGCGAGAGGCCCATCGCCATGGCATAGTGGAAATGGACGACGCGGGAATCAAAGAACCGGAAATTGGGGTTCTCGGGGTTGAATTTGTAGTGCACGAAGAATAGGGCCAGCGAGGCCAGGGCGATCGCCAGTCCGATCCGGTTGCGCGTCAGAGCGAATACGCAGCAGGTCACGATTCCCATGAAAAAGCCGAAGCCCGTGAAGACGGCGAGGAAATTGACCGCGAGAATGCAGCCGTCTCGAAGCGCGCGGCGCTTTAGGGTCCAACTCAGGCAGTAGAGAACGACGAACAAAAGCGGAAGCGCCCCATGCGACGAATTGACGGTATTGGACCAGATTTCCCATTGCTTGGAGCTGAGAAAAAAGGCGGGCAGAACGACCCAATCGTACCAGGCGATGCGATGGAACGCGCGCCATTTCATCCACAAGGCCAGGAGCAAGGCAAGGGTAAGTATCGCGCCGATGGCAAACGCCTCGGCTCGCGTGTTCCAGCGAGTCAGCGGGGCAATGGCGCTGGAGAGAATCATGCCAAACCCCTCGCGGTGCGGACCCACCTGGGCGGTAAATCGCTGCCAGTAATTCCAGCGGCCGGCGAGGAGGAAGTAGTAGTCGAAATTGTCCCAGAACATCAGGTTGACGGAATAGCGGTTGATGAGTTGAAACAGGCGAACGATCAGATAGGCGGCGAAAGCGACGGAGCCTACCCAAGCCATTAAGTTGAGGCATTGCGGCAATCGTTTCATAGCGAAGGTCGCGGCGGGTCAATCCCCCGTCCGCATCAAGGAAGATACCCTCAATCCGAAAGCCACGCTCGCGCCGGCGTAGGCGGCGCCGCCGACGAGCATGAGGATCGCCAATTGTTCGGTGCTGGCGAGATGGCCGGCGCCGTGGGGATAGAATCGGAGCATCTGGACGCCGCAGCAGGCGGCGGCCATGACAGCGCAGGCGAGAAGCATTCTAAACGCGCGGCCGGCGATGAATGCCAGGCCCAAGCCGCCGACTTTGCGGTCGAGCATGACGAGCATCACGATCGCCTGAATGGCGAAGCTGGCCAGG
>JBEKIV010000272.1:0-5105 GCA_050011595.1 Tepidisphaeraceae bacterium
AGCGGATCACCCGCGATCGCATCGACGCCGTCGCCCCCGCCGGGCGAATGGACCTCATCGCCGACCTGGCCTATCCCCTTCCGGTGGTCACCATCGTGGAGATGCTCGGATTCCCCGCGGAAGATTTCCCGCGCATCAAGCGCTGGTCCGACGATCTTGCCGCCGCGCTTTCGTTGAATCCCTCGCCCGAGCAGCAAACGCGATCCAACCAGGCGTGGAATGAAATCCGCGCATATTTCGAGCAGGTGGTCGCGCGGATGGAGCGGGCGTCCGGGCATTCCATGCTGTCACGGCTGCTCGAAGCCGAAAACGAGCCTGACGGGCTGAATCGCGATGAGATTTTCACCAACTGCGTGCTGCTGTTGTCGGCCGGGCACGAAACAACGACGAACCTTATCGGCAACGGAATGCTGGCGCTGCTCCGGAACCGCGATCAATGGGAGCTGCTCGTTCGCCAGCCGGACTTGATCGAATCGGCCGTCGATGAATTGCTGCGCTACGACAGCCCCGTGCAGTGGACGAGCCGGCTGACCGGCGAGCCGATCGAAATCAATGGCCAGACCATTCCGCCCGGCGAGATCGT
Organism: Tepidisphaeraceae bacterium; assembly: GCA_050011595.1. GTDB lineage: Bacteria > Planctomycetota > Phycisphaerae > Tepidisphaerales > Tepidisphaeraceae > PALSA-1353. The sequence goes on from JBEKIV010000272.1 coordinate 584, forward strand.
GCTGGGTTGCCTGGGCGCGGCCAATCGCGATCCGGCCAGATTCTCCGATCCGGATCGTCTGGACATTCGCCGATCCGACAACCGCCATTTGGCGTTCGGCTCCGGCATTCACTATTGCCTGGGGGCGGCGCTGGCGCGGATGGAAGCTCAAATTGCGATTCGCGAATTGGCCGCCCGGTTTCCCCACATGAGGCTAGCCAAAACCAAACTTCGCTGGCTGAAAGGGCTGACTTTCAGGGGCGTTAAGGCGTTGCCCGTGATTTTGAGTTGAAAGATCGGAAGGGAAAGATCGTATGGCCAGGACAATGACATCATTAACGCATGATTTGGTGACCACATGCATGGCCATGGCGTCGGACATGCTGCGCCTGCAGGCTCAGCATGTTTGGGTTGATTATGACCAGGACGTGGATGTGCTCTACATGAGCTTCCGCAAGCCGCAGAACGCTACGAAGACCATCGAAGTGGATGACGATATTCTCCTCCGCAAAGACGGCAAGGCCATTGTCGGGCTGACGATATTGAATGCCAGCGCGCTCCGGCGCATCAAACCGAACGCGGGGCGTGCCAAAGCCCTGCGGAATTCGCAGAAATAATACGGGGCCACAAAATTCGAACTCAATCAAACGACAGCCTAAGCAGATGGCCCGTTGCGACACATCTTGTTGTGATATTTAATTCGTCGGCGGCGGTGGCGACTCCGGTTCATCCTCCTCGATCGTGATCGACTTGACCACGTCCTCCGCGGCGGTCTGCCGGCCGATGGCCGCTTTCAAATTGCTCGTCTTCGTCCTGGGCTCTTTCCTTTCCTTGACCTTGTGCACGGCCGTTTCCACCGGCAAGTCGTCTGGAATATAGAGAATCCGATGACAACTGGGACAGAATACCAATTCGTCGCGGCTGTGCAGCCTATTGTAAACATCCGTCACCAGGTCCATATTGCACGCGCTGCACGCATATTCCTCTCGCCGCTTGTCAGGCTTGGTCAGGGCGCTCATCGCCTCGCCCTCGAATCGCTCGGCCAGGCGCTCGAACGCCTGGCGCGCCTGCGGCGTTACGCCCGCCGCCGCCGCCTCGCGCACCGGGTGCAACGAATCGATCTCCGCCTGCAGTTCCTTCACCCGCTCCCCGATCTCCGCCCGCATGGACTTGAGCCTGGACGTCTCGGCATCGACGGACCCCGTTAATTCCTTCACCTCGGTCTGCAACTTCTCCACCGATGCCATGATCTTGAGGAGCTCCTCCTCGCTCTTGCCCTTGTCCACCTTCTCCGTGTTGATCTCGACAAGAAACGCCTGGTATTCGCGGTTGTTCTTGGAATTTTGTTGTTGGGCGCGCAGCCGCTCGATTTTCGTCTCACGGGTTTTCAGATCGAGATCGAGCTGTGCCGTCTGCGACTGCTGTTCCTTGAGCGTCGCCTGTCCCAGCCGCAATCGCTCGGAGAGGTCGGCCACCCTGCGCTCCTGAATGCGGACGTTCTTGCTGATGGAATCGAGCCTTCCCTGTGCCTGGCGGAGTTTCTCATCGGCTTGGAAGAGCTTGACCAGAGCGATATTGATTGGACCCATAAGGGAACACCTCAAACGACTTTAGGCAACCCCATTATGGCGACAGTGGACCGGATGAAAAGGGGTCATTCGAATTTCAATCGCCGCCGAACACAATTTCGTTGCCCATTTGGGTTTATCGCCACCTGTTTGCGGGCCGCATCCGACGCCGTTACGGATTCACAAAACACTGCTGCGGATCGACCGACGAATCGATCACCCCCAATTTCACAAGCTGATCCGCCAAATCCTTCCAGCGCTCGCCCGTCATCGTCCCCAGTCCGGCCGCGCGGGTCTGGTCCGTTTCGATCAGCGATTTCTGCGCGGCCGCAGCCTCGGCGAACGTCTGCAAATCCATGTCCGCATTCAATCCGTGCATCGTCGCATTGACGGCGTCGGGTTGGTCCAGATAGTCCCGCCACCCTTCCCGGCACGCGGCGGCCATCGACTTCACCTCCTCCGGATGCGTTCGCCACAAATCCCCTTTGCAAATGACCACGGTTGTGTACGGATTGAATCCCTCATCGGCGATCAAAAACGTCTGCGGATCGCCGCCCTGATGTTTGGCCAGGATCGGCTCGCTGGTCACGAAGCATTGCTGCGAATAATCCTTGCTGGCCAGGAATTCGCTGATGCCGCCCGAATAGTAGGTGATCCGCACCCGGACCGGGGCGAATTTGTTCTCCAGATAATGCAGCCAGGCATTGTCCTCCGCCAGCAGAACGCCGTCGCGGGTGAAAACGTCGCCCATTGTCGTGAATCCACGCGATTGGTGAACCATGATTCCCTGCGGGAAAGTCTGGTAGACCGCGAAGATCGCGATCACGTCCGCGTTCTGCTTGCGAGCGATCAGCACTTGGTCGGCGCTGGAGGTCGCGAACTGGGTTTTGCCCGTGGCGACAAGCTGCCAGGTATCGGCCCCTTCCCCGGCCGGGGTGAGCGTCACATCCAGCCCATGCCGGGAAAATGCCCCGTCCTGTTTGGCCGCGTAGAATCCCCCGAACTCCGGCTCGGGCTTCCAATCCAACGTAAGCACCGCCGTTGCCCCCGACGAACCGTCGCCCGCGCTCTTTCCGCATCCGCTAAGCAGGAAAGTTCCGCAAAGGAGATTAACCGCCAAGACGCCAAGGACGCCAAGAAAACGCTGAAAACCAAGGCTCGCCGCAAGATCGTTCCCGGCCCGGTACATTGTGTTACCCTGCCTCTTTTTTTCTTCGCGTCCTTCGCGCCTTCGCGGTAAAAAAAATCCAAACCGGCCCAGAAAATCAGTGCTCCTGTTCCGATGAGTGCCAGCGCCGAAGCAGTATTTTAGCGGCCAGATTGATCGCCGCAAACATCGCCAATCCCAATAGCGACGCGATCAGCACCGCCGCGAAGACCTCGTCGGTGCGGCCCTGTTTCTTGGCCGATACGATCCGAACCCCCAGCCCCTCGCCGGGACCGAACAGCCCGACGAGAAATTCCCCCACGACCGTTCCAATCACCGCCAGCCCCGCCGCAACCCGCAGCCCCGTGAATATGCTCGGCAGCGCCGTCGGCAGTTTCAATTTCCACAATCTCGCCCATCGGCTTGCGCCGTACAGCCGAAACAAATCCTCCAACGCCGGATCGGTCGAAAGCATCCCGCTGAGCGTGTTGGCGATCACGGGGAAAACGGAAACGATGAACGCCGAGAGCGCCACCGCCCCCAGCCCCGGCCCGCACCAGATCATCAGGAGCGGCGCGATGGCGACGATCGGCACCGTCTGAAAAAACACCGTGTACGGATAAATCGCCCGCCGCACCAGCGGGCTGGCGGAAAGAATCATCCCCATCGCAACGCCGAAGCCGGCGCTGGCGAAAAAGCCGATCAGGGCCGCCTCGGCCGTCGTCCACAGCGATGCCAGCAATTCGTCGCGGCGGTCGAACATGACCTGTGCCACCGCCGAGGGGCGCGGCAGCAGAAACGGCTCGTTCAGCAGATTGGCCGCCAGGTGCATCGCCAGGACCGCCCCGACCAGAACGACCGCCGGAGGCCAAAGCGATGCCAGAATCGTCCGACGAGTCTTCATGCTCCCCCTCGCTCCAGGGCGTCGTAGATTTGCCGCGTCATCTCCGCGAACTGCGGCGACGATCGCACCGATGCCACACGCCGCTCCGGCAGATCGACCCGCAAATCGGCAACCGCCCGTGCCGGCCGGCTCGACAACACCACCGCCCGGTTGGCCAGGAACGTCGCCTCCGCCGTGGAATGCGTGACGAACAGGACCGTCATCCGATGCCGCAGCCAAAGCTCGCGCAACTGTTCGTCCAGCTTCTGTCGGTTGATCTCATCCAGAGCCGCGAACGGCTCGTCGAGCAGCAGCAAATCCGGCCGGGTCACCAGCGCCCGCGCCAGCGAAACCCTCATCTTCATCCCTCCCGAAAGTTGGGCCGGATAACGCCGCACCGCATCCGCCAATCCCACCTGCTCCAGCGCCTCTCTCGCCGCCGCCAGCCGATCCGCCCGGCCCATCCCCGTCAATTCCAGCGGCAGCGCCGCGTTCCGCAGCACGTTTCGCCACGGCAGCAGATGGGCGTCCTGAAACACGTACGCGATCCGGCCCCGTCCGATTTCCACGGTTCCGGAACTCGGCCGCTCCAGTCCCGCGATGATCCTCAGCAGCGTGGACTTCCCGCATCCCGACGGTCCGAGCACGGCGACAAATTCCCCCAGCCCGATCTCCAACGCGAGATTCTCAATGGCGACGACGTCGTTGTCGAAAACCTTGTGCAGGCCGGCGATGTGCATTGGCCCGTGATGATAACCAAAAAACGGAATAACACAGAGAGCACAGAGGCCACAGAGGACACAGAGAAAGCCTTCCTTTACCGCATTTATCTCTGTGTCCTCTGTGCTCTCTGTGCCCTCCGTGTTAGAATTCAATTTCATTCGCGGAGAACCCATGCAGAACGTCATTACCGGCAAAGCCTACGTCCTGGGCGACAACGTCGAT
>JBEKIV010000273.1:0-5090 GCA_050011595.1 Tepidisphaeraceae bacterium
CTCGGTCACCACCGACACCGGCTTCGCCCGCGGACAGGAACTTTACGGCTCGGCGGCGGATGTCACGCTCGTCCGCTATCCGCTGGATTTCACTTCGGCGGTCGATCGGCTGCTGATCACGCTCCGCCCGTCGCTGGTGGCGCTGCTCGAGCTTGAGGTCTGGCCCAATTTCATCCGCCGATGTGCCCAACGCAATGTGCCCGTGATCCTTATCAATGGCCGGATCACGCCCGGCAGCTTTCGCCGCTATCGGCTTGCCCAGCGGCTGGTGGGGTCGATGTTCGCCCGGCTCCACCACGTCGCGGCACAAGACCCAACCTACGCCCAGCGATTTGCCGAACTGGGCGTGCCGCAAAAACGCATCAGCGTGACCGGCACCATGAAGTTCGACAACGCTCCGATTGCCGACCGATTGCCCGGCCAAGAGGAATTGGCCGCCGCCGTCGGCCTTTCACCGGGTAAACATCCCATCTGGGTCTGCGGCTCCACCGGACCGGGCGAGGAAGAAATCATCCTTCCGCTCTATCGCGGCCTCCTCAACCGCTTTGCCGATCTGCGGCTGGTGATCGTTCCGCGCAAGCCCGAACGGTTCGACGAAGTTGCCCAAGTCATCTCCGCCGGTGGATTCCCCGTCGTTCGCCGTTCGCGCCCGGGCGAGATTCCATCTGCTTCGGATTTGCCGGCCGTCATTCTTGGAGACACCATCGGCGAGTTGCGGAAATTCTACGCCCTGGCCAGCGTCGTCTTCGTCGGCCGCACCCTGGTCGATCTGGGCTACCGCCAGCATGGCAGCGACATGATCGAGCCGGCCGCATTGGCCAAGCCCGTCGTCGTCGGACCCTTCACGGCCAACTTCGCCGAGGCGATGAATTGTTTCCGGCAAGCCGATGCCATGATGGTCGTGCAAACGCCTCAAGAACTCGGCCAGTGCATCGAGAATCTGTTGTCCGATCCTGGCCGCGCAACGGCGATGGCCCACCGCGCCCGGGAGGTCGTCAAGGCCCAGCAAGGCGCCACCCAACGACATGCCGAGTTGATTCTTGACACGCTCGATTTCGTCCTGACCATGAGCCGGCCATGAAATTGCTCAACCGGCTGGAACGGAAATTCGGCGATTTCGCCATCCCCAATCTCACGCTGTATCTGATCGCGCTTCAGAGCTTCACGTTCGTCATGGCGATGGCGTACCCCGACTTCATCGGGAAGCTGGTTCTCACTCACGATCGGCTGGTGGCCGGCGAATGGTGGAGGCTGCTGACCGTCCTGTTCATGCCGCCGGCAACCAACCTCATTTTCATACTGTTCTTCCTATATTTTTATTATTTCATCGGCACGACGCTGGAAGCGCAATGGGGGACGTTCCGCTACAACCTGTATATTTTGATCGGATACCTCGGCACGATCCTGGCCGCGCTGATCCCCGGGGCGATGGTGACCAATTTCTATCTGATGGAGTCGGTCTTCCTGGCCTTCGCCTGGCTCTATCCCGAGTATCCGATCCTGCTTTTTTTGATTCTGCCCGTCAAAGTGAAATGGCTGGGTCTGGCGGCCTGGATCACGTATCTCATAGCCTTCTTCAGCGGGGGATGGGCCACCAAGGCCGAGGTGGTTGCCGGGGCATTGAATTTCGCGATCTTCTTCCACGCCGATCTATGGCAAGCGGTGCGAACGTATCCGCGGCGATTTAGAAGTCAGATGTACCAGGCCCGCGCCCGCGAGGCGAAGCCGCCGATGCACGTCTGCGCCGCCTGCGGCGTCAGCGATCAATCCGATAAGAAAATGGAATTCCGCTACTGCCCGCTGTGCACCGGCACGCCGGCGTATTGCATCAATCATATCCATAACCATCAGCATCGGTGAGGAAATGGCGCGCGGCAGCGCGGGTTCGAATCCCGTCATTCCGATTTCTGCCCCTCACTTCACTGATTGCCCAGACGGGTGGCTAGAGCGGGTTGCAGGTCGATGTAGACTTTCGGGAAGAAAAACCCACGGCAGCGCCGTGGGCGTTCCGGGCAGAATTCGCGCGGGTGGATTTTGAGCGGTGTACACCGACTTGCAACGTGCTCTAGCTCGCGTTATCCGAGCTTCATGGCTGCGTGATTTTGTCCAATGCCGTCTTGGCAAGGGCATCACCCTGCTCGGCAGCCTTGCGCAACCAGTTAACCGCTTCAACTTGGTCTCGCTCCACGCCATCGCCGAAGTAATAGCAGATGCCGAGACTGCGTTGTGCGTCGGCATCACCCTGTTGGGCTGCTTTGCGGAACCAGCTAACCGCTTCAGCCCGGTCTTGCTCCACGCCTTCGCCGTTGTAGCAGCGAACGCCGAGATTGTATTGAGCAGCGGCATAGCCTTGCTCCGCTGCCTTGCGATACCATCGAACGGCTTGGCGGTCGTCTTTGTCCATGCCGCTGCCCGTGGCGTAGCAAAACCCCAGGTCGTATTGTCCTTCGGCATAGCCTTGCTGCGCCGCCTTGTAGAACCACGTGACGGCTTCACGCGGGTCTTGCTCCACGCCGTCGCCCTTGGAATAGCAAGTGGCGAGTTTGCACTGGGCATCGGCAATACCCTGCTCGGCCGACTTGCGGAACCACATCACTGCTTGGCGCTTGTCGGGCTCAACGCCGGCGCCGGTGTAATAGCAAATGCCGAGTTTGCACTGACCTACGGCATCTCCCTGCTCCGCGGCCCTGCGAAACCACATGACCGCTTCGCGCTGGTCGGACTCAACGCCGGTCCCGGCAAAATAATAAATGCCGAGAAGGACTTGGGCATCGGCGTCGCCCCGCTCCGCCGCCTGGCGGAGAATCTCGACATTGGATAGTGAGGAAGCGGTGTTCGACGCCGCGTTTCCCGAACAGCCAACTTGACACACAAATGCGGCCGCCAGCATGAGCGCGACCGTCACAACCACGGCTCGCTGATTTCCAGTTTTTGCCATGAATCTGAAGTCTCCCCTGATTTGAATCAGGCTTGGAGAGTTCCGGAATAGGGAAGACTCCAAGCCATAAGTCAGTTCCACGGCCTCAGGCAAACCAAGTATAATAGGCCGATACCGAGAACCGCCAACAGACATCGGAACTTGTAGTCGAACGAATATTCTGAAGTTATGGCGAAGGCTAGAGCCGGCCTAGGATGGTTTCAAAGCCAAATATTTTTTGCTTGACATATTCCCATATCGGAATATACTATCCGCATGGCTCGGGCAGCGACAACGTCTGATGTGTTCAACGCCATCGCCGAACCACGGCGGCGGGAGATTGTGGATCTGCTGGCCCTGGGGGCCGAGCGGGATGTGACTGAACTGGTGTTCAAGCTCGGTATTCCCCAGCCGGCAGTTTCCAAGCACCTGGGTGTGCTGCGAAAGGTGGGATTGGTTGCCGTTCAAAAGGCGGGGCAACGCCGGTTGTATCGGCTCAACCCGCAGGAGCTTAAACCCGTGCATGACTGGACTCAAAATTTCGAGCGTTTCTGGACCGACCAACTGGCCAGCATCAAGGAAGCCGCCGAACAAAAAGCCAAACAACTTGCCGCGCACGATCGAGCTGCATCTAATCAATCGCCTTTTTCAAAGGAGCAAAGTCATGGCCGCTGAAGAAATCAAGACCCTGCACGTCGTCAAAGAGGTGCTGATTGCCGCCCCGGCGGATGTGGTCTTCCAAACCGTGTTGGAACCCCACGGCCCCTTGAAGGACATGAACATGAAGCTGGAACCCTGGCCCGGCGGGCGCTGGTTCCGCGACCTGGGCAACAACACCGGGCACCTGTGGGGCCATGTCCAGGTGATCAAGCCGCCAAAACTGCTGGAACTGGTTGGCCCGACAATGATGTCCTACCCGGCGATCGCGCACATCCAGTACCGCCTTACCGAACAGCCCGGCGGCACCTTGCTGAAATTCACCCAACAGGCCATCGGGCTGATCCCACCGGACCTCCAGCAGAATGTGAGCAAAGGCTGGGGAGACATGCTGGACCAGATTCGCACAGCCGCGGAGAAAAAACGCGGGTAGAAGTGGTTTCAGAACCCTATCGTGACACGATTTGAATCAACCCAAAGAGGAATCGATTTATGAAAGCAACGAACGAAAACGCGATCAAATTTCCAAAAATCGTGGATCAGGCCGAATGGCAAAAGGCGCGCGACGCGCTTCTGGTCAAGGAAAAGGCGGCAACGCGTGCGCGCGATGCGCTGGCTGCCGAGCGCCGGCGGCTGCCGATGGTCAGGATTGATAAGAAATACGTCTTCGCCGGACCGAAGGGGAAAATGAGTTTGCTCGATCTATTTGAAGGCCACCGCCAGCTTATTCTTTATCACTTCATGTTCGCGCCGCCGGTGCCAGGTTGGCCGGATGCGGGATGCGTGGGGTGCTCCATGGTGACGGACCAGTTCGGCCACCTGGCGCATTTCCACGCCCGCGATACTTCCTTGTGCCTGGTCTCCCTGGCGCCTTTGAAGAATATTGAGAAATTCAAGAAACGGATGGGATGGACGTACCCCTGGTACTCCTCCGAGGGTACCGATTTCAACAGGGACTTCGGCCTCACCACCGACAAGGACGAGAACTACGGCCTGAGCGTCTTCATTCACGACGACAAAGATATCTATCGCACCTACCATACCAACGGCCGCGGCGTCGAGGGGCTGAACATCTGGACATTCCTCGACCTGACACCGCTCGGCCGGCAGGAGGAGTGGGAAGACTCACCGGCCGGCTGGCCGCAGACCAAGACGTTCGCCTGGTGGCGCCGCCACGATGAATACGGGAAAGACAGCGGAGGAGAGCACTGATGAGCAATTGTCCGCTCTGCAATCTTGATCCGGCACCAAACCCAGCGGGGCCAAACCCAAACGACGGCAAACGACCCACCGGTCTCCTTCGTCGCGCGTGGCGAAGTATTCAATGGCTCTTGCCCGCCACCCTCCTGGTGTTAATGCCCAAATGCCCGCTATGCGTGGCAGCCTATGTCGCGTTGTTCACCGGCATTGGCATTACCGTCTCAACCGCCCGATGGATCCAGATTCTAATGCTGGTGTTTTGTTTGACCTCGCTGGCATATCTTGCTGTCAGACGTTGGCGTAGTCGCTCCAAGGC
>JBEKIV010000274.1:0-5022 GCA_050011595.1 Tepidisphaeraceae bacterium
TGCTTGATGATGTCCGCCTGAATGGTCACGCCGAGATGATTCGCCTGCCCGGTCAGGTCGGCGGCAACGTGATAATCCTTCTCCGGCGTCTTGAACGCGGGGTTGCGCAGATAGCACCAAAGGACGGTCACAAGCCCCAGTTCATGCGCCGCCGCGAATACGCGCGACACTTCCTGAATCTGCCGATCCGATTCCGGCGAGCCGAAATAAATCGTCGCGCCGACCGCCGCCGCCCCCATGTCGAACGCCTGCTTCACGCTGCCGAACAGAATCTGATCGTACTTGTTCGGGAAGGTAAGAAACTCGTTGTGATTGAGCTTGACGAGGAAGGGAATTTTGTGGGCATATTTGCGCGAACAGGCCCCCAGCACGCCCAGCGTGGAAGCCACGGCATTGCACCCGCCCTCCAGGGCCAGCTTCACGATGCTCTCCGGATCGAAATAAGTCGGATTGGCCGCGAAGCTCGCTCCGGCCGAGTGTTCGATCCCCTGGTCCACCGGCAGGATCGAAACATACCCGGTCCTGGCCAGGCGGCCCGAATTGAGAATCGCATTGAAATTTCGCAGCACCATCGGCGTCCGGTCCGTGGTCGCCAGAACGCGATCCACGAAATCCCCGCCCGGAAGGTGCAGCGCTTCGCGCTTGAACCCCTTGGCGACGTAGCCAAGCAGAGCGTCGGCGTCCGAACCCAGAAGATCGACAAGTTGACGGTTTGTTGCAGACATAACTAAAGCTCCTTTAGATAAACAGCCCCAAGAGTGTAAGGACGCCGGCCTCCGTTGCAATTAGGGAATTCCCCTAACGGCCGCGAATCATCAATCCATCCAGATCGATGCATTCATTGGCCGGCGGCTAATTCATCTTCAGCAAATCCGGAAGGATTTGCACAAATCGGCTCCGAGCAACCACCTGGTCCACCCCGGCCGACCTCGCTTGGGCGATCGTCTGGGCATCTTCGTGCGACACAAACCCCACGACCGTTCGCCCCGCCGTTTCTCGCCAATGCCCGGCCGCCGCTATCGCGCCCGGAAGATTCAAATCCACAATCATCAGCTTGCCCCCAACTCCATCCAGCTTCGAGACTTGCGCCGGGTCGCGGATCACCTTCACGGGCGCCCCCGCCGCCCGCGCTTCGGCCAGGATCCGTCCTGAAAACGTCAGATCGCGCACCAACACGAGGATCAACGGAGAATCAGTTTCTGGCATTCAGTGCTTTTCGTCCTTCGGCACGTGCGGCTTGGCAACCGGATAGTATTCTCCCTGGTAATCCTTTTTCTCTTCCGGGACCATGGGCAAAGGCGGCGCTTCGTCCGGCCCGCCGCCGAGCTTCTTCACCTCCGCCGGCGCACCTTTCACCTCCGGCGGAGGCGCAGTCCCGGCCGACGGCGCGGCCGTCGCCTTCAACGTCGCTTCCATGCTCTCTTCCAACTCCCGCAATCTCTGCATGTCGCTCTTACTCACCACCGCCGCCGGCGCCGCCGCAACGCTCGGCTCCGGGCCACTCTTGAACCGGCTCAGATCGTATTCCTGCGGCGTCATCCTGCCCAGCCCACCCTTGATCATCACCGCCAACAGCGTTGGCCAGATCACGCCGACGATCAGAAACGTTCCGATCATCCAGGCCTCATATCCATATTTCGACGATTCCCACCACCGATAATGGAACGAGATGGGAATGGCCGCCTGCCCCTGCTGCACCCGAATGAATTGGTTGGCGGCCACGAGAAAATCGCTGATCGTATGCTGATCGGCCGGGTTCCACGGAATCCAATACGCCCCCGGGCTTCCCCGCTTCCACCCGGTCCACTCCTGAATCTTCAAATCGGCCGGGCCTTTGGCGTCCCGCAGACTTGGATTGGCGTCGATGATCGCCTTCACCCCCATCGGCGTGTCCTTGTGATAAAACCGCGCCGCCAGCGAATTCAGCGTGTCGCCCTTTTTGCCGAAGTACAAGCTCACCGCCGGATAGGCCTGGCGGCCCTGGTTCGGCCCCCCCCGCGGAGTCGCCTCGTATGGAAACGGCGCCCACATGTACTCCGTATGCGTTTCTCCCCCGGGATGCGCCGCATCCGGCGGCGTCAGCCGCGTAAAGCTCACGAGCTGGAGCTTGACGATTTTGTCCCCCGTCGCCACGTCCTGCACCGGATGGACCATCAAATCGCTCATCCAGGCGCGCCGATGGCTTGAGTCCTTCGGATCGACCCATGGTTGGAGCAGCAACCCCGTCTCGAAAGTCACCGTGGAGACCGAGCGATGCTCGACCGCCGTATCCGCACCCCCTGAATTCAGGAACGCCAACAGCGCGCCCAACACCAGGCTCAGCCCCACCCAATGCCACCATTTCATTCGTTCAACGAAACTCATGGCCCCATTCCTCTGTCATATCATCCCAAGAACAAGACGCAGTGACAAGGAGATGCAGCCGCGGCCGGAGCGGGCGTGTGTCCTCTTTTGTCCCGACGTGTTCCTGCCTTGCCCCCCGCGCTTCTCGAGCTTCCGAATCCTCTGGACAATCTCCGGAAGTTGTCCGAGCAGGGTAAGTCCTTTCCGCCCATGCGGCGCCGGCGTGGCCGGGGCGCCATACAGAACCGCCCCATCCGCAACATCCGTCACCACCCCCCCGCGGGCGGCTATCGTGACCCGATTCCCGACCACCAAATGCCCCGCCACTCCCGCCTGTCCGCCGATGGTCGCATGATGGCCGATCTTCGTGCTGCCCGCTATCCCCACCAGCGACACCAGCAATCCGTGCTCTCCAATGCTCGCGCCGTGCCCAATGGCCACAAGATCGCTGATCTTCGTCCCGGCCCCGATGACCGTCTTTCCCAACGTCGCCCTCTGAATCGTCACGTTGGCCCCGATTTCCACGTCATCCCCAAGTTCCACGATCCCCACCTGCGGAATCTTATGATGCGCCCCGTTGTGGGTCGCATACCCAAACCCATCCTGCCCAATCACCGATCCCGCATGGAGCATCACCCGATCGTGAAGAATGCAATCGTCATACACCACCGCATTGGGATAAAGAACGCATTCCCGCCCCAGGACGGCCCGCGGACCCACGTACGCACCCGGATAAATCACGCATCCCTCCCCCAGTTTGGCCGTCGGATCGACATGGGCCTGCGGATGCACGCCGGCATGCGGATGCTTCCGATGCCCGTGCAGCAGCACCATCGCCTGCATGAACGCGAAATACGGATCTTCACATCGCAAAATCGTGACCCGGCTGCTTCTCGTCGCCTTCGACGCGATCACCGCCCCGGCTCGCGTGGTATTCAACAGTCGTTCATATTTCGGATTGGAAAGGAAGCTGAGCTGACCCGGCCCGGCATCTTCAAGGGACGATATCGACGAGACCATCGCCGTCCCATCGCCGACCACCACGGCCCCGATCTTCTCCGCGAGTTGAGAAAGGGAAATTGTCATTGGTCATTGGTCACTTGTCATTGGTCACTTGTCATTTGCCAGTAGTGACGTTTTGCAGGTAATTTGTTATCCGCAATCTTCACAAATGACAAATGACAAGTGACAAATGACCAATGACCAATGACAAATGACCAATCATAAGGACCCCCACCATGCCCCATCTTCTCGGCATTGACATCGGCACCAGCGGAACGAAAACCCTTCTCTGCGATGAACGAGGCAAAGTCTTGGCCACGGCCATGGCCGAACATCCAATTTCCGCCCCGAAACCCGGGTGGTCGGAACAAAACCCGTTGGATTGGTGGAAGGCCACGGTTGCCGCAACCAAGGCCGTGCGGAAGCGTGCCGGCTTGAAGCCGGCGGACATCCGCGGCATCGGGCTTTCCGGACAGATGCACGGCAGCGTCTTCCTGGGCGACGGCCCCAGGCCGCTGCGCCCGGCGCTGCTCTGGAACGATCAGCGCACGGCCGAGCAATGCGCCCAGATCGAATCCCGCGCCGGCGGACGCGCCGCCCTCATCGAACTCGTCGCCAATCCCGCACTCACCGGTTTCACCGCCCCCAAAATCCTCTGGGTGCGCCAGCATGAGCCCAAGGTCTATGAGAAAACGAAACATATCCTGCTCCCCAAGGATTACATCCGCTATCGGCTGACGGGCCAGTACGCCACGGAAGTCAGCGACGCCAGCGGAACGCTGTTGCTGGACGTGGTCAATCGACGCTGGTCGGATCGTTTGCTGGAGCTTTTGGAAATCGACCGATCGCTTTTGCCGCGGATGCACGAATCGCCGGACGTGACGGGAAAATTGACCGCCGCCGCGGCCGAGGAATTGGGATTGTCGCCGGGCACGCCGGTGGTCGGCGGCGGCGGCGACCAGGCCGCCGGCGCCGTCGGAAACGGAATCGTCTCCACCGGCATCGTCAGCGCCACCCTCGGCACCAGCGGCGTCGTCTTCGCTCACAGCGATCAGCCCACCCGCGATCCTCTGGGCCGCGTCCACACCATGTGCCATGCCGTCCCCGGAAAATGGTGCGTCTTCGGCTGCATGCTCTCGGCCGGCGGATCGTTCCAGTGGTTCCGCAACAACCTCGCCGCCGCCGAAGTCGCCGAAGCGAAAAAGAAAAAAATCGACCCCTACACGCTATTGATCCGCCAAGCCGAAAAAGCCCCGCCCGGCTGCGAGGGTTTGCAATTCCTCCCCTATCTCACCGGCGAACGCTGCCCCTATCCCGATCCCCACGCGCGCGGCGGTTGGATCGGCATCACCGCCCGCACCACCCGCCCCATGCTCATCCGCGCCCTTCTCGAAGGCGTCACCTTCGGCATGCGCGACGCCCTGTCCATCATGCAGGCCATGCAAATCCCCATATCCCAAGTCCGCGCCAGCGGCGGCGGCGCCCGCAGCCAGTTCTGGCGTCAGCTTCAGGCCGACATCTACCGCATGCCGATCGTCACCATCAACGCTGCCGAAGGCCCCGCCTACGGCGCAGCCCTATTGGCAGGAGTCGGCGTCGGCGTCTGGACCAGCGTCGAACAAGCCGCGACTTGCTGCATCAAGGAAACCAGAACGCTCAATCCCAACCGGAAACTAT
>JBEKIV010000275.1:0-4948 GCA_050011595.1 Tepidisphaeraceae bacterium
CGCTGGGGATGGCCACCGCCTCGCCGCCGGGGAGCGATTCATCCAAAAACTTCAATTTGCCGGGCACCAGCTTGAGATGGTTGAACAGGTCCTTCATGTGAATCTGCCCGATGACGTGATCCATGTCTCCGTCGCAAAGCGGCAGGCGGGTGAAGGCGCTGTTTTGGACAATGCGGAGGATTTCGCCGAGCGGTTGATCGATCAGCAGGAAATCCACCTCGGGCCGGGGAGTCATGATTTGCCGAACTTTGAGTTGGCCGAACTCGAAGGCGTTGGCCAGAAGATTGGCCCTTCCCTGTGGGATGGTTCCCTGTGCGGCGGCTTGGAGGAGCAGGGCGTGCAACTCCTCCTCGGTATGGGGAAGATAACCCGCGCCCAGAGGGACTCCGGGCCTTTGCACGCCGAATGTCCGCAGCACGCCATGCGTCGCGGCGTTGAGCATCCAGGTCGCGGGATAAAAAACGTAGGTGAAAATCACCAGGGGAATTCCCAGCAGCGCCAAAATGCGGTCGGCATGCTCGATGGCGATGTTCTTGGGCGCCTGCTCTCCCACCACGATCTGCAGCGCCAGAGCCAGGGCGAAGCTGACGAGAAACGCGACGACGTGCTGGGCGGAGTCGGAGAGATACAGCCCCGACATCACGGGCGCGAGCAAACTGGCGACCGCCGGCGCGGTGATCGCCCCCAGGCCGAGGGCGGCCAGGCTGGTGCCGAGCTGGCAGCTCGAGAGAAACAGGTCCAGCCGTGTCTTGATGAGCAGCGCCGCGCGGTCCGTCATGGTATGGGCCGAGCTGACGCTCAGCCGGCTGGCCCGCGCGCTGATGGCGGCGTATTCCGCCGCCACGAAAAAGGCGTTCAGCACCACCAATCCCAGGGTGGCGAGAATTTTGAGCAGTATGACGGCCATTTCACCGCCGAAGCGCCAGGATCAATTCGATCTCGCCGCTGGGCCGGTTCAGTTGTTGGGCGATGTCCTTGCTGCATCGGCCCTGGTCGGCCAGGGCGTAAACCTCGGCGTGCCGCGGATCGATCGCGGGCGATTCGGCCGGTTTGGCCGGCAGCGATGCCGATTGAAGTGGCGGCGATTTCTCGGCGGGCTGAGCGTTCAAGCTGGCGATTCGCTCGTCCGCTTGGCGGATCAGGGCTTCAAGCCGGGCGGACCGCGTGTCGATCTGGGCGGTGATTTGCCGCGCCATTTCCGCCAGTTCCACCAGCACGTTCTGCATCTCCCGCTCGACCGATCTCTGCTGGGCGAGGCTGCCAAACCGATGCGGCCTCTCCAGCGGGTCTTTCTTCCTGAACCACGGCCGCATCGTGGCATAGGCGATCGTCAGGATCCCCAGGATAATGGCCGCCCATTTGGTGATCGGGTCGATTTCGAGCAGGAACGATGGAGTCATACTGGATTTTCCATCCTGCCGTTAGCGCTCGGGAGAATCAAGCGCGGGCTAGCCCACGCTCCTCACTTGGTCGCGCTTTCCACTAATTCGATTTCGTTATCGCTAAGACCATAAAGATCATAGACGAGCCGGTCGATCCGGCGACTTGTGGTATCGATCCTCCGGTCAAGTTGCTCCCTGTCGTGTGGGGACTTGGCTGCGGAAGCGGCCTGCAACGATAACATCGAATTAACCAACGAAATGAGCGTGTCACGTCGCGTGGCATCGGTTTGGGCCACGGGGAATCCCTCAAGATATTGCCCGAAAAACCGCAAATAGATTTCGTTCTTGGATTCCAGGCCCGCGCACTTCTGTCGGAAGAAAAAGAAACTCACGCGCGAGTTCAGCAGTCCCAAAAGAAATAAGTCGCGCTTGGGTATGAAATAGACCGTATTTGAGCCATAGTGGCCGGAATCGTCCAGAGCGAATCTCGGTTCGGTGGCAATATCGGGGAAAATAATCTTCGGCTCTTCCATTGGCCGGGCGAATCGAAGTTGAGGCTGTTGGAGTTCGTACCAGTTTTGTCGGGTCGCGCGTTTTTCAAGCTGCGGCTTGAAGGGTTTGAGATGCCTTTCGACCGCCGGATACCGGCGGATGTTCACGCCATGAAAAGTATAGATAAGACTGAGACCCGGCGGTTCGATTCGATAGCGGCGAACATCCCGGCCATTGAGAAAGGGTTTGAGAATTTCTTTGGCTTCGGGATTCTGCTTTAGAATGGATCGGCGCGTCATTTCGTCGATGACGAATGCATCGGTGAGCCCGGACACCACTCCTCGGCATGGCGGGCCTTGGCAATATTCCCGTAGCGTCTGCCGGCCGGTTTCCAGTCTCGATAGGAACGCGTTAATGCCATTGGGCGAAAAGTTCCAGTTGCTTTGCCGGCCGCACAAGCGCGCTAGGTCATATCCCGTCTGATCCACGTTGGCTTGGACCGTCAAAGTGCCGGCCCGAATCCCGGCAAACCGATCAGCCGAAGGCGGCGGAGCGTAAATGGTTTTGCCCATTGAGACGCCGTATAGCGAAATAAAGGCCAATGTGCGCACCGTCGCGCCGGGGAACACGGGCAGGCCCGCGAAATCCGCAATGGTTTCGACGTGTGACGACTCACAGAGGAATTCGCGAAGCGGTCCACCGTAGTTCGCTCGGACGAATTTGTTCGACACGATCATTCCGAATTGTCCGCCTGGTTTCAAAATTCGATGGCCGCGCTCGACGAAATAGGCGTAGAGGTCGCTCCGTTCATCATGGCATTTGTAATTGCGTTTCAGATAATCCTTCAATGGCTTGAACATCTCCATGCGTATATAGGGAGGATTGCCTATTACGGCATCGAATCCTCCTTTCAGGAAGATCTTTTTGAATTGGACGTCCCAATCGAATGCGTTGATTCGCTCGTCCTCCGGGAGGGCCGGGTTTACGGCAGAGGATGAATTGTAAATGTCAGTCCCTATAAGGCTGTTGCCGCACTTGACGTTACCAGCAAGATCAGGGAGCGCGCGTTCGTGAAACAGACGAGAGAGAGCATTGATCGATTCGGTCGACTCGTCTTCCAACACTTTCAGCAGCAGCGAAAGCTGAGTCACCTCGACGGCTTGATAGTCAATGTCGACGCCGAAAATATTGTCGAGCAATATCCGTTTGCGCTCCTTTGTGGTCAGGAGAAAATGTCCCTGTGGAGCGGGCCGAAGGGCCGCATTCTTTCCACGACACCAACGCTGCGCATCGTGCTGCAAATACCAGGCGTGATGCCAGTGGAGAAGGTACTGGTATGCACCAAGGAGGAATGATCCGGAGCCACAAGCCGGATCGACGATTTTCAGCTCCATCACTTCCTCGGGCGTCTTGCCGTCGAGCAGTTTTCCGACGGTGTTTCGCACGATGAAATCGACGATATATTGCGGCGTATAAAAAACGCCGCCTGCTTTGCGCACCTCGGGCTTCGGTTCAATTTTCGCGCGATGTGCCGGCGTCAGTTCAATAATGCTCCCAAGAAACCGTTCGTACACGTTGCCGAGGATTTCGGGAGCCATTGCCGAAAACGCGTAAGGGCTTTCGGGATAATAGAGCCGCTTGATGATCTGCTTGAGCGTCGCATCGTCGATCTCAAGTCCCGGCGTTAGCTCGTCGGGGTGCTCGTGGCGACCGCGCTCGGGCCGAAAATGAAAGAGGCCGGAGTTGTAGCGATCGTCCGCGTCACGAAAGAGCTTCGTAAGTCGCGGGTAAACGGTCTCGCCATTGAGCAGCGCCTGAAGCTGTCCGAACCGCTCGGTGCCTCTCGCTTCGCAGATCCGCAGGAAAATGACGCGATCGATAATGCGTTGGACGGAAAAGTTGAGGTCGCGTTCACTTATTCCGCCGTTGCGCAGTGCCAGGTTATGCGCCAATTTTCTGCGCCAATCTTCGATTTCTTCAAGGAATTGATCGTCGAATTCCGCTGTTCCGCGCTTGCCTTTTGACTCAACGTATCGATCGAACGCACCCTTGAGGATGGCCTCTTTGGAGAATACTGATGCGATCTCGTCCCATCGGTCGGAGAATTCCGCGAAGGTGATGTAATTGACGCGCGCAACGGAGGCCTTCTCCATCTGCTTTGGCGGAACACGCGTGTCGTAGACCGCAAATTCCCTGAAATTCGTGAGGACCGAAAGGGGCAGTTTGGCCGTCCACGCGTATCGACGGAGTTGGTATGCCGGCTCCCATAAATCCCTGACATTGATCGATGGTTTTTTGGCTTCGAGGAAGAATTTGCGCGCGCCGCCGATTCGGAACGAATAATCCGGGGCTTTGGCATTCCCTTCGATGCGGATCGCGTCCTCATGCACAACGTCACGATACGGCTCGGCATAACCGGCGATGTTGTCCATGTCCCAGCCGAGCGCGGAGAATAGCGGATTGATGAAATCAATCCGGACCTGCGTTTCGTTGTATTCAGGAGATCGGTATTGATCGATCTGTGAAGTAAACTTCTCGACGAGTTCCTTTACGGCGTCGGGGTAGCCCATCACTCCATCCTCACCTCAAAACCTCGCGCAACAATTGTGGCAGGGTTTCGGATCGTAAATCTCGCGATTCATGAGATTTGATGTTCAAATCTTCCTACGGTTTCGGCAGCGGCGGGGGCGCCGCGGCGAACAGGCCCGCCAATTCGGGCACCGATTCCGCCGGGATCCATCCGGACATGCCTTGCTTCCACACCAGGGTTTGGCGCGTGAACTGCCCGGCGGCGACCTTGGCGGAAAGATCGGTCGCGGCGTGCGGCCCCGATTGGGCGCCGTTGATGGCGATGTAGTATGCCGCCGCCTGTGCCAGCGGCGGAGGCGGCGGGGCCGCGCCGCCGGCGAATGCCTGGCCCATCTGGTTGGCCATCTGATATCCGGCGGCCAATCCCGCGCCCGCGCCGGCCAGGCCGCCGGGATTCTTCGCCGCGTCCCGGATCGCGCTGGCGCTTTCGTATTGCGCGAACGCCTGCATGTTCCCAATCACCCCCATGCTGCTGCGTTTGTCGA
>JBEKIV010000276.1:0-4943 GCA_050011595.1 Tepidisphaeraceae bacterium
CGCCCCGCTCGCGGGGCGCGTCTTCAGTTCCCCGGCGGCACCGGCATTACCGGAAAACCCTGCCCCGTGGGCGGCGCGAGATGCTGCCGGATCGCCGTCAATTCGTCCAGAATGCGGAATATCACGATCAGCAGCTCGCAATAAATTCGGCAAACCAGCGGCCCCAAAAACATGTACAAAACTCCCATGAGCACGAGCCCGCCACCGCCAAACCTGGATTGGGCGCCGCTCACAATCATGACCAAGCCGCTGATGACGCACAACACGACGCCGATAATGAAAATGATCCGAATGAACATCGGAGTGATCATTTGCTTGAAATCCAGGAAATCCTTCATGGCTTCTCCTTCGGTTAATGGGGTTTGAAAAATGATACCCGGGCGTGAGGCTCGTTCAATCGCCGTACGCCGCTCCCGGCCGGGCAAAAGTACGAGACAGGCTTCTTTGCCCCAATGCCGATCCGGCTTATAATGCATTAATGACTAGCGCACCGGCATATCCGCATATCGAAAAACCCGGCGACGAACCGGCACGGCTGATCCGCGTGCCGCGCATTCGGGTATCGCAGATTGTCGCCGACTATCTCGCACACGGTTGGTCTCCGGAGGAGATGTGCCGGCAACATCCTTACCTCACCTTGGCCGAGGCCCATACGGCCATGGCCTACTACTTCGACCATCAGTCAGAGATCGACCGTGAACTCGAAGCCGAATTCCAGCAAAGCGAGAAAGATCGCCGCGCCAGCCACGGTCGATGACTCCATCAGGGAGATCAGTTACCTCCCCATTCGGCAATTGGCATTCGGCAATCGGCAATCTCTTTCCCTACCACCACAAATCGGCTGTCGCGTCATCTTACTATCTATCGCCGTCGCATCGTCAGCACACGGTCGTGCCCCGCCTGGTCCTTCAGAATGCGGATATCCGAAAACTCCGGATGCTCGGCCCCGATCTGCCGGGCCAGTTCCGCCTGATCGAACGCGATCTCGAGGAAGACGTACGCGCCCGGCAAAAGACGCGATGGCGATTCGGCCAGTATTCGCCGATGGATTGCCAGGCCATCCAGTCCCCCATCCAGCGCGGACAAGGGTTCGTATTCGCGCACGCTGCGATCCAGATGCGGGATCTGGCCGCTGGGGATGTACGGGGGATTGGCCACCAGCAGATGGAACGGCTGGCGATCGGCCAAGCGATCCAGCGGCGCGAAGAGATCGCCCGCCTCCACCGTCACGCGCTGGGAAAGCCCGAGCCGATCGAGATTTTTCCGCGCCACCGCGACGGCCGCGGGGCTGAGGTCCGTCGCCACCGCCACCGCGTCCTTGACGTTGTGCGCGATCGCCGCGGCGATGCAGCCGCTGCCCGTGCACAGGTCCAGAACGCGCGGGCTTTCAAACCCCGCCTGCCGCCGCACCAGTTGGATCACGTTTTCCACCAGGGTTTCGGTATCCGGGCGCGGGATGAGCACGTCGCGCGTGATCTCGAATTCCAGGTTGAAGAAATGGGCGCGGCCCGTCAGGTAAGCGACCGGCTCGTCCTCGGCGGCCCGGCGAACCAGTTCGCGGTAGGCATCCAACTGCTTGGCGTCGAGCTGGCGCTCGTAATCGGTGTACAACTTGATCCGCGGGATCGTCAGCACGTGCCCCAGCAGCAATTCCGCCGCCAGCCGGGGGGAATCGACCCCCTTTCGCTTGAAGAATGGCGTGGTCCATTCAAGGAGCCGGCGGACCGTCCATGTCCCTGCGTCTTCGGACATCAACGGAAGATTGTACACGAATCACGCATTTCCCAATCGCGGCTTTTGGCCTAAAATCCGGGGATGAAGGTGATGGCGGCCATGATTGCTGTCCTGCTGGCGGCGCTGGCGGCTCGGGCGGACATCGTCAATCTCACCGACGGCAGCAAAATCGAGGGGAAAATCCACAAGACAACCGACGGCTGGGCCGTTACCCAGAAGGACGGCACGGTCGTCAACGTCGATGCCGACAAGGTCGCGTCGATCGAAGCCAGCCGGAGTGGCGATGCCGTTTCAATAGCCGAGGATCGGCTTGAGTCCCTGCGCCGTGTTGCCGACCACTTGTCCGACATTCACGACATCGTCAGCCGATACCAGAGATTCATCGCCGAGACCGGCGATCTGAACGTCGCCGCCGAGGCCAACAAGGATTTGCAGACGTGGCAGTCCCGGCTCGATCAGGGCATGGTCAAGCTTGGGGACCAGTGGATTTCCGCGGACGAGCGCCGGCGCCGGCGAGAGTTGGGAGAGAGCGAGGCCTTGCCCGCCAAGGATTTGATCGTCAATTACCGCTACAAGGAAGCCGACAAGGCATTGCAGCAGGCGATCCTCGATGATCCCGAATGCGCGACCGCGCTATATTTGCAGGGCGTGATGCTCTACAAGCAGGAGCAGATATCCCAGGCCCGAAAGTCGTTCGAGGCGGTCAGCCAGCTCGTGCCGGATCACGCTCCGACGCTGAACAATTTGGCGGTGATCGCCTGGCGGCAAAAGTCCTTCGTTGTCGCCATGAATTTCTATGACGAGGCGATGACGTCCGCCCCGCAGGCCAAGGAAGTTCTGGACAACGTCGCCGAGGCGCTCAATGTCGTGCCGCCGGAGAATCGGAATGCCCCTGTGGTCTTGCAGGCGGTGAGACTTTTCGCCGAGCAGGACACGCTTCTGCAAAAGTTGGCCGCCCAGCAGGGGATGTATCGCTGGGGCTCGACCTGGGTCACCGCCAAGCAGCTCGAGGATTTGAAAGCCGCCGAGGCCAAGGTCAAGCAACAGTTGGATGCCTTGCAGCGGCAATTCGACGCGCTACAGCAAAAGGTCGGACAGATCGATTCGGAAATGGACCAGAACAAGCGGCAGATGATTCGCCTTCAGTCGCAAAGCATCTTCATCGACCGGAACGGAAATACGATTCAGATGCCTCTGCCCGATCAATATTACCAATTGAAGCGCGACAACGACGGCCTGGCCGGCGATAGACAGACCCTCGTTCAGCAGCAAACCGATTTGCAAAACAAGGCCAAGGACGTGCTGGGGCAGATTCCAACTCCCAAATTCACGGGCATCCAGCAAATTATCGGAGTCGATGGGGTTCCAGTGCGGGACATGGGTTCCGGCCCGACGACCACCGCCAGTCAGGCCAACTGATGGGGCGGCACGCGAAGCTCGCTGGTGTCGATTTCAATCGGCTCCAGAATGCACGAGGCGTCCAGGGGGATTCGAGCTTCGTCGCGATGGGTTTCCACCATCAGCAGCAAAGAGTTGCGGAGCTTCTGGCGGCATTCGTTCAGAGACCTTCCATGGGTCATGGTCCCGGGAATTTCTTCGACCCACCCCACGAAAAACCCGGTGGACTCGGGCTTGATAATGGTATGGTAGGTTTGACGCATGACATTATGAAACCGAGAGTTGGCGGCGAGGTCAAGATAATTCGCCCAATCTGACAGCCTTCGAGGCCCGCGCCGTCGGCCTGGACGTGTCGCACCTGCAATACTTCCTGGACCCAGCCGCCGGGCATTTCGGCGCCGCTTTCGTTGAAATTAACCGGAAACTGCAACGTCTTTTACGATAGACGTTCCATTACACAACGGATAATGGCGTGGAAAGGAAATTCCAAATTGTCCGTGTCCGGAATTGGCCCAGGCCAGCACTTTTGACGCCAATCCACGATTTTACTGCAACTTTACCTGTCGGCAGAGTGTGGAATAAACAGATAACCCCAACGGAAAGGTTTCGGACCAGCAATGGCAATAACCTGACAAGTAATCAGAAATTATTGTAGTTTGCGGCTGGGTCAGGCCGATGGGTTTGGTGCGTTATTAGATAGATTCAGTTGATTCTCGGATGAGGTGTGGTATAAGATAAGATAGGTAAAGTTTGAAGGCAAGCGCCTACGGCGCATTTTCTCCCCTCCGGAAGACACCGTGCAGAAATGCCGGTGTCTTCTTTTTTCTCCTCCGGAGCAAAGCTTAAACGTCATTCGTGAGGGTTTTATTACCGAAATATTTGGAAGTTGCGCTGATTTGAAATCGCCTCGCGTTGGCGGTCTGCGGTGGGTCGATGGCAAAAGCTCCGGTCTTGAAACTCTTCTGTCATTGATTGAAGATGCTTGATATGTGAAGCTCGTCGCCGAAGGGGACGCACCACAAAAATCCACAAGCGAAAGAGCTGAACTCGGTCCAACTCCTTTGGACGCCGGCGGTCGATTGTCCTACCATTGCCCGAACACCGTGCCGGATCAGAAAACTTTCTACATCATCGATGGCCACGCCCAGATCTACCGCGCCTATTTTGCCCCGTTCCGCGATCTGTCCAGTCCCACCGGCGAGCCGACCAAGGCCACCTACGTCTTCACGCAATGGCTGCTGAATCTGGTTGAAAACCGCAAGCCGAATTATCTGGCCATGGCAGTCGATACCGGCGATGAATCCGTTTTCCGCAAGCAGATTTTTCCCGACTACAAGGCCAACCGCCAATCTCCGCCGGATGATTTTTTCCCCCAGGAGCAACGCATTCTGCAAATCGTCGGCGATCTGGGGATTCCTATCTTTGCCAAGCCCGGATACGAAGCCGACGATCTGATCGCCACCATGGTCCGCCAACTCCGGGACAAGGGGTTTGAGACGATCATCGTTTCCAAGGACAAGGACATTCGCCAACTCATCGACGATTCGACGCGAATGTACGACGTTCAATCCGACGTTTTCATGGATCGTCAGCGGATGCAATCGGAACTCGGATATTCCCCCGCGCAGGCGATCGACGTCCAGACGCTGATGGGCGACGCGATCGACAACGTGCAGGGAATCCCCGGCGTCGGCGAGAAGACCGCGGCCAAGCTCATCGCCGCCTACGGAAATATCGAGGGAGTCCTTCAACACGTGCAAGAGTTCACGCCGAAGATGAAGGAGAATTTCCAGAAATACGCCGATCGCCTG
>JBEKIV010000277.1:0-4925 GCA_050011595.1 Tepidisphaeraceae bacterium
GGTAGGGCAATTCACCATTTTTGGATGCGGGCGAGGGGCTCGAGGCGATGGACGTCCTCCAAGCGAAGGAACCCCGCGCCGGGGAGGAGCGTGTTTGCGGCGGCACAGGCGGCGGCGAGAAGACAAGCCTGGGGTACGTCGCGCCCGGCGGCAATGCCGCTGGCCAGGCCGGCGGAAAATGCGTCGCCGCTGCCGATGGGACTGATGGCCGGGACCTGCAACGCGGGAACCCTCCAGAATGACTTTCCGTCCGAGGCGACGGCCCCGTTGCGGCCCAGGGTGATGATCGCCCATTGAGCGCCGCGGCGGAGGAGATCGATCATGGCCTGGCGAAGCGAGGGATCGTCGTTAATCTCCTTTCCAATCGTCGAGGCCAGTTCCGCGCGATTGGGCTTGACGATCAGGGGATGAAAGGGAAGGGCGCGCAGGAGGGGCTGGCCGTGGGCGTCGAGAATGACGGACGCATCGGCCCCGGCGGCGGCGCGGCAGCAATCGGCGTAGAAATCATCCCCCGCGCCGGGAGCGACCGTTCCGGAAAGAATCACCGACCGGCAATGGGGCAGATGTTTGGACAGAATCGCCAGGAGTTGGCCTGCCATTTGTTGCGGCAACGGGGCGTGCTCCTCGACCAGTTCGGTCACGGTTGCGGCCTTGCGATCGATGACCGTGACGCAGGTGCGGGTCGGATGCGGGGAATCGACGCAATCGTGGGGGATGCCGGCCGCGGCGAAATCGGCCAGGATAAATCGGCCGGTGTCGCCGCCGAGCGGAACGCAGAGCATCGCCGGATCGCCCAACGTGTGAAGCACCCGGGCCACGTTGATCGGCTTGCCGGCGGCGGATCGCCGAACTTCCACCGCCCGGTTGACCTCGTCGGGAACGACGTGATCGAAGATCATTGTTTGCTGAACCGTCGGGGTTGTTCCAAGGCAAAAGTGCATGGGGGAATTGTCATTTGTCATTTGTCATTTGTCACTTGTCACTTGCAAATGACAAATGACCAATGACAAATGACCAATGACAAATTATCCTTTTCTATCATGTCGCTCAACGCCGAGCTTTCCAATCTGTTCCGCACCCTGGCGGCGCTCATGGACATCAAGGGGGAAAGCCCGTTCAAGGCGATCGCGTTCTCGAAGGTCTCGCGCATCCTGAAGGACATGACGCTGGATCTGCGCGAAGCCTGCCGGGATGGGAAACTCAAGGAATTGGAAGGCATCGGGCCGTCGAGCCAGCGGATTATCGAGCAGTACGTCACGACGGGCAAAAGCGAGGATTTCGAGGAGGTTGCGGCGAGCGTGCCGGCGGGGCTGATTCCGATGCTGGACATTCCCAGCCTCGGCCCCAAAACGATCGCGATGTTGTGGAAACAGCGGAAGATCACGTCGGTGGAGGAACTGGCCAAGGCGATCGACGCGGGAAAACTCGACGGGCTGAAGGGAATCGGGGCAAAGAAAATCGAGGCAATCAAGGAGGGAATCGCCCTGCGGGCGCAGGCGTCGCGGCGAGTGGGGATCGTCGAGGCGATGGAAATCGGCCGGGCGATGCTCGACGCGCTCAAGCAATTGCCGGGGGTGTCGCAGGCCGAGATTGCGGGAAGCCTGCGGAGGCGGCGGGAGACCATCGGGGACATCGATCTGGTGTGCTCACTGAAGGACCACTCAGCGGGAGAGGCGGTGTCGGCGGCGTTTGTGAAATTGCCGCTGGTGCAGCGCGTCCTGGCTCAGGGGCCAACCAAGGCCAGCATCCTGGCCAGCCGGGGAATGCAGGTCGATCTGCGGATCGTGCCGGCGGAAAATTTCGGCGCGGCGCTGCAATATTTCACCGGATCGAAGGAACACAACACCAAGCTGCGGGGACTGGCGCAACAACGTCAGATGACGCTGAACGAATGGGGGCTGTACAAGGTGCACGAGTACGACCGGTCGGAAAAGAAGCCGGGCTTCCCGCCCAACGCCAGGCCCGTTGCGGGAAAAACCGAAGAGGAGATTTACCAAGCGATGGGCATGGCCTGCATGGACCCGACGCTGCGCGAAGATCGGGGCGAGATCGAAGCGGCGCTGGCGGGCAAGTTGCCGAAGATCGTACAACTCCAGGACATCCGCGGCGACCTGCATTCACACACGACCGCCTCCGACGGCCAGGGGACCATCGAGCAGATGGCGGAGGCGGCGCTGGCGCGCGGGTATGAATTCCTGGCCATCACCGATCATTCCAAGACGCAGGTGATCGCCAACGGGCTTTCGGCGGAACGGTTGATGAAGCACGCGGCGGAGATCCGGCGGGTCTCGGCTCGGATGAAAGGAATCGTGCTGCTGGCCGGATGCGAGGTGGACATTCTGGCGGATGGCCGGCTGGACTTCGAGGACGCGGTGCTGGCGGAACTGGATTTCGTCGTGGCCAGTCCGCACGTGGCGCTGAAGCAGGAGACCGGGAAGGCGACGGATCGAATTTTGCGCGCCATCGAGAACCGCTACGTCAACGTGATCGGGCATCCGACGGGCCGATTGATCTTCGACCGGGAGGGACTGCCGCTCAATTTCCCTCGGATATTCAAGGCGGCGAAGGAGACGGGGACGGCGCTGGAGATCAACGCGGCGTTCCCGCGGCTGGACCTGAACGACGCCAACGCCCACGGCGCCCTCGCCGCGGGGGTGAAACTGGCGATCGACACCGACGCGCATTCCGTCGATCAATTGGATCAGATGCAATTCGGGATTTTCGTGGCCCAGCGCGCCTGGGCGACGGCGGCGGACGTGATCAATTGCCTGAAGCCGGCGAAGTTGAAGGAATTCATCAGCCGCAAGCGGGGATAAAAAAGAAAACGGACCGAAGGGGAGCCACCGCCCTCGGTCCGCATCAAGGTCTCGATTTGTTGAGTAAAAGATAACGCGCCGTTGCGAGGCGTCAATAAGCTGCGCGGAGAATTTGGCGCGGGCGGAGGGAGTGCTACGTTTCAAAAATCGCCGGCCGGACGACGTCGCAGCGAAGCGCCGCCAAGGCATCGACGAGTTCCTGATATTGCCGAGCGCCGTGGTACAGGCCGATGATCGCCCCACCGCTTCCGGCGAATTTGGCGCTGGCGCCGACGCCGCGGGCGGCTTCGATCATGCGCAGATGCGCCGGGGCGATGGGCATGATCGTTCGGCGAAGATCGAAATTGGCGTTCATGATCTGGTGCAGTTGGTCCCAATCGCCCGACATCAGGGCGTCGCGGCCACGGTCGGTCAGGTCGCGGAATTTCTGCATCGCCTCGATGACGGTCTTGTCGCCGCGTTCAACCAGGGAGCGCAGATGGCGATGGGGAACGTCGCTGCTCTGGGCGGAATTGGGATCGTAGGCGAGATAGAGCGGCGGGAGCCTGGAGGGGTGAAGCTCCTGGTAATCCCCGTAGCCGCGCGATTCCACGAGTTTTCGGTCGAGATCCATGTAGACGAACCCCTCGTAGGTCTGGACGACGCGGTCCTGCATTCCCGCGGCGATGCCGAGTTCCTCCCGCTCGACGTTCAAGGTGAGCGTCGGGAGCAAGTGCTTGGGGATTTCCACCTCGTAGAATCTCATGAGGGTCCGCAGAGCGGCGACGACGATGGCGCTGCTTCCGGAAAGGCCGACAAGGCGGGGAATGTCGGTATCGAACTGGACGGTGAAATTGCGATTGTGGAGTTCGCGGTTGTTCTGGCGGCAATAGTCGTGGAATCGTTTGACGGTGGCCTTGATCAGGCGCATGCCGCCGTAATATCCATGCAGGCGGACATCGCCGAGGAAGGCATCGACGGTTTGGAACTTGGTGAGATCGCCGCTATCGGGGACGATTTCAAAATGCGGACTTTCCCAGAGCCGTACGGTGGCCTTGAAATTGCGGATGACAAAGGAGAGGGTCTTTCCGAAATACCCGTCGGAAGGGTTTCCGACCATTCCGGCGCGGGCGAAGGCATTGGCGGTGTAAATCATGACGGCTCCTGACGGCCGACGTCCTGTCGGAGGAGGCGCGGATCGAGGATTTCCCGCCGGGGGACGCCGGTGTGCGCGTCGCCGCCGATAACGGCAAGCGGCTGATCCGAATCCGCCGACCTGCGCAGGAGATATTTGCACATCTCCGGCTCGATGCGAAGACGCAGGCGGTCGCGGACGAGCAAGCGCAAATCGGAATCCTGCAAAATAAAGCGATCCTTCGGCGGAGTTTTCGCGCCGGCACCAATATACCAGACGGAGCGGCTGCGACGAATGCCGCGACAACGGCCATTTCACGATTGGAAGGGAAGCAGAGGTTTCGCGGATAGGTTTCGGTTGTGCCAAGGCGTGAACTGCACTACAATCAGAACGCGAAAAGGCCCCGGACATTGCGGGCGTAGCTCAGTTGGTAGAGCGTCAGCTTCCCAAGCTGAATGTCGGGAGTTCGAACCTCCTCGCCCGCTTTTGAAGTAAATCACGCCGAACACATGAATTAGCGTACCCGCGTCACGTGCAACGCCAGCAGACGGCCCAGCGTGCCCACGGCCAACCCGCTATCGATCCGCGAGAAACTTCGCATCCTTATTGTTGGTATTCCGCGGGGTCGCCATCGCGCCAGAGGTCGGGATCGTCACAACGCTGGCCGCGTAAGGCGCCGCGGCGGAAGCCTTCGATTTCCTGCTCGTTGTATCACTGACCACCGCCTTGGAAACGCTGACTGGCTTGGACTTGGGCGATGGTGGCGCCGCAGCGGTCGTCTCGGCGGTGGAAGTTGCCACCGCCGAAGCTGTTGAAGCGACTACCGGAGTGGCGGCGACATCGGGAAGCGAAATCCCCTGGTTGTAATTCGCCGCCACGGCGGCGAGGTCGGGGGAATTGACTACGCCTGCGTAGTAGAAGTCGCCCTGGTCCCAACTGGTGACGCCGTGGTTAAAATTCGTCGACACGATGGCCAGGTCCGCGCCGTTGACCAC
>JBEKIV010000278.1:0-4918 GCA_050011595.1 Tepidisphaeraceae bacterium
CTGCGCGGACATCCTGGACCATCAGCCGAACGTCTCGGCGGCATGGCATCTCCGGGCCATGATCGCCGCTCGGGCCGGCCGAAACGATATCGCGCTGGACATGATCCAGCGGGCCATCGCCATTGATCCAAACGCCGCTGAACTGCACGCCAATTGCGGTGAGTTCAATCGGCGCCTTGGAAAGACCGACCAGGCCATCGCATCCCTACGGCGGGCCGTCGAATTAAACCCCCGCATGCCGATCGCCTGGAACAACCTCGGCAACGCCCTGAAAGACCGCGGGACCATCGACGAGGCCCTGGCCGCTTATAAACAGGCCACCGATCTCCAACCCGATTTCGCCACGGCGCACAACAACCTCGGCATTGCCCTGAGGCTGGCGGGCAAATTGGATGAATCGATCTCCGCCTTCGATCGGGCGATTGAGTTGGACCCAAATGACGCCGGCGCTCACAGCAACCGCGGCAACGCGCTGCGCGACCAGGGCCGTTTCGATGAGGCCCTGGCCCAATACCGCCGCGCCATCGAGTTGAATCCGGATTTCGCCCCTTCCTACGCCAACATGGGAAACGTGCTCTCGGACCAATCTCGCTTCGCCGAAGCGATCGCGGCCTACCAAAAAGCCCTTCAGCTTCAGCCCGACTACGCCGAGGCGCTGAACAATCTCGGCAACGCGCAGCGGGAATTGGGAAGATTCGCCGAAGCGATGACCTCGTGCCGGGAGGCGCTCCGCCTGAAAGGCGGCTATCCCGAAGCCTATGACAACCTCGGCAACATTTTGTTCGATCAGGACCGATTTCCCGAAGCCCTCGATGCCTTCCGCAAGGGGATCGAGCTAAATCCATCGAGGGCGATCGCGCACTATAACCTGGCGCTGGCCTTGGGCGCGCTCGGGCAAATGGACGAGGCGATCCGTGCCGCCGAACGGGCCGTGCAACTGGACGGGCGATACGCCGAGGGCTTCAACGCCCTGGGCAATCTTCTGGCCGAGCAAGGCCGATATGCCGAGGCCGCCGACGCGTTGGAGCGGGCGATTCAGCTCAAGCCGGGACTTGCCGACGCACATGTGAACCTGTCGTTCATCCTTCTTCTTCACGGTCATTTTGAAAAGGGATGGGCCGAGCATGAATGGCGAGAGAAAGCCAAACCGAAGTACTCGCCGAGCCAGTTCGTCCAGCCCAAATGGGACGGCGGTGAATTGAAGGGCCGGACGATTCTCCTTCACTCCGAGCAGGGATTGGGCGACACGATCCAATTCGCGCGGTATGCGCCGCTCGTGGCGGAGCGGGGGGGGCCAGTGGTGATAAGCTGCCCGGAGGAACTGCGGCAACTATTGCAGGGATTGCCCGGCGTCGCCCGGGTCACAGCCGAGATCGATCCGGGTAATTTTGATTGTCATTGCCCGCTGATGAGCTTACCCGCCGTCTTTGCAACCCGCGTGGAAACGATCCCCGCGCCGGCGCGGTATCTCCAAGCGCCCGCGCACCTGGCCGCCTCGTGGCGCGGCAGAATCGGCAGCGAGGTCGGGATCCGCGTCGGTCTGGCCTGGGCGGGCAATCCCAAACATAAGCGAGATCGCAGGCGCTCGATCCGCCTGGAGCAACTTGCCCCCCTATGGACGGTCAAGGGCGTGCGGTTTTACAGCCTCCAGAGAGGCGATGCCGCCAAACAAGCCGCGATACCCCCGGATGCAATGCAGCTAATCGACTTCTCGGCCGAATTGCAGAACTTGGCCGACGCGGCCGCCTTGGTTGAGAATCTCGATCTGGTGATCTCGGTGGACACGGCCACGGCCCACCTCTCCGCGGCACTTGGAAAGCCGACATGGGTTCTCTTGCCGCTGGTCCCGGATTGGCGATGGATGCTGTATCGTGGCGACTCCCCGTGGTATCCCACGATGCGGCTGTTTCGCCAAACCGCGCCCGACGATTGGAATGGGCCGATCGCCCAGATAACGCAAGCCCTGCGCGAACTTGTGGACCGATCTGCCGGTGCGAAGACCCCTCCCGTTTTTCCGTCAGCGTGAAAACGCCGCGTAAACGCGGCCGCTAAACGAAATGCGGCTGACCGATTCTCACCTCCAGCCACAACGCATCGCTGTCGGCGGCGGCGACGGTTTCCACCAATCCGGCCGGCAACAGAATCGTGTCGCCGACAGTGAAGTTGGATTCGTGGCCGGCGGCCAGCAGCTTGCCGCGGCCGGTGATGAACATCAAAACCTTCGGCTCGCCGGAGGGGATGATGACTTCGCGGCCCTTTTTCGCGGCGATCTTTCGGATCGTGAAATGATCGCATTTGACCAGTTCCGGCCCCGAAGACGGTTTTAGTTTTGGTTTCGGCGGCGCGGCGGCCGAAAAATCGATGCACTGCATCGCCTGCTCGACGTGCAGGGTCCGGGGTTTGCCCGTGGACGGATCGTTGCGATTGAAATCGAAGACCCGATACGTCGTATCGCTGGGGGTTTGCACTTCGGCTGCCAGGATGCCGGCGCCCAGGGCGTGGACCGTGCCGCTGGGGAGATAGAAGCAATCGCCGGCCTTTACGGGGATCGAATTGATCGTCGATTCGACCGAGCCGTTGGCGATTGATTTGGCGAACGATTGCCGGGTGACGCCGGGTTTCAAACCCTGCAGCAATCGCGAGCCGGGATCGGCCTGAACGATGAACCAGGCCTCGTTTTTCAAATGGGCCGCCGGGTTGGTTTTGGCATAGGCGGCGTCGGGATGCACCTGGAGGGACAAATCCTCGCGGGCGTCCAGGAATTTAATCAGGATGGGAAACTGCCCATGCGGGCCCACCAGCGGCACGTCGCCGCACAAATCGCGGCCGAATTCTCCCACCACCTCGTGCAACGTCTTCCCGGCCAGGCGGCCCTCGGCCACCTCGGCGCTGATCCAATCCGCCGATTCGTCCACCACGCCGGGCGGGAAATCATACAGTTCCCAGCTTTCCCCGATCGCCCCCGCCGGCAACGATTTGCCCAGGACCGTCTCGATCTTCCGCCCTCCCCACATTTTTCCGACGAAACGCGGCTTGAATTTCAGCGGATACAACGGCATGGAACGGCCTATGGTGAAATCCCTGTTGTCGGGATACAGTACGGTTTGGAGGAATTGATACACGCAAAAACCGAATGTGTAAAATCCGAAATTCGAAATTCGAATGACGAATCAAATCCGAATGACGAAGGAGGCACTCATTCGGATTTCGTCATTCGGATTTGATTCGTCATTCGGATTTCGGGCTTCGGATTTCGTTTTCCGATTTCGTTTCAGAATTCAATCGAGATTTCACCGATGACCCCCACCAACGGCCACATCAAGCATTTCGTCCTGGACACCAACGTTCTGCTTCACAATCCCAACGCGCTTTTCATGTTCGCGGACAACGAGGTCGTCATCCCGTTCGACGTCATCGAGGAACTGGACAAGTTCAAAACCAACAGCGACGACCTGGGTCGAAACGCCCGAACGGTCATCCGCTATTTGGATTCCCTTCGGCTGCGGGGCCGGCTGTCCGACGGCGTGCCGGTTCCGCAATCCGGCGGCCGCGTCCGGGTCATCCTGGAAGAGGACCAAAAGCTCTGCCCCGGCCTGACCGCCAACACGCCGGACAACCGCATCATCTGCTGCGCATTCGCCCTGCTCCAGGAAGGCAAGCGCGTCGTCTTCATCACCAAGGACATCAACGCCCGCATCAAGAGCGACGCCATGGGGCTGGTGGCCGAGGATTTCGAGGCCCAGAAGGTGGACTTCGAGCGGCTCTACACCGGCTGGCGCGAATTGGCCGTCCCGGCCAAGACCATCGACCGGCTCTTTTCCGAAAAACAAATCCGCCTGGACTTGCCCGATACCTTCGTGAACGAATTCGTGCTGATGAAAGACGAGCTTGATCCCAGCCATACCGCCATCGCCCGCTTTCGAGCCGATGGAATGCTCGCCCCGGTGCGCGCCCGCCGCGGCCCGGTGTTCGGCGTCATGCCCAGAAACCTCCAGCAAACCATGGCCCTCGATCTGCTCCTGGATGATTCGGTCAAACTGGTCTCCCTCATCGGCGCGGCCGGCACCGGAAAGACGCTGCTGGCCCTGGCCGCGGGGCTGGCCAAGACCCTCAACGAAGAGGTCTATCAGAAGATGCTCTGCGCCCGCCCGATCATGCCGCTGGGCCGCGACATCGGGTATCTCCCCGGCGACAAGGACCAGAAACTCACCGCCTGGATGCAGCCCATCTTCGACAACATCGCCTATCTCTTGTCCAATCGTCTCACGCAGGAAGGCAGCGGCCACTCGCAGCACGCCTCCCTCTCCAGCGTTGAGCAGCGGATCAACCAGCTCATGGAAACCAGCCAGGTCGTTCTGGAACCGCTGACGTACATCCGCGGCCGAAGCATTCCCCATCAGTTCATGATCGTGGATGAGGCCCAGAACCTCACGCCCCACGAAGTGAAAACCATCGCCAGCCGCGTCGGCGAAGGCACCAAACTGGTCCTCACCGGCGACGCCACGCAGATCGACAACCCGTATCTGGACAGCAGCAGCAACGGTTTGTCGTATCTGGTCGAACGGCTGAAAGGCAAACCGATCGTCGGCCACATCACGCTGGCCAAGAGCGAACGATCGGAACTGGCGAGTTTGGTGACGGCGGAGTTGTAAGTTCAGGCCTTCGCGCCGGCGGCCGCCAGCAGGTCGGCATTGGTCTTCTGCTTGCCCATCACTTCCAGCAGCGTCTTCATTGCGGCGGCCGGCTGCATGGTCGTCAGCAATCGGCGGATTTTGTGGGCCGCGTTGATTTGCTGCTCGTTCAGCAGCTTTTCTTCTTTTCTGGTGCCGCTGGCGGCGATGTCCAGCGCGGGGTAGATGCGCTGGTTGGCCAGATCGCGGTCCAACACCAGTTCCATGTTTCCGGTGCCTTTGAATTC
>JBEKIV010000279.1:0-4895 GCA_050011595.1 Tepidisphaeraceae bacterium
CCAGAATTGGCTGGAAGCCGAGGCCGAGTTCCGGGGCGCTTCCCGCAAATAGAAAACCGGCCCCGCTTGCGCGAGGCCAGTTCTCTCTCGGAAGGGACAAAACGCCGGAAGCCAGGCCACAGCGGCTCCAAGGCCTGGGCGAGGCTATATTTCCAGTTCCATCGCGCCGCGACCATGCTCGCCGACGCAATTGAACAAGTCACCCTGCTCGTCGACCAGATGGTCGTGAATCGTGTTGCGGGCAATCAATTCACGCCGCCACGGTGCCTAAGTTGCAGCAAAGAATATTCGCGCGAAGTTAAGAGCATCGGTTGGCGCCAGAACGCCCACGACGGCGCCGTGCGGTTTGTCGCCACAGGACGGCGATTCTAAACCACGCCCCACCATCGGGTTACATAGATCGAATCTCCGCATCGCCTTCAATCGCCGCGCCCAGAATACTGGACAAGGATTCATCCGACAGCGACACCGGATTGAACCGCATGCTGCTGGCCTTTCGCGCCAGCCGGACCATTTCCCCGACGCGCGCCGGCCTAATTCCAAACTGTTTCAACGCTGGAATCTTCAATTCGCGCAATAAATTGAAGGTAAATCGAACGCATCCGTCGATTGCGTTGGCATCAGTGGCCGACTCCAAACCCGGCAATTGCCGCCCCACCTCCGCATAACGCCGCAGGCCCGGCAACCCCGCGGCCGATTCCTGTTCCCGCAGCGTGCGCACGTTCGATTCGATGACGAGCGGCAGAAGCGCCGCGCACACCGTTCCATGCGGAGCCGGGAAATTCGCGCCCAGCACGGCCGCAAACCCATGCACCGCACCCAGTCCCGCGTTGGTCAGCGTCACCCCGCTCAACAACGCCGCCAACGCCATCCCCTCCCGGGCGTCCAAATCCGACCCGTCATGAAACGCCAGGGGAAGGTTCCGCGCCGCCATCCCAATCCCCGGCAACGCCAGCGCATCGGTCATCGGCGACGCTCCGCTGGACGTGTAGGATTCGATGAGTTGGCACAACGCGTCCATTCCCGAACTGGCCGTCAGCGCCGGCGAAACCGTCACGCCCAGACTGGGATCCACCAATGCCACCCGCGGCAACAGCAGTTCGCTACGGATGCTGGCCTTGAATTGTCTTTCCGGCAGGCCGATCACCGCGTTGCGCGTGGCCTCCGCCCCGGTCCCCGCCGTGGTCGGGATCGCCATCCACGGCGCCGCCAGGATCTTGATCCTCTTCCCCTTGCCGACGACTTCCATGTAATCGACCGCCGACCCGCCGTTGGTCAATAACCCCGCCACGGCTTTGGCGGCGTCGATCGCACTCCCGCCGCCCACGCCGATCACCGAATCGCAATTCCGCCTTCGCCCCTCTTCCACCGCCGCGTCAACCTGCGCGACGGTCGGCTCCCCGCGCTGCCGCACCAAGGCCGCCGTCACGCCTTGCCGCGACAGCAATTCAATGATGTCATCCACAACCCCATTACCATTATAAATCACCAATGCCGACCGCCCCAACGAGGCCGCGATCTCGCCGGCAACGGCGAATTTCCCACGCCCGAAAATAATCCGGCCCACGCCGGAAAACTC
Source organism: Tepidisphaeraceae bacterium (assembly GCA_050011595.1). GTDB lineage: Bacteria > Planctomycetota > Phycisphaerae > Tepidisphaerales > Tepidisphaeraceae > PALSA-1353. The sequence goes on from JBEKIV010000279.1 coordinate 1,580, forward strand.
AAACGCCTTCATCGCTTCCATCCCCGAAAAACACCGAAATATGTTTCACGCCCTGACGCTCCTGCGCCATCCAATCGGCCACGGCATCCTTCCATCTCAGATAGTGCGGCGTTTGCTGATGCCGAACGAAATCCTCTTTCGCGCGGTAAACCTCATAAAACAAAAACCGCGTCGGCTCGGCTTCAGCCTGCGACACGTCAAACCGCACATTCCCCGGCTCTCGCCGCGTGTTGCGCGCATTGTCCATCGTCACCTCGATAAACTCCCGCACATTCTGCGGCTTGACGAATATGGTCACGCTCACTACGTACATGTTGTCTCCTTTCATCGACACCAGCCCAGGTATTTTACCGTCTCATGGTCGCCCGCGCCGATTGAGCCGCGAGGAAATCACCTCCGCGGGCAACCCCGTTATGACGACTTCCTTGCGTGCGCTGCTCTGACCACGGCTGATGCGGATGCCCGCCGCCGGAATTTCCAGCAACTCCGACAACAGCGCGATCACCGCCCGGTTGGCGGCGCCGCCTTCGGGGGGTTGCGTGACCGTGAGCTTGATTCCCGCGCCATATTCGCCCGCGACCCGGTTGCGCGACGACCCCGGCACGACCTTTACGGCCAGCGCAAAACCCCCTGCTTTTGCGGTCAACTGAATCGGCATGACATCTCAATCAACAAATTTCTTCGCGTCCTTCGCGTCCTTCGCGCCTTCGCGGTAAAAATTCTGTGTTGACTACCGCCAGGCCAAATAGCATTAATTCTCGCGTATCCTCCGCCCCCCGGCCGTTCGCCCGGTCGCGACGATGAAAGCCGGCAACAGCAGCGGACGCACGATGAAAGTATCCACCAGCATCCCCAGCGCAAAGGCGAACCCAAGTTGCACCAGCAATTTAATGTCTCCGGCCATGATGCTCCCCAGCGTCGCGGCCATGATCAGCCCGCACGAGGAAATCACCGGCCCGGTGAAGATCAGCGCCCGTTCGACCGCCTCTTTCCGCGCCAATCGCCGCGCTTCCTGCTCGTAACGGACCGCGAAGAAAATGCTGTAATCCTGGCCCACCGCCACCAGCACGATGAACAGCATCATCTGCACCTTCCATTCCAGTTGGTGCGCGCCGAGCAGTTGAAACGTCCAAAGCGTCAGTCCCAGAGTCGTGAAATAGCTCAGCAGCGTCGCGCCGAGCATGAAGATCGCCAGCGGCACGTCGCGCAGGGCGGCGATGACCACGATCAGAATGACGGTCAGCGCCAGCAGCGCGATGCGGATGAAATCCCGGTGCGTGACGTCGCGGATATCGACCATTTCCGCGCTCGCTCCGGTCAGATGGATGTGGGCGTCAAAGTTCGCCGCCGCCGCCCCGGCCGCCGCAGCGATCTTCGATACGTCCTCCAACGCCGCGCTGCTCAGCGGAGCCACCGCCAGCACCACGGACAACCGCATCGCCCGATCGTCCGGACTCAAAAACTCCGCCGCCGCCTTGTCATGAGCCAGCAAGAGCACCTCGGCATTCTCAACCGGTTTGACGTGCAGGCCCAGCGGCGCCGCCAACCCGCGAATGTTGTCCACGTCCGGGACCGTCTGAATGCCGGCGATGAGCCGATTGCAAAAAGCCGCCCACGAGTCCGGCGCATGCGGCCGGTCCGCGGCCGCCAGCACCGTCACCGGCGCCGTTTCGCCCGTCGGCCAATGCCGCTCGGCCATCTCCATTCCGCGCGGAGCCTGATAATTCGATTTCAGGCTACTCAGCGAATCATAGCTCCATGGCACGTTCAGCCCCCGCAGGGCCGGCAGCAGCAACACCCCGAACGTCACGGCCATGATGACGCGGGGACGTTGCACCACCAGCCGGGCGATGGCCGGCCAAACCGGGCCTCGTGCCGGCCCATCTTCACCACGGGGTCCCGGCCTGCCAACCTTGGCCGGCCAGAACGCGCGCGGGCCGATGATCGCCAGCATCGCCGGCACCAGCGTCGTCGCCGCCAATGCCGCCACCACCAGCGCCAGCATCACCGCCGGTCCCGCATGACGAAAAATGCTGAATCGGGCAACGCACAGCATCGCCAACCCCGACACCGTCATCACCGCCGACGATGCGATCGCCGACAGGCTCGCGTCCAAAGCCAGCGCCACCGAGTCGGCCGCATCGCGGCCTTCGCCGAGAAACTCCCGATACCGGCTCATGAACAGCATCGAATAATCCACGCCGCCACCATACAGCAGAACAAACGTGAAAATTTCCTCCGCCGACCCGCTGTGAACTCCGAACCCCTCCCCCAGCGTCAGCAGCTTCAATGCAACCACCGCCGCGATGCTGATCCCCACCAGCGGAATCAACGCCGCGCCGGGCGCGCGATAAACCATCAGCAGAATCACGATCACCGACGCCAGGGTCACGATCGACGTCTTGCGATGGCTGCGTTCCATGGCGATGGCATAGTCATAGCCGTAGCCCGCCGACCCCGTCACCGCCGCGGACAATCCCGACGCCAGCCCGAAGCCCGCCACGACGTTCTGCACGTGCCGGGCCACGCGGGCCGCCGGTTTGGTGATGTAGTTGTACGGCAAACTCATCGAAATGATCGCCGCGCTTCGGTCCTGGCTGATGAGCGGATTGCTCGTCCCCGCCATCGCCAGCGACGCCGGCGTGCGCACCGTAACGTCCGCAAGCTCCTGGGCCGGAATGTCCCCCTCGCTCGGCTGGGCGATCAGCCGGCCGACGGTCTCGATCTGGGCCAGGTCCGCGTCGCTCAGCGGCCCGTCGGCCCTTTCAAACACGACGGCCACCGTGCTCAGGCCGCTTCTTTCCCCAAAATATTTCGCCAGTTCCCCCAGCGCGACGTGGACCGGAGTATTGGCCGGCAGAAGATCGGTGGTTTCTCCCACCGTCGGGTCCGCCGGGAAAACACAAAGCCCCAGCCAACCCGCCGCGGCCACCCAAATGGACACCACGAACCACCGAAAGCGATAAATCCGCCGTCCGATCGACACTATTCAGAACCCTTCACCGCACAGGCCCCGCGGACCTGCGTTCGGCGTGATAATGAAACGACCATGCTCATTCCATAGATCGCCATCGCCAGCACGTAAAGCGAACGATAGCCGAAATACATCGAGTTGTATTCCAGACATCCGCCGAGCATGGCGCCGATCAGGTTGGAACCCATCGCGGCAGATACCGACGGCGCCGTCTCCAATTCGGCCGAGAAGATCAGCCCGGAGAAGAACAGCGGTAATGTCAAAACAGCCGTCGGAACGATGTGGCTCAACCATTCGCCTTGCAAAGACCCGCTGACCATCGAAAACCAGAGGCTCGCGCCC
>JBEKIV010000280.1:0-4894 GCA_050011595.1 Tepidisphaeraceae bacterium
CGGATACAGACCATTTCTGTTTCATACAACGACAGGGCGAGGTCGTCCGTCAAATGCAATCGTTTCTAGAACGGAACTGAGTCCTGGGCCAACGCCGCCCATCCATTAGTGGCTGCGTCGCAGAAAAGCAACCTTTCGGCCGACCGCATCGCTCACCCGGCATTTGGCGCCGAGTCGCTTCGAGGCTATTTCCGGTAGCGCCGCCGGCAGACGGGACTTGGGGTCAATAATGGCCCAGGGAGTAAGCTCCCTGGGCTTTGTGTTGTGGAGGTACCCGCACGGGAAACGTCGCCTACCGCATCGCCGCCTGATTGCCGGCGGTCTCCTGGCTGGCGGCCAACTGGAGCCGCAGGATCAAAAGCGCCGCTGAGAGTTGCGGATCGACTTTGAGCATGTCCTGCACGCTGGGCCGAGTGGTTCCGTTTCCCTCGCCTTTGAGGCCCCAGTCGTCCAGCACGTCAAGCCGCAGGCGGGCCAGGTTCTTTTCGATCATCTGCCCGGGCGTCATGTCGATGGTGACATCCGGATCGACGCCCCAGGTGGTGCTGTTCTCCTCGCGGTGAATGCACCGGCCGCTGGGAAGGTAATAGTGGCTCGTGGTGAGCTTGAGATACGCGTCACGCTTGCTGTCCAGCGGGAAGAGCATCTGCACGCTTCCCTTGCCGAAGGTGCGCTGGCCGACGATCAGGCCTCGATGCCAGTCCTTCAGCGCGCCGGAGACGATTTCGCTGGCGCTGGCGGAGTATTGATTCACTAAAACCACCAGCGGCGCGGTGGTCTGAAGATCGTGGGCATCGGCATCCATCTCCGAGGGCGGATTACTGGTGGGCCGGTCGGCGTGGGTGCTGACGATCACGCCGTGATCGATAAACTCATTGACGACCTTTTTGGCCGTGTCCAGCAATCCGCCGGGGTTGTCCCGGAGGTCCAGAATGATCGCGCGGGCCTGTTGTGATTTAAGCTCCTCCAGCGCCCGGCCCAGATCGTCCCCGGTAGATTTGCTGAAACCCGTCAGCCGGACGTACCCGATCCGTTGATCCGAATCCAGCATGTAGTTCCAGTCGCCATTCGGCTTGGGCGTGAATCCCTTGACGCTGGCGACCTTGATGAACTCCCGCTTCAGAACGTAATCCTTGACCGACCCGTTGAGCGACCGCATCGTCAGGGTGACGGTGGTTCCGGGAACCCCGGTGATGATCTTCACCGCTCCGTCGGGCGTCAGTCCCTTGGCCGTCTTGCCGTTGATCTTGGCAATCACGTCGCCCGGCCGCACGCCGGCACGCGAGGCGGGGGTATCCGGCAGCGGCTGCACCACGACGATGTTTTTGTAATCATCGGACTCGATCTGAATCCCCACTCCTCCAAATTGGCCCTCGGTGGTCTTCTCAAGCTCCGGGGCGTCGTAGGGCCAAATCACCGTCGTGAAAAGGTCCAGCTTGGAAAAGGCCCCATCCGCGAACTCACTGACGAAAACCTCCTCGGGAAGCTTGATCGTCTTGGCGTTCACTTCGCGAAGATCGGTCAGCGCCTCGACGACGACGCGGCCGGCATCGTCGGCGCCGGCCACGTCCGCCTTGGCCTTCCATTCCTCGATGTCATTCACGAGTATCTTCCGCTGATCCGGGTCCTTCAGGCCGGGGAAGGCGTCTTCCAGGCCGTCGGTTGTGACCACCGTTTCAAGACCGTTCAATCCGCCTTGCAGCAGGTTCTGGAGCGTTACGTCGCGATAGTATTCCTGCGCCGCCAACTCCAGGGCGTTGTACAGCATGTCGAACTGAATACCCTTGATCATGTCATGCCAATCGGTGGGCGGCGATTCATCATCGGCCTCCACGTCCACGGCCGGTTGGGTGGTGGCGCCTTGGTTGGCAACCGCCGGCCGCGTCGTGCTGGAACCGAGGGAAAGCGCCGCCCCGGTCCGACCGCTCGCCCCCATTGCCACCGACGGCTGCGTCGAGGGATGAATCAGCGCATCGGCCGCGTCGCGCTCACGCCATTCCGTTTCCTGCAGCTTCTTCATCCGCAGGGGGGCGTACTCCAGAAGCAGCCGCACGCGCAACGCCGCCACCTTTATCTTGTTTTTCCAGACGGGATTGCCCGGCTCGATCACGCTCAGGTCCTGGTACATCCGCCAGGCGTTCAGCCACATCGCGCCGTTCTCATCGGCATCGGCGGCGGCGGCGGATTCCTTGACCAGGTCATCCACCCATTTCTCGCCGCGAAATGCGGCCTTGCTGTCCGCCAGCAGATACGCCTGCGAGACTTCGTCGATCGCGTAGCTGTCCATCTTGTGCGCCAGCAGAATCCGGGCATTTTCCGCGGCCTTTTGGAATTGTTCGTGTCGTTGCTTGTCGAATACCTGACGCTGAGATTCAAAGTCCGCGACCCATCCCTCCATTTGCCGCGATTCGGGATCGTGGGAGATTTCCTGGGCGCGCCCGAGCAACTGTTCGCTTCGGCCAAAATCACCGTTCTCGGCCGCCTGCACCGCCGCCGTTTCCAAACCATAGGGAGTCGTCAGCGATGGCGCCGTGGTGGGTTGATCGTCCGATAAACTCGCTGGTTGAGAGGGATCGCCCGCCGCCGCAACGGCCGCGCTCGGCGACGGCCGACACGACAGGCCCAGCGTTAAGCAAACAACACAACCGATGCCAAAAAACACCCGGCTCAACATCAGCTTCATTGATTCCACCTTGATGAGATTGGGCATCCAAACGGAGGACTTGCCCTTCCGTAGCGACAATGCGCTCCCGACGGCAAACCTTAGCCCCGCCAACTGGCCCGGTCAAACCCTAACTAAACCTCTATACCCAGACGCTATCGGCAATTACCGCCCCATGGAGATAGCCGCCGGACCAATGTACCATGCTCCGCAGCCGCAATAGTTGCGGCGAACTGGATTTTAGCATCGGTATATAACAACCCAGGCTTTCTCAATTTATGCCCACGATCCTCGCCCAACTCGATCAGATTTTCCGAAACGCCATCCACGACGCCTTCGGTATGGAATGTGACGCCCTCGTCGGCGAAGGGCAAGCCCTCGTCGGCGTGAGCCAGAACGAAAAATTCGGAGATTATCAGTCCAACGCGGCCATGGGCCTGGTAAAAACCCTCGGCGAAAAGACCGGCGGCAAACTCAGCCCCCGCGCTATCGCCGAACAGATCAAATCCAAGCTGAATCTCGGCTCCATGGCATCCGACGTCACCATCGCCGGGCCGGGGTTTATCAATGTCCGGCTCTCGCCGGATTGGCTGGCGCAGCAACTCAACGCAATTGCTTCCGACCACCGGCTCGGCATCCCCGGGGCCGCCGAACCGCAAAATATCGTCGTCGATTATTCCGGACCGAATATCGCCAAGGAAATGCACGTCGGGAATCTGCGAAGCACCAACATCGGCGACGCCATGAGCCGGGTTCTGGAATTCCAGCAACACCGGGTTATCCGCCAAAACCACATCGGGGACTGGGGAACGCAATTCGGCCGGGTCGTGCTGGCGATCTGGTATCACGTCATGGCCGAGCATCTGCATGAAACGGATGCGCTGCTACGGCTGACCGTCCAAATGGGCCAGGCGACTGACGCGCAAGCCAAGTCGGTTGTGGTTCATTCGCTGGCGGAACTGCACCGCCGGATGTTCCAAGCGGACCGCGACGGAACGCACATTTTCGAGCAGGGGTTGAAGAAATTTCATCTCCAGCTTTCGATGCTCGAAACGCTTTATCAGTTTGTTTCAGCCACGACCGAACACCCGGCCGCCAAGGACGAAGTGATCGATCAGGAAGGAAATTCGCTGGCCGATCTGCCGCGTTTAATCACGACCTTCATTCAAAATCCGAAAATCTCCAAAAATCGCCAGGAAGAACTCGCCTGGATCAAGGCCCGCGAAGTGACCCTCAAAACCTGCGAAGAAATTTATTCGCAGCTTGGCGTAAAACTCCGGCCCGAAGACGTTCGCGGTGAATCGGCCTACCAGGACGATCTGCCGGTAATCGTGGCGGAGTTGAAATCCGCCTCAATCGCGGTCGAATCCGAAGGGGCCATCGTCGTCGAGGTGCCGGGTTACGAATCGCCGCTGATGATTCAAAAATCCGATGGCGGATACCTCTACGGCACGACCGATCTGGCCGCCATCCGATATCGAATCCTCACCCTCGGCGCACGCCGCATCATCTATACCCACGACAGCCGCCAACAGGAGCATTTCAAAAAGGTCTTCTGGACGGCCCGAAAGATCGGCTGGGGAAAGGACGTTTCGCTGGAATACGCCCCCTTCGGCACGATCCTCGGCCAGGACGGCAAACCCTTCAAAACCCGAAGCGGAACCACCGTGAAGCTGAAGGGCTTGCTGGACGAAGCCGAAGAGCGCGCGATGGCCGTAGTCACCGAGAAACAGCCGGATTTGCCCGACGCCCAGCGCCGCGCCATCGCCCACGCCGTCGGCATCGGCGCCGTGAAATATGCCGATCTTTCCAAGGATCGCGTCAGCGATTACGTTTTTTCCTTCGACCAGATGCTGGCCCTGGACGGCAACACCGCCCCGTATTTGCAATACGCCCACGCCCGCATCCGCTCGATCTTCCGCAAAGCCGGCGAAGCCAAAATGGGCCAAATTTCGCTGCAATCCCCATTCGAATTAGCCCTGGCCAAACACATTCTGCGCCTAGGCGAAGTGATCGACCTGGTTGCGCGCGAGTTGAAGCCGCATCATCTGTGCGCCTACGTCTACGAACTAGCCACGCGATTCAGCGGATTTTTCGAGAATTGTCCAGTGATCCAGAGCGAACCGGCAATTCGCGCCAGCCGCTTGGCCTTGTGCGATCTCACCGCCCGGACCTTCGAGCTCGGCTTAGACCTGCTCGGAATCGAGCATCCCGATCAGATGTGAGTTTAGC
>JBEKIV010000281.1:0-4870 GCA_050011595.1 Tepidisphaeraceae bacterium
AAGTGCAGCTCGCTGCGGCAGAAACCCAAAATCTCCTTTGGATATCGCGGTCTGGAGCGAACGTAATAATCAACGCGACCGGAAAACCGCTGAGTGGAATCGAGCATCGGCGGGGAATTTGACAACTCACGCCCCTTCGCGCGTCACGATCTTGTAATCCTCGCGTTCGCCGACGCCGCGCAATGGGTAATCCTTCCGCAGCGGATAACTTCCGAATCCGTTCCAGGTGAGGATTCGGCGGAGGTCGGGATGTCCCACGAAGATGATGCCGATCATGTCGTAGACTTCGCGTTCCATCCATTCGGCGCCGGGCCAGACGCCGGTGACGCTGGCGACCTTCAAGCCCGGATCGCCTTTTTCCAGAAGGTCCTCATCGCGCGGGGCGGTTTTGGGGACCGTCGGCAGGGTGGGATCGAAAAACACCTTCAGCCACAGGCGATTGTTGTGCGGGATGCTGGTCAGTCCGTAATTGACCGCGAAGCGATGTTCGGCGCCGGGGTAATTGAGATAATCCACGCCGTTGAGTTCGGCCAGCATGTCGTAGCGGAGGCTCGGCTCGTCCCTGAGCCAAGTACAGACGGGAACGATATGCTCGCGCGGCACGACGACCGTGACCATGTCGCGCAGCTCGCCGACGAGGAATTTCACCTCGGCGAATTTTTCCTTCAACGGCTGCAACGCCGGGTGAACGATCGTTCGGTGATGCGACATATCGAGGGATTGTTAGGCAACGGGCGCATGGCGTCAAGAATAGAGTGTGGCACGATCTATTTGATGAGCTCGGCCACGGCGTTGGCGACGGCGGCGGCCGCATCGGGCCGGCCGAGGCCCTTGGCGGCCTCCGACATCTTCTGGCGGCGCGGAACGTCGTACAGCAGCGATTCCAGAATCGGACGCAATTGCTCGGCATTCTTCCGGGCGTCCTTCTGGTCATCCATCAGCACGGCCGCGCCGGCGTCGGCCAGCACCTTGGCGTTGGCGCGCTGATGCAGGTCCTTGTGGAACGGATAGGGCATCAGGATCGAGGGGACGCCGCAGGCGGTCAACTCCGCGCAACTGCTGGCTCCGGAGCGGCTGACGGCCAGGTCGGCGACGGCCCAGACGTCGGCCATTTCGGCGGTGAAGTCGATCACTCGGGCGGTAATGTTCTTCTCGCGATATCCGCGACGAACCTCCTCGCCATGTTCGCGCCCGGCCAGATGGAGGATTTGCCAACCGTTGAGGGTAATCGTTCCAGCAAGCGCGAGCATGGCCTGGTTGACGGTGACGGCGCCCTGGCTGGCGCCGGTGACGACCAGGGTGTGGAGGCGCGGGTCGATCTCGAGTCGGGTCGCCGCGTCATCGTGCGGTGGAAATTTTCGGACATCCCTGCGAATGGGACAGCCGGTGATCCTCACCTTGCCGCGATACTGGGACGAAATGAATTGCTTGGACTGTTCGAACTGGCAACAGACCAGGCGGCTATGGCGCATCAGATATTGATTGGCCTTGCCGGGGATCACGTCCGGATTGAGGATGGCGGTGGGAATTTTCCTGCGTGCGGCGAACTTGACGGCGACGCCGGCGGCGTATCCACCCAGGCCGACGACCGCGGCGGGCCTGCGCTGGCGCAAGACCCGATTGACCAGCTTGCGGGTATCGCGATAGGTGAAGAAGAATTTAAGAATGTCCGCGCCGCGGGGAGGGACGATGGCTTGAGCGATGAACTCGAAGCCCGTCGGCTGGAGAATAACGCGGTCGATTTCGCGCGTGGTGCACAGAAACACGGACCGCGCCGCGGGCAGAACGGTTTGCAGCGCCTCCGCCACGGCAATGCCGGGATAGAGATGGCCGCCCGTGCCGCCACCGGCCAGAATGATCGTCACAGCCTCAGACATCAATCGGGACTCAACGCCCCGGAGGCAAGGATAACGACTCCCGGCCCGGCCGTCAGCCCTGGGAAATCGGAATTGACAAGGCGCTCCAGGTTATCGGACGGGGCGTTTGAAGCGGGAAGCGATCAGTCCCCATATTTCTGGCGAAGACGCGGGCTTAATCGGAGCATGAGCTGAACGCGTTCGATTTCGATGAGCCAGTCCGCCAGGGTGGCATTCAATTCTTCCCGATCGGGCGCGACGATGCCGGTGGGACATGCCGGGCCGAGCCGCCGCTGGGCGATGGCGCGATAGCGGTTGATGGTGCGGTCGCCGTACGCGGCGCAGAACTCAAAATCCTCGGCCAGAAAGAGCGCGACGGGCACCCGGTCGCCGGCGTTGATGCGGAACGCCTCGATCAGATCGCGGTGCTGGTCTCGATCCAGAAGCCGGAGGGAGATTTTTTCGGGATTGGCCTCGGCAATTCGGGCGATAAGCGGACACTGCTCGACGCAATCCCCGCACCAGATGCCGCTGATGACCAGGACGTTCATTGGCCGCACGAAGCCGGCGAGGAGTTTCCTTTGCGCATCGGTGAGCGTGGCGGCATCGTAAACCTGCCGCCAACGGCCGCGCTGCTCGTCCGTGCCGGTCTGAACGTAACCGTCGTACGGAAGCGCGGCCGCGAATTTGTCGGCAAAGTAGCTGGAAGTCATGGTGTATTATTGGCGGGGCATTAGCGATTTGTCATTTGTCACTTGTCATTTGTCATTGGCAGGTATGCCTTCATAATCGCCTCATGCAAATGACCAATGACTAATGACTAATGACCATTGACTAATGACTAATGACAAATGACATTCCCCCCACTTTTGCCCGTACGGAATTAGCCAACTGTTTTTCCATCGCCTGGTCGCGGCCGAGGGCGTACCAATATCGGTTGGGGATTTCAACGCCTTCCTCCGTGATGCGCGAGGGGGCTTCGGCAATGGGCGCGAACGCCCCCGTGAACTGCGCCACCACCGTCACCCGGCGCTCCGGGTGCGAGGATCGCTCCACCAGCACCTTGGGAGTGGCCAGGTACGATCCGTCCGGCCGGCGCGCCAACTCGAATCGGACGGTGCGGCGAATGGTCTGAAGCGAATCCTGCAACACGTCGAGCGGGGTGCCGGCGTCGCTGCGCCAAAGCTCGAAAAACTGCATGGAAATCATCGGGGTGGTTGTCAGGACGCCCAGACGCCGATCCTGCTGGTCGATTTCGAACTGGTAGTTGATCAGCGTCCGAGCGCAGGCGTCCCAGAGCCTGGGAAAATCCCCGGAAACGACGGAGACGGCGGCGGGCTGGTTCAACCAGTAATCGGGGGTCCCCTGTACTGCCGGGACGGTCATTATTGCGGGCCGGGTGGCCGGGGAGACGTTGCGGGAATCGCCGGCGCAACCGGCGAGAACGAGCATCGGCGCGACCACGGCAATTGGGATAAATGGAAGTTTCATTGTGCGTCGATCGCCTGTTCGGTGGCGGCGGGGAGATCGATCTCGCCGGTCCATTGCTCGCCGACGGTGTGCAGGATGATCCCGTTGAGGGTGCCGGGCGTGCCGAGCGCGGCGCCGGCGACGATGATGATTCGATCGCCGAAGGCCGCGAACTTGCGCTCCTGCACCAGGGCATCAACGCTTTGGACCAGCAGGAGCATGGTTTCGGGCGGCGCCATCTCGTGGGGAATGACGCCAAAATGGAGGGCCATTTTCCGCAGCGCCCCGTGTTCGCTGGATAGCGCCACCAGGGGAACGGGAAAACGGCCCTTGGAGAAAATACGCGCCGTGGCGCCGGTCTGGCTCCAGACGACGACGAGCTTGACTTTCAGGTCATCGACGATGTCGCGCACGCCGCGCGCGATCGCCGACGAAAACCGCAGCGTCGGCGAGCCGGTCTTGGCCGGCAGCGGCGGCGGGGCCGTGGAATGAATCAGGTATTCCTCCGTGACCTCGGCGACGTGGGCCATGGTGTGAACGGTGCCCAGCGGGAATTTGCCGACGGAGGTTTCACCGCTGAGCATGACCGCGTCGGTCCCGTCGAAAATGGCGTTGGCGACGTCGCTGACCTCGGCGCGGGTGGGGCTGGCCTGCTCGATCATCGACTGAAGCATCTGCGTCGCCACGATCACCGGTTTTCCCGCGGTCTGGCATCGCCGCACCAGGTCCTTCTGGATGATCGGAACCTGAGCCACGTCCACCTCCACTCCCAAATCGCCGCGCGCGATCATCAATCCATCCGAGGCCTCCAGAATCTCGTCGATCTGATCCAATGCTTCGGCCTTCTCGATCTTGGCGATCAGGTGGATGTCGGCGACCTTGTTGCGCAGGTGCTCGCGCAGAAGCAGCATGTCCTGGGCCGATCGCACGAACGAAAGCGCCAGATAATCGAGATCGTTCTCGATGGCCCAATCGACGCATTGCCAGTCGCGATCGGTCATGGACGGCACGTTCACGCGGGTGTCGGGCAGATTGATGCCCTTGGAGCTTCTGAGCACGCCGCCGATCGTGCAATTGCAGCGAATCTCGGAAAAGTTCTTCTCGGTGCAGATGAAACGCAGCAGCCCATCTTCGATCAGCAGGCGATGGCCGACCTGGACGTCGTCCACCAGGTGCGGGTAAATGCTGCTCACGCGGCGATCCTGGCCCAGGCAGGGGGCGCGCTGGATGATCAGTTCATCGCCGACGGCGATGGGCATGCCGTCGGCCCCATCCTGGGGTGCGACCTGGGCGAGGCGGATTTTCGGCCCGCACAGGTCGCCGAGGACGGCGATCGGCTGGCTCCACCTGGCGGCGGCCTCGCGGATGTTGCGGAGCATCTGAAGGTGTCCCTCCAGATCGCCATGCGAGAAATTGAGCCGGCAGACATCGACGCCGGCCTGGAAAAGGGAATAGAGCGTGTCCACGTCGCCGCACGCGGGACCCATGGTGGCGACAATTTTGGTGCGAATCATGACGGTTGTCTCACGGCTGGTCCTTGCGGA
>JBEKIV010000282.1:0-4851 GCA_050011595.1 Tepidisphaeraceae bacterium
ATGAACGGGGACCCACCTAGAGAAAATTATCTCTGTTCCGGTTCATGCTCCTTCTTATAGGCGATTACTCCCGCCCGTTCCCCCGTATCCCCGCTCCCCGTCGAAAAGTTATTTCCAAAAAATCCGCGCTTCCCCAAAAATGCGTCTACAACTTACACCTTCTGGCAATAGATATAGAGGGCGCTCTACCGAGATATTGAGGACACTCTCCTGCCGCACTTTCTCCCGCTCGCGTTGATCCGTCGGAAGCTGAGCGCTCTGGACTTTAGTAATTCGAAATACCTCCAAAAAAACTCCAAATTTTCTCCTTGCAAGTTGGACAAAAGTTAGGTATATGTTTGGTAAGCGGGCAACATTGTGTTACCCCACCCGCGCGCGGCCGCAGCCCGCCCCGCGTTACCTGGCCAAGCCTGGAAAGGAGATTCCCGTCATGTCCGCCGATTCACCCCCGACCAACCCCGAAAATGGCTACGCCAACTTCACCGCTCCCATCGCCTGCAAGGTGGCCGTGCCCGCGCCCCCAGGGGGGGTGGTGGGACATTCTGGGGACGACTGGGATTTTTCCGAGATCGACGAGCTTACCGAACGTCAGCTTCGTGCCATCGAATTGACCATGCAGGGGCATAACGACGCGCAAATCGCGCAACGGCTCCAGATCAACCGCAAAACCCTTTGGCGATGGAAGACCCTCGATCCGGACTATCGCCGGGTGCTGGCCAACGCTCGCGTTGCGCTCTTTTCCACGGTCATCGATCGTTATCAGATCCTCCTCGGACGGGCCAGTGCAATCCTCGCCAAGTTTCTTGAAGACCCCGATGACCATCGCTGTTTCCCGGCCGCCTTGGCCATCTTCAACATGGCCGGCGCTTTCAAGCCGCTGGCGCCCGCTTATCTCCCGCCCGTCGAGCCTCCGCCCCAAGCCCTTCCCGCGCCGGCATTGCCCCCGCCCTCCGCCATCCCGGAGCCCAATTTGGAGCCGAAAGTCGGATGAATCGCGCCGTTTACAAAGGAAAGGCTGAAAAGTGTCACCGCCGGAATGCTTGGAATCCGCGGACCCAGCGGTTAATTTGGCCCCTATTCCAATTGTCAATTATCAATTATCAATTGACAATTGATTCCGGAGCACCCAATCATGCCCACGAATTACATCGTTTCTCCAAAGCTGCACAACGAACTGGTCGCCGCCGCCTATCGGCATCGCGGCTTCAGTCCCGACGAAGCCGCCGCCGCGGCCCGGTTTTCCGAAATCACCGCCTGGCACGGCATCAAGACCCACAACGCCATCAAGGCCCTGCATCTCGACGAACTCTTCGGCTCCAAGGCCGGCGGATGCAAGCCGGGCGCGAAAATCGAAAAACTTCCCTCCAAATACAAGGCCGTCCAGAAATGGAACGCCAATCGGAAGCTCGGCCAGGCCGTCGCTTTTCAGGCCATGGACACGGCCATGAAACTGGCCGACGAATTCGGCGTCGGCGTGGTCGCGGTGGACAATGCTTTCCATTATCTCTGGGGCGGCGGCTACGTCATCGACGCCGCCAAGAAAGGTTACATCGCCTACACGTCCTGCACCGCCGCATTGGCCGAGGTCGTTCCGTTCGGCGGGAAATTTCCCACCCTCGGCACCAACCCGCACAGCTGGGGATTTCCAACCCAGGACGTCATCGGCTTTCCCATCTGCATCGACTGGGCCACCAGCACCGTCGCCATGGGCCGCGTTCAGCAGTTCCTGCGCGAGGGCATACCGCTTCCCCCCGGCAGCGGCGTCGACAAGGAAGGCCACGAAACCACCGATCCCGCCAAGATCGCCGCCCTGATGACCTTCGGCCAGCACAAGGGCTACGGATTGTCGCTGATCGACGAGCTTTACGCCGCCTACATCGGCGGCTCGTTGCCCACCATTCGCAACCGCTGGGACAAGGTTCCCCCCGGCGAGAAGGGGACGTGTTGTTTTTTCTTCCAGTGCATCCGTCCCGAGGCGATCTCCGCCGACGCCTTTGCCGCCGGCCGCTCGCAAGCGGGCAACGTCAAGGCGGTTCTCCAGGACATCCTCGGCCATGGCAACGAGGGCGCGATGTTCCCCGGCCAAATCGAGGCCAACGGCGCCGCCCTGAGCGCCAAGCACGGCGGCCTGCTTTTCACGGAGGCGGAGATCGACGCCTTGCAGCACATCGCCCAGGAAGCACAGTTTAATTTCGATCGCACGCAGTTTCGCAAAGTGGAGATTTAGTGGAAATGCTTCACCGCGAAGGCGCGAAGAACGCGAAGTTACGCGAAGAATCAGTTTAAACATGAGGTTTTTTTATAAATTGATTCTTCGCGTAACTTCGCGTTCTTCGCGCCTTCGCGGTAAAAGTATTTCGCGGTGAATGTGGTTGGGTAATTACGGTGGAGATTTAGACATGTCCTACAACGGTTTCGACATATCGGGGAAAGCATGCCTGATCACCGGCGGCACCAGCGGCCTGGGCAAATCCATCGCCCTCGGTTTCGCCAGCGCCGGCGCCAAGGTGGTCGCCGGCTCCAGCAGCGCCGCCAAGGTGGACGCCATGCGCAAGGAATTGGGCGCCGGCCACGACGCCATCCAAATCGACGTCGCTGACGAAAGAAGCGTCGCCGCGGCCGTGGATCACACGGTCCAGCGTTACGGCCGGCTCGACGCCGTCGTCAACGCCGCCGGTGTCATCAAAAAAGAGCCGTCGCTGGAGATGAGCGTCGCGGAATTCGATCGCATCGTGCGGATCAATCTGACCGGATCGTTCATCGTCGCCCGCGCCGCCGCCCGCGTGATGAAGGACCAGCCCGCCGATTCCCGCGGCCATCGCGGCTCCATCGTCTTCATCGCCTCGCTCAACAGCTACATCTCCCTCAGCGAAGTCCTCGCCTACGCATCCAGCAAATCCGGCGTGCTGGGCCTGGTGCGCGGATTGGCCAACGAATGGGCGCGCCTTGGAATCCGCGTCAACGCCATCGCCCCCGGCCTTTTCCCAACGGATTTGAACCGCTCGCTCATCGAGAACACTCCCCGCGGCGACTTTATGAAGGAACACACTCCGCAGGGACGCTTCGGCTATGCCGACGAACTCGTCGGCGCCGCCATCTATCTCGTTTCCCCCGCCGCCAGCTTCACCGCCGGACAAACTTTGATCGTCGACGGCGGCTTCCTCGCCCGCGGCGTCGGGTTCCCCGGACCCAACCCCAGCACGAAAAAATGATCGAAGAACTCAAATCCCATATTCGCGATGTCGCCGATTTTCCCAAGGCGGGAATCCTTTTCCGGGATATCACCCCGCTCTTGGCCAACCCGTCGGCGTTGGCGCTTTCGATTGAGCTTCTTGCCAATCCGTTTCGCGGCAAGCGCATCGACATGGTCGTCGGCGCTGAAAGCCGCGGATTCATCTTTGGCACCGCCGTCGCGTGCTGTCTATCCGCCGGATTCGCCCTTGTCCGCAAGCCGGGGAAGCTCCCCCATAAGCGGATTTCGATGAAATACGATTTAGAGTACGGCCAGGATACCCTGGAGATGCACGCCGACTCCATCGTCCGCGGCCAACGCGTCCTGATCGTTGACGACGTTCTTGCCACCGGCGGAACCATGAAGGCTTGTTGCGACCTGGTGGACGGCCTCGGCGGCGAACTGGCCGGCATCGCCGTACTCATCGAATTGCTCGGCCTCAACGGCCGCGCCAGAATCGCTCCACGCGAGGTTCATTCCGTTCTCAAATACTGACGCGAGGTTCAAATCGTGTTCAGGGAATGTTCGCCCGGAAATAAATCCGATGCGAGCCGGGGGTCAACCCCCGCCCGCATCCTGGCCCATGAAGTTCCCCAGCCCCATTCTGGCGATCCCCGCGCCCCGCACGCTCCCCAGAACTCCCCGTTTCGTCTCCCGCATGAATTCCAACAACTCCTGAACCTCCGGCAACATCGGCACGCTCGCCCGAATCGCCGCGACCGCGGCCGGCAACGTGCGGTTCACGTGGATGCAATGATACGCCGATCGCACCGCGTGAATCGTCGGCCCCGACATCCCCGCCCGCTTGCACCCGATCGCGTTATACCCCTTCAATCCCCCGTATCGCACCGCGGCAAACGGCGGAATATCGTGCGAGATGGCTTCCCCGCCGCCGATGATGGCCAGCCTTCCAATCCTCACGAACTGGTGGATCGACACGTTGCCGCCCAGGAAGACCCGGATTCCCACGACGCAATGTCCACCCAGCATCGATCCCTGCGCCAGCATCACGTCTTCCGCCACCACGCAATCGTGTCCCACGTGCGCGCTGTTCATCAGGTAACAACGATTCCCCACCCGCGTCTCGTGGCCCGGGTCCGGATTGATCGAGCGGTGGATCGACGCCGCCTCCCGGATGACAACCTCGTCGCCTATGACCGCACGGGTATTGGCCCCATCGAAGCGCGTATGCTGCGGCGGAAGTCCCACGAACGCCGCCGGACCGATCCGGCACTTCCGGCCGATCGTCGTGTTCCCGTGAATGTGGCAACTCTCCAGCACCGCCGTCCCCGCCCCAATCGTCACCCCAGCCTTGATGATGCTGTACGCTCCGACCGTTACGTCATCCGCCAGCTCGGCTCGACGGTCCACGATTGCTGTTGGATGAATCTGTGCCATACGGACCGCTGGCCACGACGACATCGCACCTCGACGCCCACCCATTCTATTCGGCGCACCCCATCTTCACAAATGCCCGGCGCGGTTCACCGCCAACCCGGGTGTAAGCCACCTTTGTAGGTGGAAAAACCATGGCAAATCCGAAATCCGAATGACGAATGACGAATCAAGCCCCAAGTCCGAATGACCAATGGGGGCCACCCCTTGTGGATTCGTCATTG
>JBEKIV010000283.1:0-4761 GCA_050011595.1 Tepidisphaeraceae bacterium
GATGTCTCTATCTGGCCGAAAGGCTGAATGAAGCGATTGAAGTCTACCAAGGGATCGCCGCGCTGAAGCCGGAGCTGCCCGAAGCGCACAACAATCTCGGCGGATGCCTGCAACGCAGCGGAAGAGTCGAGGAGGCCATCGCGGCGTTCAAGACGGCGATCCGGCTCAAGGGCGACTTCCCGGTGGCGAAATCGAACCTGGCGGCGGCGTATTTCGAATGGGGCAACGCTCTATCGGCCAACGGACAAACCGCCGAGGCCCTGGAAGCGTTTCAGCAGGCCGTGGCGATCAAGCCGGATTTCATCGACGCCCTGGATAAGGTTGGCCAGTGCTTGCAATCGTTGGAGAACTTCGACGGGGCCGTCGCGGCGTTTCAAACGATCGTCCGGTTGAAGCCCGGCATGTTTGAGGCATTCAACAATCTGGGCATCGCCTTACAGGCGTTGGGGAGGATCGAAGAGGCGATCGCCGCCTTCAAAACCGCCGTGGAGATCAAACCCGATTGTGTCAACGCCGTGTCGAACCTGGCAAGGGCCCTGTCGGAGGCCGGCAGGCCGGAAGATGGCCTCGCCTGGCGGATGCGGGCTGTGGAGATCGATCCCTCCTCGCGCGTGACTCATCAAGACCTGGGGTTGCAACTCCTGTTGCTCGGGGAATATGAGCGAGGATGGCGGGAATCCGAATATCGCTCCGACCTGCAAATCGTCGACGCGAAATTGCGCCCGATGGCCCCCCGATGGAATGGTCAGGACCTGACCGGCAAAACGATTCTCCTTGTCCATGAGCAGGGATTCGGTGACCTGATTCAGTTCTCGCGATATGTTCCGCTGGTCGCCCAAAAAACGGGCGGGAGAATTCTTCTGGAATGCCCGGCGGTGCTGCGACGGCTTCTTGATGGCTTGGCATCTCTTGATCGGCTGGTGCTCGACGGGGACCTTCAACCGGCCTTCGACTACTATTGTCCGGTGATGAGCATGGGGATGCTGTTAGGCACGACCCCGCAGACCATTCCCGCGGATGTCCCCTACCTGCACGCTTCACCGGAGCTGGTAAAAGTTTGGCGTGACCGGCTGGGGCCGCGCGGCCAGCGCCCGCGGGTTGGCATCGCCTGGGCGGGAAATCCCGACCACACAAACGACCACAACCGTTCCGTACGCCTGGAACAACTGGCTCCCCTGGCTTGCGACGGGAACGTCGAATTCCACAGCCTTCAGATGGGGCCGTCCGCCGGGCAGGCCTTGCGGCCGCCCGCCGGCATGACGCTCATCGACTTCACGGCCCATCTGACCGATTTCGCTGAAACTGCCGCTCTGGTCGAGAATCTCGATCTGGTGATTTGCGTCGATACCGCCGTGGCCCACCTCGCCGGCGCGATGGCCAAGCCGGTTTGGCTGCTCTTGCCACTCCATCCCGACTGGCGGTGGATGCTTCACCGCTCGGATACCCCCTGGTATCCCACGATGCGCCTGTTCCGCCAAACCGCTCCACGCGATTGGCTTGACGTAATCTATCGCGTCGCCAAGGAGTTGGGCGGGATTCGCCCGTCGGCAAACCGCCCGTTACAATCCGGCCCATAGATGTCGCGTGAAAGTGAAAAAATCAGGCAACTGTTTGCAACAGCCGTTCCTCTTCATCGGGACGGGAACCTCGACGCCGCTGAGGCCATCTACCAATCCATCCTCGACGAATTTCCGAATTATCCCGATGCCCTTCATCTCCTCGGCGTCGTCGCCCATCAGCGCGGGGAGTATCACAAGGCCGTCGGCCTGATCCAGCATGCTATCGACTTGAATTCCAAAGACCCGGATTATTTCGGTAATCTGGCGGTGGCGTGGATCGCGTTGAGGCGATACGCGCTTTCCGCCGAGGCGTCCCGGTCCGTCCTTCGTCTGGCCCCCAAGAACGCCGGCGCGTACCGAAACCTCGGCCAGGCGCTTTGGAAATCCGGCGACCTGGACGGCGCGGCCAAAGCTTACCAAACCGCCATCGATCTCGAGCCAGACGCCTTCGAAGCCTACGGGAATCTCGGCGTGGTGCTGGCGCTTCAGGGACACCGCGAGGCGGCCATCACCACCTATCGCAAGGCTCTTCAGCTCCATCCGCAGTGGCCCTCAACTCATTCCAGCCTGATCTATGCCATGCAGCAGCACGAGGCTTATGACCAGAAGGCCATTTACGCCGAGAGCAGGAATTGGAACCGGCTGCACGCGCTGCCGCTGAAGCACTTGATCAAGCCCCATCGCGTTGATTCTTCGCCCGATCGCAAGCTGCGGATCGGCTGGGTCTCCCCGGATTTCCGCCGGCACGTGGTCGGCCGGTGCCTGCTTCCCGTGCTCAACGCATTTGACCGCGCCCGGTTCGAGAATTTCTGCTATGCCGAGGTGGCCGAGCCGGACGAAATGACCCGCGCCCTTCGCGCTTCGGTCGATCATTGGCGCGACATTTATTCCCTGGACGACGAGGAGGCCGCCGACCTGATCCGCGCCGACGGAATCGACGTCCTGATCGACCTGGCCCTTCACACCGGCAATAACCGGTTGCTCCTGTTTGCCCTGAAGCCGGCGCCGGTTCAGGCCTGCTATCTGGGCTATTGCGGCAGCACCGGCCTGGACGCCATGGACTATCGCATATCCCATCCCCACCTCGATCCTCCCGGCGCCGATCTGTCCGTCTACTCCGAGCAAACCGTGCTGCTTTCGGGCAGTTATTTGTGCTATCGCCCCGAAGGCCCCACCCCCGACGTGGCCGCCCTACCGGCGATCCAGAACCGGCACGTCACCTTCGGGTGCCTACACAATCCGGCCAAGGTTTCCGCCGGCGTCATCGACTTGTGGAGCCAGGTCCTGTCCGCCGTGCCGGAATCACGAATGATCCTGTACGTTCCCCCAGGCTCGCGGCGCCCATGGCTGCTCGAGCGGTTCACCCAACTAGGCATCGACTCCAACCGCCTCGAATTGCTTCCCAAGCGGCCATGGCGGGCGTACATCGAAACGTTCAACCGCATCGACGTTGCCCTGGATACTTTTCCCTACGGCGGGGGGGTCAGCGCCTGCGATGCGCTTTGGATGGGCGTGCCGATTGTCACCCTCATCGGCGCCACGGCCGTGGGGCGGATGTGTTACAGCATGCTCTGCAACCTCGGCCGTTCCGAATGGGCCGCCCAGACCCCGGCGCAATACGTCGCCGTGGCCGCCGCCCTGGCGGCCGATCTGCCAAAGCTCCGCGAGATTCGCGCCTCGCTTCGAGGGGCGATGGAGGCTTCGCCCATCATGGACGCCGCTTCAATCGCCCGCGATTTGCAGGAATTGTTGACCGGAATCTCCCGCAGAAAATAAGACCTTGGCTTTGAACCGCCGCCTCAACGGCCGAGCACTTCGAGCATCGGACCGAGGTGCTTCTCGTAGTGCTTCCAGCGGCCGACGGAACGCTGGTAAAGAGGTTGGCGCACTTGCCAGACGCTGGAGGTGAAGACCGCGGAGCGAGTGCGGTGAAACTCGAGGCAGGCGGGATCCCAGGGCAGTCCAAGAAAGCTGATGAGCCGCCGGCTCTGGCCTTCCAAATCCGCCACTAATGTTTCGTACTGAACGTCAAGGATGCGCAACGGCGCCACGTCGCGCCAATGGTTGAGCATCCGTTCGGTCGCCAGGTATTCGTGAGCGCAATGCGCCAGATCGAAGGAGGCGATATTGCTTCCGGCGAACAATTGGAAGTAATAGGACAGGCAGTTGTCGCGCGCATCGCGGCGGCACTGGATGATGCGCGCCCCGGGAAAGAGCAGGGCAATCAGGCCGACGCGATAGACGTTGCGCGGCATCTTGTCGATGATTCGGCAAGCATCGGCGTTGATTGCTTGCAGGCGTCGGAGATGCCGCTGCGCCGCCTCTTTGACCGGGCCGGGCTTCCATCCCAGCGGGATGCTCAACACGTCGGTTCCTCCGAAGCTCTTGGCAATTTCGTGGATGTCTGGGAGTTCTCCGGCGCCATGGACCTGGGGATGGCTTGCCGCGATCTGCTGCACCAGCGTTGTGCCGGAGCGCGGCATTCCAACGATGAAGACCGGAAGCTCCGAAGGTTCGCCCCAATCGCGCCGCTGCTCAAAAAATTCCCGCGTCAAGGGCTCGACCATCTGCTTGACCTGAGCGCCAAAGGTCTCGGGATCAAAGCGTTCGCCCTTCTTCGCCTTCGACTGTTTAGCCAGTAAGTTGGCCTCGGAGTAACGGGTAAACGCCTCATCGTAGCGATCGGCGTCATCCAATAGTTTACCAAGGGCGAATCCCGCTGCGATGCGGTCATTGATCAGCAAATCCGGGTTGCTCAGGAGCTTGGTGAGGCGTTCAATCTCGGGAGCTCCTGCCACTTTGCCGGTATTGACCAGTTGCAAATCACTGAACGCCGAATCCGGGCGCAGGGCCAATACTCGGCGAAAGCAATCGGCGGCCTCCTCGAATTTGCCGAGCTGAACCAAGGCCACGCCTTGGTGAAACCAAGCGCCGTCCAAGCTGGGATCGATGTCCACGGCGCGCCGGAAGCTTTCGATCGCGGCCTTCGGATCTAGTTGCCGTAGCATGATCTCACCCAGAGCCTCATGGGTAAGAGCCGCGTTGGGATTGATGGAAGCCGCCCGTGCGTGGGCGGCCAGGCTCTCGTCGATGCGATGTAAACTGGCCAGGAGACGAGCCATGGCGGTGTGGATCTCGATGTCATTCGGATCGAGGTCAAGTCCCTCGCGGTAGACGGCCAAGGCCTCCTCGAATCGCCCCG
>JBEKIV010000284.1:0-4757 GCA_050011595.1 Tepidisphaeraceae bacterium
ATCTCCGCCCTCGATCCGTAATTCAACGCCAGGTTCAACTGCAACCCGTCGTTCCCGGCCGTTTCGGCCAGCGTCTGCTTCATCTGGTCCAGCACCAGGTCCGGCAGATTTTCCAGGTGCCCGATCTGTTTGAAGCGGATGTTGTTCTCCATCATCGTCGTTCGTTCCTGACGGAGATATTCGATGTACATCTGCATGAGGAAGGTGATCTCGGCCGCCGGGCGCTTCCAGTTCTCCAGGCTGAAGGAATAGAGGGTGAGGAAATCCGGTGCGCCGTATTCCTGCCGAAGCCGGGAACATTCCGTGACGATCGAGCGAACGACCTTGGCGCCCTGCTGATGCCCTTGGACCCGCGGCAATCCGCGCCCCACCGCCCACCGGCCGTTGCCGTCCATGATGACGGCGATGTGCCGCGGAATACGCCCCAATGACAGTTCGTCGGCGAGGGTCATGGTTCCGTATCAGTGTAAGACGCCCGGCCTTGAGATTCTACCCTGCCCTTTTAGCGGCCGCGTTTACGCGGCGTTTTCGACCCCAAGTCAAGCTTCGTCCCCTTACGCCGCTTTGCCGACAAGAAAAATTGAACCGCCAAGACGCCAAGGCGCCAAGGTGAATTCTCCGCCGCATTTTCCCTTGGCGTTTTGGCGTCTTGGCGGTTCAATCGCCATTATTCCCGCAACAGTTTGTATACGTCCACCGCCCCGGCCGTTTGCCGCAATTAATCCGAAATCCCCGATTTTTCGGTTGTGGTTCCCAGCCGCCTCGGCGTATAGTGTTCCCAGCACCGATGTCGCAGGAGATAGACATCTCGTGGCAGGTGCTCGGCCGGATTGTGCGTCAGTGGGGCGGCGATTCGGCCGAGATCGCGGAAATCCAACCGCTGGACGGCGGCTGTATCAGCACCACCGCCGCCATCCAACTCACCGATGGCCGAAAAGTCGTCTGCAAAATCTCCCCCCATCGCGTCGATCGCAGCTACGTCAACGAATCTCATCAATTGAAGTACATGGCCGACCTCGGCCTGCCCGTCCCCCAGGTTTACGCCGCCAAGGTCGGCTCCCTCGACGACCCCTTCAGTTACATCCTCATGGAATTCATCGAAGGAATCACCCTGCACCAGGCCAAGCTGAAATGCTCCGCCGAGGAATACGACCAACTCCAGGCCCATCTGGCCGAGATTCTCCTGATGTTGCACGAACGAACCGCCCCGGCCTACGGCCGGGTGGAGGTGGACCCGGCCCCTTCCCAATTCGATTCCTGGCCCGCCTTTTACCGCACCGTTTTCGATCCGATCTACCACGAAGTCGTAAAAGTCGAATCCCTCCCCATCAAGACCCGCCGCCACATCGGCAAGATCCACGAACACCTCGACCGCCTCTTGCAGCACGATGAGGTCCCCCGTCTGGTGCATTGGGACGTTTGGTCCACCAACATTCTGGTTCGTCCGGACGATACCGGCCAATGGAAGATCGCCGCCATGCTCGATCCCAACTGCAAGTTCGCCCATTTCGAAGCCGAGATCGCCTACATCACTCTCTTCCAAACCTCCACCCCCGCCTTTCTAAAAGCCTATCAGCAACGCCGCCGATTGACGGATGAATATCATCGCGTGCGCAAGTTGATCTATCAGCTTTATTTTCTGCTGAACCACGTCGTGTTATTCGGCGGCGAATACGTCAAACAAGCCATCGCCGCCGTGGACCGCCTGGAAGCGGTCGCTTGACCGTGGCACTGGCATCCTGCCAGTGAAGTCCCGAGCCTTCCGCGCGTTTACCACCAGAGCCGGCCAGTCCCTGGCCGGTCTTCACTTGGATTACGAAAAGCCTTAATTTTGCGGAGGAACTCTGCGAATAACCGTTTGAACTTGGACGTGCGATATTATCTCGCCCTGCTGAAATGCCGCGGCCAACTGCCTCTTTTCCCCCTCCCCATGTACTCAGGGGGAGGGCAGGGGTGGGGGTTCTTGCTTGGATTCAGCAGGATTTCAGCAGAGCAAAACGATCTCACAGTTCATCCGGATTCAGAGTTGCTCGACACGTCTTTCACCGCAACTGGCCTGACCTGCCATTCGGGCCGCGCGTTGGCAATTTTCATGTGGAGCTCATTAGCAATCCCCTGGCTGCGCTCCATTTCTCCAATGACACGATCCAATTCTTGCCAATATGCCTCGTAGGCGTCGTGGCCGACGATCGCTTCGAAATCAACTAGCGTGGGCCGACGCCAGCGTTCGTACGCCTCCAGCCGCGCGACGCGAGCCTGTACATCCTGAATGCCGCGGGTCGTTGGCGATTGCGACGCTTTACCTCCCATCCAATCGCGCCAGCGCGAATTACCCTTGGACGAATTGCACGGCTGGCATGCCGGGACAAGATTTGCGATTTCCGAAATGTATCCCGTTGGCCGACGATTGACGACAAGCGGCTGAAGATGGTCCCAAGCATTGCATTTGTCGCCGCAATAGACACAGGATACGGTTTCGGCCGTCATGCCGAGAACGGCCAGCGCCTCGGCGATGTCCTCGTCGGTAGGACGGACGACCGGGATGATCGCGCTCACGAACGCGTTTGTAATACACGTCTTCCGGGAGGCCATCGACTGCACCGCTGGCATTCGGAAAGCCTTGCGAAGTCGCCTGATCTGGTCCTTGGAGAGAGGTGCGTTCACGAGCGTCGCCCTCCCGCGCGTGAGCCTCCGGCACGCCTCGGCAGCATGCATTCCCGCAAAATCCGCGTGGCCTCGGTAGCAGGGGAATTGCCACAGGCGTTGCAGAACCAGGCAAACTCGACCAAATCGATCCGGCGCTCGCCCGATTCGACCTTCGCGATCCAGCTGTGGGGGACGTCAAGCAATTTGGCAAGCTGACGTTGCGTCAGGCCGGCGCTGGCTCTGATGGCAGCCAGTCGCTTTCGCAGGCAAGTATACTCGCCGGAATAAGTTGATTTCCGCATTGCTCCCATGATCGGAGCGTTGTATACTGCTTCCAAAATCGGAACATCGCTGCTTTGGAGGATCTATGCCTGAACTGAAGATTCATGTTCCAACCTATTATGGGAGCGTCGGTGTCCGAAATGCGGACGCCGGTGCAAAGCCGGAATTCGGCGATCCCTATGTTCCAATCATCGCTCGCCCCGCCGAAGGAATGCGATTGGTTCTCGGCTCGCACGACTATTTTGACAAGAATGCTCCCGATATTCAGATCGAACGCCGACCGAACGGATGGGCCATCTTCCTGCATCCGATCGGCGGGAGTGACCCGTGCGGTTACGTCTTCTTTGTGGATGACGGTCGCAGCTTTGTTGTTCCAGAAGGAGAACTTGGGGCAACACCCTCAATCAAAGTCGTATCATGGGAGGAAGCGGGAAAGGAGGTCGATGGCTTGAACTCCATCGAGGAAGGGAACTCCCACGGGCCTGACTCAGATGAGGATGCCTGCGAGCTTTGCGACAACCCGCTGGCGTATTCAGGGGACAATTGGGACGGGCTATGTGCAGAGTGCGCCGACAAGGTGTCGGAGTATCTCGATGCAAATGGCCTAGGCGACGAGGACCGGGACGATGTGATTAAGATTTTCAAACAAGAGCGATCCTAACCCGAGACGGTTATTCGTCGCCTGGTCCACCGCCTCGGCCATCGCTTCCGCCTTCATCGTCGCGATCTCCCCGGCACGCCCGACATCGTGCTGCCACGGTTGCGCAAAATCATCAACGTCCATGGCTGTTTTTGGCACATGCACACTTGCCCGCATGCCCGCCGGGCGCCGGCGACCAATGCGGCTTACTGGCGAAAAAAACGCCTCGGTAACGCCGCCCGCGATCGGCGCGTGCTGCGTTGCCTTCGACGCAATGGCTGGCAAGTGCTCATCGTCTGGGAATGCCAGACGCGCGATCTGCTCGGACTATCGAAACGCTTGATGCGTTTTCTCTCTCAGTAGACCAGGGAACCGATTGGGATTACCCGCACTGCGGCCACGCCATCCTTGTTGAGCCCGTTTTACACATTTTTCGTCCCACAAAAGCGCCAATTCCAAGCGATGAGTATAATTACTTATACAATAAGTAGATACGATTGAACCAAAAGCCAGAGAACACTTAGTGAAATTGGAAAAGTGTCAAATGTGTAAAACGCGTCCAGCTTTGCTTAGCGTCCTACGGAGAAGTTGCCGGTGGCGGTGTCCCGTACAGGAACACTCCGCCGTGTTCGGATTCTCCCGGCTCGGTGATGGTCTTCTCGCAACTAATGGCTGCGGTGAACAGTCCGATGACGGCCAGGATGAATAGCCAGCGGCGCATGAGGAACTTCGACTCTAGCCGATTCGCATGGCGGTTTCCACGGCATCGCAGACCTTGCCGCGGAGCAGGGGTTCGCTCAGCGATTCGTTCAGCACGGATTGGGCCGTATTCCCCATCGCCTGCAATTGCTCGGATGACATCTGGCGGAAGCGGCGGATGGCCGCGATGACGCCGGGCACGTTGCCGTGGCTGACATGAATGCCGATGTCGTGATGTTCCAGCAGATCGCCGATGTGCGACGGTTTGGGGCCGAGGAAGAGGATGGGGCGGCCGACGGCCATCGCGCCGTAAATCTTGCAGGGATGGATGATGCCCACCATGTTCTGGCCGAGGGATACGACGTGAACGTCGGCCGCGGCGAGGGAATGTTTCAGTTCGTTCAGCGGCTGATAGGGCAGCGACAGGGCGTTGGAGAGGTTTTTGTTGCGGATGTAATCTTCGACTTCCATTTTGCCGCTGCCGCCGCCG
>JBEKIV010000285.1:0-4731 GCA_050011595.1 Tepidisphaeraceae bacterium
CCTCGAATTCCGCGGCGCCGGCAGCATCGGTAATGGTGTTGCTCAAGGTGACGCCGTTGCCCAGTTGCAGCCCGTTGGCCGTGTCAACGGCAATCGTCCCGCCGCCCGCTCCGTTGCTGTGGGTCACCAGCAGAGCGCCCGCGTTGATCGTTGTCCCGCCGCTATAGGTGTTAACACCGCTGAGGGTCCAGGTCCCGCTGCCGGACTTGGTCAGCGTTCCGCCATTGGTTCCGATGATGCCGGCCAGAGTGCCGTTGCCCGAGCCGGTGAGGGTGAGGTTATCGCCCGAGCCGGTGATCGTTCCGGTATTGCTGAGCGTCAGCGTGCCGGCGTCCGAGCCGATGGTCGAGTTGGACCCGAGGGTAATCAAGCCGGAGTAGGTGTTGCTGCCGCTGACGTTTTCCAGAGCGCCGTTGGTTGTGATTCCGGCGCCGTTGAGGGTCAGACCGACGGCCGTGGTGGTCGAAATATTCCCCTGGAGTTGAAGGGCCGCGCCGCCGGCCACGGTCACGGAGGAGGTGTCTGCCAACGCGCCGGCATTTTGGACGTTCAGCGCCCCGGCGTTGACGGCGGTTGCGCCGGTGTAGGTGTTGGCGGCGCTGAGGGTGAGCGTGTCGCTGCCGGTTTTGGTCAATCCGCCGGCGCCGGTGACGGGAAGAGGAAGACTGATATCGCCGGCGTTGCCGCCGATGGAACTCGTGGACTCGAGCGTGACCGAGCCAATCACCGTGGTGAGCGTCACGGCGCCCGAGCCGCCGACATTGTTCAAAGTGGCGGTAGGCGCGGAGGTATATCCGCTGCCGGCCGAGGTCATCTGAATGCCCACGATGGTAAAGTTGTTCGCGTTGCCGGTGGCTGACGCAGGAGTGGTCGGGGTGCCTTCAGAGAAAGTAATGATGGGCGCGGCGTCGTAGCCGGAGCCGGGATTAACAATCGTAACGCCGGTCACCGTGTAGGGGTTCGCGACGGTGCCCGCGCCGCTCAGAACGGGGGTCGCGAGCGCGCCGGAGCCCTTTCCATCCGAAGAGGTAATCGTGACGTTGGGAATGACAACGGCGGCTTCGGTGCCCGAGGTAGAACTACTATAACTCCCGGTAGGGAAGCCGCTGAACGACGCCGAGGTGATTCCGAAAACCAGCGTGGCGGCCGCCGTTCCGGAACTGAAGTTAATCGTCGAACCCGCGCCAATGCCCGCTGTGGTCGTCGTGTATCCCACGCCTTTCACGCCGCCGACCACGCCAGCGGTGGCGGCGTTGCTGTTGGTCAGTGTCCCGCCGTTCAGCGTGATGGGTTCGGAAAGCGACAGGCCGTTGAGATCGAGCGAGCCGTTGGTGTTGACGGTGGTCCCGCCCGGCTTTGCGCCGGTGCCCGTGCCCAGCGTTTCAAATGCGCCCAGCGCGTTGACCGATCCGACGCTCAATGTTCCGCCATTGATGATGGTTCCCCCGGTGTAGGCGTTGGAGGTGGAGATCGTCGCGGTGCTGGTGCCGGTTTTGGTCAGCGACCCGGTCCCGGCGATCGTGCCGCTGCCGCTGATGACGTAGTTTCCGGAGCTGTTGTTGATCGTGGTTGAAAGCGGGGAAACGGTTGTGTTCAGCGTCACATTGTAATGGCCGTTATTGGTGTCGTTGAACGTGACGTTGGATTCATCGGTGTATGCGGTGAAGCTCGATCCGGTGTTCCAGTTTTGATTGGCAACAATGTCCCAGGTCGCGCCGTCGCCCAGAACGGTTCCCCCGGCGCTGGCGCCGCTGTTGTTCCAGGTGATGCTAACGGCGCCGGGGGCGGTGACATTGGTCAGATCCGCTTCGCCAAGGCTCTTGTTTGCGGTCAGGCCCGAAAGATTGATGTTCGTGCCCCACCACATCTTCGAGGACGAACTGGAGTTGAGGGTGACGTTATTGAAGGACAGCCCCACGAGGTTGCTCGGAGGCGTACTCAAACTCGTATTCAAATCGTAAAGCAATGCGCCGTTCGACGATCCCGTGATGCTGATGTTGTTGAAGCCGATGTTTTCCCACATGGGTGTGTTGGCATCCAAGGCCTTGTTGGTCTGACTGGCGCTGGTTGGGAAATTATTGTCGCCGTCGTAGAAGCTGTCGATGATGATTGGATCCACGACATTGTTCATCACGATATTGGAGTAGAGCACATTGGCGACTGGATGGAGTGTCCCGCCGCCGGAATCTGAACCCGAGGCATCCTCGGCCTTGAGGCGAAGGCCGTCCTGGGTGCCGTTAAAGGTGATGTTGCTGACGGTCATGTTGGTCAGACCCGCCGCGCTTCCGCCGCCGACGGAGATGCCGTGACCGGCGCCGATCGTGTCGTTGGTGATGAGGATGTTGCTGCAAGCCGCGCCGGCGGTTTTGGCGACGATGTCGTCGTCGCCGTCGTTGATGTTGCTGTTTTTGATGGTGAAATTGCTGCCCGAAAAGTCGATGCCATCGGTGTTGGCAAGATAGTTGTTGCCATTGGCCGCCAGGGTTCCCGGATCGGCGATGGTGATGTTGTCGATGGTGACGTTGGAATCGCTTTCAACGCCAAGGTGTTCCTGGGCGGCGTTTTCGATGGAGACCCCGGTGATTTCCAACGTGTTGACGTTTTGGAGGTACACGAGCTTATTGTCGCCGGTATCGGTGGTCGCCGCCCCGTTGATGATGCCGCTGCCGCTGATCTCCATGTTGCTCGAGCTGCCGGAGTTTTGGATAAAGGTGTTGGCAATGGCGTCGTTGTATAGGACTGCTCCGCTTTGCAACTGCAAGTTGACGTTGCTGCGCATCGTGATGGTGTTGGAATCGAAAGTCCCCGTGGGGATTACAACCGTCCCGCCTCCGGAGAGGGAGGAAACATAAGAAATGTAGGCGTTGATGGCGGTGGAATTATCTGAACTGCTGGTGCTGGCCGGGACGTCGCCATTGATGCTCGGGTTGGCCACCGTCACGTTGTAAACGTTGTTCGCGTTAAAGCTGGGCAGCGAAGTGGCCTGCCCCCACGCGTCGGAAGCGGACGCGGCGACCGCTGCCGCGGCGATGAGCAATTGGCTTCTGCTCCTCCGCCTGGACAGCGCTCCCGAAACGCAAGACCTTCCGCGCCGCGCTTTTCTCCGCCACACCATGTCGTTTCCTCGTAGGATCGTCAGCTCGCGACACACCAGCCGGCTGACCTATGGATGCCCCCTCTCGACGGTTAGTATAACTCGTCCAATAAGATTTTAACGCCTGAAATCTTTATGCGGCTAACAATAGTTAATAAATCCTTTGCACATTCTAAAATGCTTCGCGTTGGGCGTCGGCAAAGGCGATAATCGCGGCACAATCGACAACGGCCTGAAATTCAAGAACTTGGCGATGAGTCCAATGCATGCGATCGACTGGATTTTGACTGTTTTGCCGATCCTGCTGGTGATCGCCTGCGCGGTCTACACGAAGCGATATGTCAAGAGCGTGGCGGATTTCATGGCCGGGGGCCGCGCCGCAGGCCGGTACATCATTTGCAACGCCAAGGGCCAGGCCTCCACGGGGGTTGCCAACACCCTTTCCAAATTCCAGCCCTTGCTCACCGCCGGCTTTTGTCTCTCGTGGTGGGATTCGCTGTCGATGCCGGTCTACATGTTGGTGGCGATCTTTGGATTTGTCGTCTACCGCTATCGCCAAACCCGCGCCATGACGCTTGGGCAGTTCTTCGAGATGCGCTATTCGCGCCGCTTTCGGCTCTTCGCCGGCATCCTGGGGTTTTTGTCGGGAATCCTCAACTACGGCATCTTCCCCGCGGTCTCCGCCACGTTCTTCGTCTATTTCCTTGCCCTGCCCCAGCACGTGCATCTGTTTGGCGCCGCCATGCCGACCAACGTGCTCATCATGGCGGGGTATCTGAGCTGCGCGCTGGCGATGATGCTGGTGGGCGGACAGATCACCCTGATGGTCACCGATTGCCTGGAGGGAATCCTATCTCATCTGGTTTGGGTGGTGGTGATCGCGGCGATTTTCTGCGTGATCAGTTGGCCGCAACTGCGAGCCACCCTCACCAACGCTCCGCCGGGAAATTCCATGGTGAATCCCTTCGATCAGAACAAGACCAAGGACTACAACGTCTGGTACGCGATGATGCTGCTGATCACGACGGTCTACGGGACGATGGCCGTGCAGAAGGACAACAGCTTCACTTCCGCGGCGCGGACTCCGCACGAATCGCGCATGGGCGTGGTGCTGGGCAATTGGCGGACGATGGCTCGCAACGTCATGCTGGTGGTTTTGGCGCTGGGGGCCTTGACGTTCATAAAATCGCCTGGTTTTCCAGGCCGGGCCGCACTTGGGGCCATTGCCGATCCGGAAATCCGTTCCCAGATGCAGGTCCCCATCGCATTGCGATACATGCTGCCCATCGGCGTCAAGGGTTTGTTTTGCCTCATCATGGTGCTGACGCTCATCTCCGGCGATTCCAGCCACATGTTGACCTGGGGCGGAATTTTCATTCAGGACATCGTCTTGCCCCTGCGCAAGACCCCCATGACCCCGCGCCAGCACGTCCTGGTTTTGCGCTTGGCGGTAATCGGCGTGGCGGCCTTCGCGTTTGTCTTCAGCCTCTTCTTTCATCAGAAGCAGGACATCGTGATGTGGTGGCTGGTCACCGAGGGGGTTTTCCTGTGCGGCGGCGGCGCGGCGATCATCGGCGGACTGTATTGGAAGAAGGGAACCACCCCGGCGGCCTGGGCGGCGCTGATCGCCGGCTCCG
>JBEKIV010000286.1:0-4719 GCA_050011595.1 Tepidisphaeraceae bacterium
AACGCTCAACACTCAACACTCAACGCTCAACGTTGAAGTGAGCTTGAGCCGGCATGAAGCCGGTAAACCATGACTCGGCGAGATCCAACGATTCTCATCGCCCTGTTGCTGGCCTTGGGGGCACACCTTGCTTTGCTCGGCTTTGGGGTGCGAACCGCGCGCCGCGATCTGGGGTGGTGGCTGAAAGCTCCGCCGGCCCGTGCGAATCCTCTTCCGGCGACGCCGGTCGTCGAGCCGCCGCCGAACGATCCCATGCAGCGCCTCGGCGATCACGACACCAACGGCACGTCCATCAACAACGCCCCCGGCGAGCAGCCGATGGAATCGGCGCTGGCCGACGCCCGGCAGGAACAGGCCGCCCTTCAGCGCGACCCGGCGGGCTTCGGCGGCAAGGGATCGAACCAACAACTCGATCAAACCCTCCGCGGCGACAACGGCGACAACGCACCGCGCGGATCCAATTCCGGTGCGCCCTCCGCCGCTTCCGTCTTCGGATCGCGCGAATCGAGCCTGGCCAACCTCTCGCCCAAAATCTCCGCTCCCCTGCCCGAAAAAGCCAAACCGAGCGCCGAATCCAATGCACCCGGCAACACGATCGATCCCCTTTCGCGCGGGCCGCTGACGATGACCAAGCCACCCAAGCAGAATCCGCCCGGCGAGCAATCGCCGACGAATTCCACCGCCAATGACCAGACTTCGAATCAGCAAACCGGTTCCGAGCAAAGCGGCGCCTCCTCGGCCAGCGGCGGCGGCGCGGGGGGCAAGCCCGGCACGCCCGAACCGGGGGCCGGCAATCCCATCCCTACCAGCGATTTCGAATCCTATCCGGTCACGCGCGTCGCCAGCCGGTTTATCGCGGGCAAAATCGAGGCCCGCACCGGCCGGAAGCTGCGCACCCGCGAGTTGCCCAAGCTAGGCCTGGCCGCCCACGCCGACCTGCAAACCATGGACGATCCATTTGTCGTGCTGATTCTGAAAATCGATACGACCGGGAACGTAACGGACGTGAAGATCGAGCGTTCCAGCGGCAGCGACAACGTCGATCTCCCCTGCCAACGCGCCGCCTACACCTGGTGGTTCGAGCCGCTGAAAGACCCCAAGACCGGACAGGTCCATCCGGAAGAAATTGAGTTCACGATTTATTTTTGAGTGCGACAAAAAAAGGGATCATAAGCCAGTTCGAGAATTGGCTTATGACCCCTTTCCCCCGCCCGCACTCGGTTCACCGGCCTCAACTTACCTCGCGGGATTGAACTCTTCCAGACGATAGTCGCTTTCGATTTGCCGACGTCGGCGGCGATTCGGGTATGCGGGGTGCAACCGGCTGCACCTTTTGCTTCTCCAGATCGTCAAGAAGCTTTGTCAGGTCGGCGGCTTCTCGCACAAGTAGTTCGTCGTCCTTTTCTTGGCCGCATTCTTTCAGTGCATCCGCGAGTGTCACGGTAATTTTGCCCGACGTATCGTTCCACGGCGAGCTAAAGTTCGAGTTGAAATAATTGTGGTAAATCGACTGGGCTCTTCCAGGCGCGTCGGCTCTTTGGACGCTTTCAACGATCAGCGACAGCGAGGTGAACGCCTGTTTCATCGTCGGGTATGGGTTAACTAAACCGACGCCGCGGTGCCCGTCTTGCACAAAGATACTGAAGCAGGTTGGACTCGCCTTAACCATTTTGATGTCGGCCGGCCTGACTTGGAGGCGGGTCATTGCCCATTTGAGCCCCTGAAATATTTCGGAGACGATCGAGCCTCGTGTGCGTCCCTCCAGTGACTCGCGGTGATACCCAAACTTCGGATGTGTCATGAGCACTTTGAGGCCGACCTGGTCTCGGCGATCACGGACACGGTCGATCTGGTTAACAAACTCGTGGTTAACATCTTCCTGAAGGCCTTTTAAGCTTGAACCGGTAATGCAGATCTCGCCAGAAAACATGCCTTGAACAAACGGAATAAGATCGAAGAGGGCCGTGTCGCGAATCGGGTGAAAGCTCCGAATTCCGAGGCGTTGCGCTTGCTGCAGAAAATCGATCGTGCTGGCGAAGTCCGCCGTCGAAGTTCGCTCGGGAGGCTTGTCATAGAGTAATTGCTCCGGCGCAATTCCGAACGATTCGGAAATCCGTAATAGCATGTCGACATGGAATCCACGGGTGCCAGACTCAAACTGACTTAGCTGAGACTCGGAGATGTCCAGTCTTTGCGCGAAATCTTTGGCAGCCCAGTGTTGAACCCTCACTCGTTTCAGCCGCTCACCGATCTCCTGACGGATCGCTTGAATATTCGTAGCCATCTAAGGCCTCCTAGATGAAGACTGCCGACGTTGGGGCGTCGCTGGTTGCGATGACCTCTTGGTTCCAACGGCGTTGCCCAGCGCCGGCAAGGTCGGGTCGCCGAGAGTATGTTGCACATGGCTTAGCTCCTGTGAATCGCCTCTTTCAAGCAGACAATGGCCACGGGGTAATAACCCCGTGTCAATGCGGATGCGGCTTGATCTTTCAGGTCAGAAATGGAGCATGCGATGAGTTCGTCCGGTCCCACAGTCGGGTTACTATCGCCGGAATCGCCGTTGTAATGAGAGGCGTTCTTCGCTTGGCGCGCGTGAAATAGAGCCGATCCTAAGTCGCCGCTCGAAATTGCCATGACCGCCATTCGAGCTTGATGCGAGGCGTCGACGTGGCGAAACATTGTTACCTCCCGAAGGTCTGGGTAGTCATCGCAATAAAAATCATTTTAGCACGGATGGTAGATACGTCAAGAGTTTTACATGCACCACGCATTCTGCGAAAATTTCGAAATGATCCCTCCCGTTCTCGCTCGGACGTACAAAAATACAGCTTACTGGCACCGGCTGTGTGGAAACATCGCGTCTTCCCCATTTCGGCGGAGTCTCAGAAAGTTTTCACCAGCCAGAGGTTACTGCAGGCCTGGGTTAATCGTCTGATAACGCTGCATCTCGAAGGAGCGGATCGAAATCGTGCGGTACGAGCAGATTTTACCACGAAGACTTCCGAACTCTCGCAAGCGCTTGTCGACAAGTGGCTTACGGCCGATTAGTCCGCCAATTCGATTGCTCGAAATCGTGTCTTTGAACCTCATGCTGGATGGCGTAAGTCTTTCCTACACAACGAGAAAGCCCTTCGACTTTTTTGTCAAAGGCTTCCCCTCTCGTTACATCGGACTGTAGGAATTTGAACTGACCTCACCCACCACCGTTGGGCGCAAATGCAAAGGGCAACCCTGGCGCGATTTCCAAACCCTCACGCATACGACCCTGAAGCCTTGATCCCGCGCGCCGCCCGAGATGCTTCGCGTTCCTTGCCAACTTTGGCCTCGTATCCGCTGGCGCGGTAAGCCTCCAGCGGATTCGGATCGAGATTTTTCGTTTTCCGCCATTCGGCCAACATCGGGCGAACGTCCGTGAAGAACGCGTCGCGCAGACATTGCTCGCCGTCCACGATGTTCATCCGGGTCTGGGCATCGCGCAGCTTCTTTCGGTCCACCAGACAGGCCTTGGCATAGAGTTCCTGGGCGGTGACGGCGGTCTGGATCATGGCCTCGATTTTCGGCTTCAGGTTGTGGCTTTGATCGATCATGTAGGCGATGTCGGAAACGTCGCGGCCGCGGAGGTCGGCGGCGTTGCGGATTTCGTGGAAGATGCGGAACACCGCGTAGGGATCGATGCTGCCGAGCGTCAGATCATCGTCGGCGTATTTGCGGTCGTTGAAATGGAACCCGCCGAGCATCTCTTCATCGATGAGAAACGCGACGATGTGCTCGACGTTCTGCCCCTGAAGATGATGGCCGGTATCGACCAGGACGCGGGCATTGGGGCCCGCGTCCTTGGCGAAGACGTAGCTCATCCCCCAATCGGCGATGTCGGTGTGATAGAACGCCGGCTCGAACGGCTTATATTCCACCAGCATCGTCATTCCGCGGGGCATGGCATCGTGCCATTGACGCAGGGCGCCGTGCATGCGCTGCTTGCGCTCGACGATGTCGTCCTGGCCGGGGTAATTGGTGCCATCGGCAAACCAGAGGCTGAGCAGATCGCTCTTGACGGCCTTGGCGATGGCGATGCAGTCCATCAGATGGCGATGGGCATGCTCGCGCACCGATTCATCGGGATTGCAAACCGAGCCGAATTTGTAGACCTGGTCCTGAAACAGGTTTGGATTGATGGACCCGATGCGGACGCCGTGTTTGGCGGCGACGGCGGCGGTGGCCGTCGCATCGACGCCCATCGAAAAATCCCACAGCACGTGCACCGCCACGGTCGGGCAACATCCGGTATAGCGATGCACCATGCCCGCATCGGCCAGCTTTTCCTCGATCGTCGAAGCCGCGGCCGGCTGAAGAAACTTGCCAAACCTCGTACCCGTGTCGGCATATCCCCAGCTTGGCGTCTCGATTTTGAAATCATCCAGCAGTTTGAAAAGGTTATCGGAATTCATGGCCGCGGATTATACCCAAAACCGCCCTACCGCAGCGAAGGCAAGATAAAATTTGGAGGACGGCCGTTTCCCACGCATCCGGCGGGATTTATAGAAAAAGTGCTGACGAGACATAAACCGCTCTCCCGCTTTTGCCGAGAGTGTGAATTATGTCCCCGAACGCGGTCGGAAAAAGGATACTCGGACCACCGATGGTTATGGCCTGGGGCATTGCCGTTCTCGTCGGGATGTTTGGCTTGGTCCGATATCAAATGACGCCCGCGGCCATTGCGTC
>JBEKIV010000287.1:0-4688 GCA_050011595.1 Tepidisphaeraceae bacterium
ACCATCGGCAGACCTGCTTGAGCTTCACGTCCGCGCCGAAAATGGAGGCCTCCTGCCGCAGTTCCAGCGTGCCGCCGGGCGTGGAATCGGCGTTGCCGGAGACGAATTTCTCGTCGGCCCGCAAATCCGAGGCGGCATCCGTCGCCGGCAGCACCTCCTGGCCAAAACCCCATTGATGCATCAGGGTCTGCGTGGCCCAGGCGAGAATGGTCAGCGCGACAAGCAGTTGCACTTGCTTTCGTTTGCCGAGCTTGCGGTGATTCATCGCGGCCTCACGTTCCTGAGACATCCGATCACGAGCGGCGGAGATTCGTGATGGTTTCCAACGCCTGGTCGGCGGTCTGGATCGACTGGCTGTTCAACTCGAAAGCCCGCTGGGTCTGGATCAAAGTCACCAGTTCGGTGACGGGATCGACGTTGCTGGCTTCGACGTAATTTTGCAGCAGCGTGCCGGCGCCCTGGTCGCCGGGATTGCTTAGGATCGGGGGTCCGGAAGCCTCGGTTTCCTGGTAGAGGCTGCCGCCGAGCAGTTGCAGGCCCTGCGGATTGACGAACTGGGTGATTTGGAACTGCCCAAGCTGGCTGGGCGCGGTCTGGCCGGCCTTGATGCCGGTGATGATGCCGTCCTGGCTGATCTGGATGCTGGCGACGCCGGTGGGAATGGTCAGCGGCGGGTCGAGCAGGTAACCGTCGCCCATGCCGACGACGAGTTGGTTTTGATTGTTCACGAAGAACTGTCCGTTGCGCGTGTAGGCGGTGCCGTCGCCGAGTGTGCTGAGGACTTTGACTCGGAAGAATCCGGACCCCTGAATGCCGACATCCATGTTGTTGCCGGTGCTTTGCATGCTCCCTTCGGTCAGGTCGAGCTGGGTGTTGCTGATTCGGGTTCCCAGTCCGACGAAGATTCCGGAGGGGGAGATGTCGCCGTTGCCGCTGGTGGCGCCGGGCGGCTTTTGAGTCTGATAGAACAGGTCCTCGAAATTCACCCGGCTGCCCTTGAAAGCGGTGGTCTCGGCGTTGGCCAGGTTGTTGGCGATCACGTCGATGGCGGTGGAAAGCCCACGCAATCCGGTGGCGGCGGAATGTAGCGCGGTAATGGCCATTGCAAAACCCCAACTCAGTCGTTCAGCTCAACTGATCCTTCCGACATCGTTCACCAGCTTGTCGAGCGTTTCATCCTGGATATGAATCATGTTGGCATTGGCCTCGAGCTGACGCTGGGCATCCATCAATTCGGTCAGCTCGGTGGCCGGATCGACGTTGGAACGCTCGACGAACCCGCTGCGGACGGTGGGCGCGGCCCGGTTGAGCTGCGCGCCATCGGGGGTGGACAGCAGCGTTGCGCCGTCCTTCCTGAGCGTCGACGGATCGCTCACGTTGAACAGGCCCAGCGCCGCGACGATCTTGCCGTTCTGAGTGATGGTTCCGTCCGTGGCGATGGTTGTGGGAGTCGTTGAGTCCAAAACGATCGGGCTTTGTTTGCCGTCGAGGACGGCCTGGTTGGGATCGTTGGACAATACCAGCCGGCCGGCGCGGTCCAGGGCCATCTGGCCGTTGCGGGTCAGATGGATTTTTCCATCGGAAGAAACGGCGAGAAACCCGTTGCCCTGGAGGGCGACGTCGAAATTGTTGCCGGTGGGTTCGATTTCACCGGGAAGGGAATTGACGACGGTGCTGGAGGCGAGCAGTCCGCCGCCAACCGGTTCGAGCAGGGAGTTGGTCAGATTCGAACGAGCCAGTTCCTGGGCGGCGGTCGGGCGCTGCTGGAGCAGGGCCATGTCCTTCTTGAAGCCAACGGTTTCGGAGTTGGCAATGTTATAGGCAATGACGTCCTGCCGGTACGAATTGGTCAGGACGCCGGAAGCCGAGAGATAGAGGCCATAAATCATGCGGCCTCGCTTTCGGCAAGAGCGCCGGCGCCGAGCGGCGTCGGCTGGGGCAGGGAGCGGAGGCCGCCGTCCGTGACGGCTCCACCCACGCGATCGGCTCCGCCGATCGACAGGAAATTAGTTCGCGGCGAGCGTTGGAAATGCAACGCAACGGCAAGGCGAGTCGCCTCGACGATTCGTTGGCCGAGATCCTTCGGGACATCCATGGACATTTGCTCCGCAAAAAGATCCGTCGTCAGGTCTGTGATCCAATTCACCGAGCATCGCTTGATGCGCACTTGCTCCGCAAAACGACCCAACGTCAGGCGAGGCAGTACAAGCGGCATGCCAAGCAATGGGATGCGGGGATAAGTCCGCGGAAAGCGGCAGTGCGTGCAACGCGCAAAGCCCTGAAAATCCGGCGAAAACACCGCGATCGCGCGGTCGAATTTTTAGAACGCCATCCGGCGCGATGCCGGCTCCATCGGGTTGACCGACGCGCAAAAGCTGCGGGCGATCGGGCAAATTCCGCGAGGGATTGTCGGGAGATCGGCGAGCAGTTTTTTCCGTTAGCCCCCGGCTTTGCCGGGGTTTTCCGTAATGAGCGTAGCGCAACCCACCTTGAGCAAAAAGGCCGACCCATTCTCGCGCAAACCCCGGCAAAGCCGGGGGCTAATGGAATGAGGCAAC
This sequence comes from Tepidisphaeraceae bacterium, assembly GCA_050011595.1. GTDB lineage: Bacteria > Planctomycetota > Phycisphaerae > Tepidisphaerales > Tepidisphaeraceae > PALSA-1353. The sequence continues at coordinate 2,559 of JBEKIV010000287.1, forward strand.
TACCGCCATTGAACGGTATTGCGGCTACACGGCGAAATCAAAGCGCCGGGTGATGCTATTGACGCGCCGGCGGCCACGGTTGTTGGAGGCGTTCGAGTAGATTTTCGCGATCCTCGGGCGCCAGCGGGGTGAGGGTCAGGGTGATTTGGCCGGGGACGATCTGGATGGCGGTGAGCTTGACGGGCAGGCCATGGTGAAGGTTGGTAATGTTGAAGGGGATGATCAGGATGGGATCGGCGGGTTGATCGTTCAGGGCCGATAATAACAGGCGCAGCCAGCAGGCGGCCAGGGCGGAGGAGTTGGCGGTCAGGGCGGAGTCGATGGTGACGGCGTGCCGTTGCAGAGCCAACTGCTGCTGGAGCAGGAACTGCAAGCTTCTCAGATGCGGGGCGAGGGTGAGTTGGGGGATGGGAAGCAGGCCGGCGTGAATGGAATCGAGCGTGACGTTCAGATTGCCCTGGGCGTCGATGCCGGGATCGAATTGGGCGCTGGCCAGGGCGCCGAACGCGGGGGATTGTCCGGCGAGGATGACCGCATCGGTGTCGAAAACGACGCGGCCATCAGTGAAATAGCGGGAAATACGCTGCTCAAGCTCGCTTTTGTCGGGATTCTTCCAGGAGGCGATGAATGAATTGACCTCATCTTCGTTGAACGTGACGGTCTTGGGTCCAACGGGCGCATCCGTGGGGCTGGAGATTCCGTGGATTCGGCGAAGCTGCTGGGCCTGGGCGCTGGCGGCCCAACTGAAAAGATCGAGCAGTTTCTGGTCGGCGCTGTTGGCGGCATCCTTGATCTGCTGAGTCGTGGCGACGCGGGGGCGGTACCAACTTGGGGTGCCGCGATAGAGATAGATCCCGACCAGGGCGAAGGCGATGAGGGCCAGGAGGACCAAGGCGATCAGGTAGAGGAGGCGTTTGAGCCATTTCATGGGGATTGGCAGTTTAACGTCACAGCCGGAAGATTCGCCATAGACATAACGGGGTCTTGCGGCGTGGGGTGTGGAAAACGGGGGCAATTTGCGGCCTGCGGCGGCGATGGAAGTAGACTGGGGGTAATGCGGATTAAGCCGGTTGAAGTCGGGATGCGCCGCGGCGATTGGTCGCGTTCGGCGGTATTGGGATCGCGGAGTTCGTCGGCGCTGGATTTTGCGGACCTGGTGGCGGAGCAACTGGTGGGGACGGTATTGCCGTGGAGCCGGCGTGAATCGCTGGTTCGAACGGCCCAGACGCTGGGGATCAGCCGGTTCGAGGCCAACCTCATCATCGCGGCGGTTCAAAATCAGATGGGGGTAGGTTTTCAGCGCGGCGAAACGCGGCGGCCGCGACTGACCAAGCGAATCGCGATGGGGCTGACGGTGTTCGTCGCGGTTCAGGCGGTCATCGTGGCGGCGGCGTGGTATTGGCTGTCGTAAAAATTGTCATTGGTCATTGGTCATTAGTCATTAGTCTTCCAGCCGGTATAATCCAACCACATCATGCAACTGAAGGTTTTGGAATCGAGTGAATCGACGGCGCCGTGGTTTGCGGAGGGTCTGCGGTTTACGTGCAGCCAGTGCGGCAACTGCTGTAGCGGCGCTCCGGGGTACGTGTGGATCGGCCGGCGTGAGATCGCGAAGCTGATGGAAATCCTCGGAATATCGCGGCAGGAATTGATCGAGACGTATTGCCGGAAAGTGGGCGGGAGACTGGCGCTGAAGGAAATCCGGAATCCGCGCCATGGCGGATTTGATTGCGTATTCATGAAGGAAATGCCGGTGGAAGACGCACAACGCAATGGGAATGTCGTGCATCCGAAGCGGATTTGCACGGTGTACGAGGCGCGGCCGCTGCAATGCCGGACCTGGCCGTTCTGGCAGGGGAACCTGATGAGCCGAAAGGCCTGGCAGGAGGCGTCGAGAACTTGCCTGGGAATCGATCGGGGAGAGTTTTTCGATCGGGAAGAAATCGAGAAGCTGCGGGATGCGGAAGATTGGCCCCAGAAGCCGCCGACGTCGTAGCGGAATACTCGCGTGGTTTGACGAAGGGATGCGGGGAAATACAATTTTGCCCGCTTGACTGGCAAATCGCAGGAAACTCTCAAGTGGTCGTTGAGGATCGTCATTCTGACGTCGATGGGGTTGTGCATCGGGTT